>CAYLYQ010000026.1:7605-26192 GCA_964388105.1 uncultured Acidimicrobiaceae bacterium
GCCTTGACCAGGTCCCCGACCAGGAACGGGGTCATCCCGCGGGCGATCGCCTCGGTCAGTGGCCAGCCGGTCGCGGCCATCAGTCCGGCGACGCCGAACAGGTAGATCACCGCGGACCCGGCGAGAAACGCTGCCACCATGCCGAGAAAGCGACGGTCATGCCCGCGTTCCGCCGCACGCCCGACGAGAGCGGCGGCGAAGACGAAACCGACGATGTAACCGCCCGTCGGCCCGGAGAGAACCTCCCACCCGGAACCGCCATCGGTGAACACGGGCGCCCCCGCCAGGCCCGCGAGGAGATACAGGGCTTGTCCGGCCGCACCCAGTCTCCATCCCAGGGCCGCGCCGGTGAGGAGAACCGCGAATGTCTGGCCGGTGATGGGAACCGGGGTGAAGGGGAGGTGGAACCTCCATTGCGCCGCGAGGGCGGTGACGGCGGCTGCCGCGACCACCAAGGCGACTGCGGCGATACGGCTGGAGCGAATGGCTCGCTGGGCGATGACGGCTGTGGTCATGGTCGATCCTCCTCTGGGAGTCTGACCATTGGTCGGCGCCCGAAGTTAGCCCATGGCGATGAGAGCGAGCGCCACGAAGGCCAGGAGGACTCCGGCGACCTGGCGGCGACGGAGGCTCTCGCGGTTGACCAGCCTGGCCAGGGCCACCGTCACGGCGGGTGCTGCCGACGCCGCGATCGACACCAGCACCAGCGACCCGGACCGGAGTGCCAGGAGCAGGGCCACGTTCCCCGACACGTCGAGCACGCCGTGCGCCGCCACCAGGCCTATGGGAATCGTCCTCACGCTGGCGAGCTTCCAGGCCCCACCCATTGCCAGCACGAGCATGGTGATCACCGTGGCCGCCCTCGCGGGGATCAGCGGCAACAGCGCGGAGCTCTCCGCCGTCCGGCTGATGATGACTGTGTAGGTGCCGAACAAGGCTCCCGCCGCGGCTCCATATCCCAATCCGCCGGCGCGCAGCGAGCCGAGGTCGGCGGCCCAGGAGCTGAGGATGATCGCCGGGATGGCAATTGCCACACCCACCCACGCGACCAGCGAGGGGCGTTCTCCGAACAAGACACCGGCCACCACGGGCACCGCGGCGCCCACCGCCGCCGCCACCGGAGCCACTGCGGCCGCCCTCCCACCCGCCAGCCCCGCGAAGAGCAGAACGAGGCCGATCGAACCGGAGACGCCGGCGAGGCCACCGGCCACCCAGTCGGAGACGGAAGCATCCCCACCCAGAAGCAGAGCCGCCACCGTGATCAAGGGCAGCGCGACGAGCCCGGCACCGAGGACATTGGCCGCAGCGGGCGCCCGTTTGGTCGCCTCGCCGCCGACGAAGTCCCCGACTCCGTAGAGCAGCGACGTGAGCCCTCCGAGGAGGACTCCCACTAGGCGCTGACCCCGGGTGTGTCGGCGAGAGCCTGGCGGATCTTGGTGGCCTCGGCCTCGAGCTCGTCGCGTTCGGCATGGGTGGCGTTGGCGAAGTCGAGGTCGCGGACCCCGTTGATGGGGACTACGTGGAGATGGAGATGGGGCACTTCTAGCCCGGCGATCATCAGGCCGACCTTCTCCGGGCGATAGGTCTGCTGGAGGGCGTCACCGATGACCGCGGCCACTTCGACCAGATGAGCACGCAGATCTGAGGGGCAGTCGAGCCAGTGGTCCACCTCCTGCCGGGGGACCACCAGCACGTGGCCCGGCCGGAGCGGGTTGATGGAGAGGAACCCCACTGCTCGAGGATCCCGCCAGACGAAGGTGCCGGGGATCTCTCCTTCGATGATCCGCGTGAACAGCGAGGGCATTCGCGCAGGTTATCCGGGGGTCAGCCGCCCCTGACGGCCACCACCCGATACAGCGCCCGGGTCGACGCCACGTACATCTCTCCCTGGCCGTCGACCCCGAAGCCGACCACGCCGCCGTCGGTCCGGCCCACCTGGTCGGTCCAGTCGGTCACGTCCACCGCGGACCCGTCTTCGAACCTGAAGCTGCGGAGGTAGGCGCCGCAGTAGTCGGAGTAGAAGAAATGCCCGTCGATCTCGGGGATCTGCGCCCCGCGATAGACGACCCCGCCCGTGATCGAGCAGGTGCCGGCATCACCGTGGGACACCTCGATCACGGGCATGACGAGACCGGACTGGTCGCAACCCGAACGCGGGGAGAAGCAGTGAAGCCCTTCCATGATCGACCAGCCGAAGTTCTGTTCCGGCTGCAGTGGCGCCACCGACACCTCCTCCCATTGGCCCTGTCCCACGTCACCGATGTAGAGAAGCCCTTCGTCGATCCAGAATCGCCAGGGGTTGCGAAGACCCATGGCATAGAGGGCGGGCTCGGCGTCACCATCCACATCGATCGCCACCAGCCCACCGAGGAGCGTGTCGGGGTTCTGACCGTGGCCGAACTGGTCGTTGGCCCCACCGCCGTCACCCAGGCCCAAGAGCAGGGTCCCGTCCGGCGTGAAGGCGATCATGCCGCCGTTGTGGTTGCCGGCCGGCTGGGCGTGTTCGAAGATGACCCGTTCGCTCTCGGGGTCGGCCTGGCGTTCGGAAGTGAAGGTGAACTCCGAGACGACGGTCCTTCCTCCCTCACGGGACGAATAGTGCACGAACCCACGGGCGCGATCGGTCGGATGGAGAGCCATCGCGAGAAGGCCCTGCTCGCCGCTGTCACGCACACGGGACGAGATGTCGAGCACCTCGGACGTCTCCCCCGTGGCCGTGTCGAGGGCCAGGATCACACCACTCTTGAGCACCACGTACGAGACCGGGTCGTCGGGCCGGGTCACGAGCTGGACGGGGAACGGCAACTCCGCCACCAGTTCGTAGGCCAGGGAGCCCAGCTCGGGCAGGGAGGTCGTCGTGGTCGACGCAGGGACCGTGGTGGAGCCCTCCGGAGCCGTCGACGTGGTCACCTCGGGCAGAGTCGTCGGCGTCGAGGTGACCGCGGGCTCGGCCGGACTGCATGCGACCGCCAGGAGCGCCAGGGCCGGCAGGAGCCGAGCGAGGCGTGTCATTCGGCCAGGGTAGGTATAGGTTGACGCTAGTGGCCCGCTTCGCATCCGCAGTCCTCGTCGCCTTCACTCTGGCCGCCTGCATCCCGCAGGACGGGACGACTTCAGTTCCACCGACGGGGTCGGGGGCAACTGTCGAGTTCGTCGCCGATGGCGACACCTTTGAAACCACGGACGGCACGACGTTTCGCCTCGATGGCATCAATGCACCCGAGACGGATGAGTGCTTCTTCGCCGAGGCCCGCGACGGGCTCCGCGAGATGATCGACCGCTCTGCGGTCGAAGTCACCCCCACCGGGACCGACCAATTCGGGCGGACCCTGGTCCAGGTCTACACAGGCGGGGTGTGGGTCAACCTCAGCATGGTGACCGAGGGCCTGGCCCTCGCCACCACTCCCGAGGAAGGCGAGACCGACGACCTGGTCGAGGCCGAACGACGGGCCTTCGCCGAACGGACCGGCCTGTGGGCGGTGGACGCCTGTGGCGCCGACGCACCTGTCCCCGCGGTCGCTTTTGATCCTGACGCCGGTGAAGTCGACCCTCCCGGGCCCGATGAGGACGCGCTCTCCTCCGAGACCGTGGTCATCGTCAACCGAGGCGACAGGGAGATCGACCTGTCGGGATGGACGATCCGGGACGAATCATCGCGCCACCGGTTCACGTTCAGGAACGGAACGCGGATTGGCGCCGGCGAGAGGATCACGATTGCCAGCACCGACTCCGGGTGGAGCCCAGGATCGAGCCCGGTGTGGAACAACGGCGGCGATCTTGCGCTCCTGATCGATCCCGATGGCCGGATCGTGGACCGCTACCGATACTGAGGACCCATCCCGTCCATTAGGCTCCGGTCTCCCTGAGAAAGGACCGGGAAGATGGGCTTCATGGACAGCCTCAAGAAGATGTTCGGGTCGGCGAAAGAGACCGCCACCGAAGCGGCCGAGAAGGCCGCCCCCTACATGGAGAAGGCGAAGGACGCCGCCTCCGACATGGCCGAGAAGGCGAAGGACGCCGCATCCGACATGGCTGAGAAGGCCGCCCCCTACGTCGAGAAGGCGAAGGACGCCGCATCCGACATGGCTGACAAGGTCAAGGACAAGGTGGCCGGGGCCGGCGAGGCTGCGGGCGACGCCGCCGAGGCGGCCAAGGATGCAGCCGGAGACGCTGCCGAGGCCGCCAAGGATGCAGCCGGAGACGCTGTCGACGCCGCCAAGGACGCCGTCTCGGACGCCACTGAGGGCTGAGCGCACCTGACTGACAGGGTTTCCGCCCGACTCGCCGGCTTGCCCGGCTCGGCGACGCTCGCCATGAGCGCCCGCGCCCGCGCCCTGCGCGAAGCCGGACGGGAGGTGATCTCGTTCGCCGCCGGGGAGCCCGACTTCCCGACGCCCGAGCACATCCTGGCCGCGGCATCGCGCGCCGTGCACGATCCGGCCAACCATCGTTACACGCAGAACAGCGGCCTTCCCGCCTTGCGCAACGCCGTGGCGGACTACACGCGGCACTTCTCGGGGGTCGAGATCGACCCGAGCCAGGTGATCGTCACCAACGGCGCCAAGCAGGCCATCTTCAACGTCTGCGCCGCACTGTTCGACCCGGGTGACGAGGTGCTCGTGCCGTCGCCGTTCTGGGTGACCTACCCGGCGGCAGTGGGCCTGACCGGCGCCACCGCCGTCCCGGTCGCAACCACCGCCGAATCCGGTTTCAAGGTATCGACCGACGACCTCGACGCGGCGCTGACTCGCTCGACCAAAGCCCTGATCCTCGTCTCCCCCTCCAACCCGACCGGATCGGTGTACGACGCGGAGGAGTTGGCGGCGATCGCGGCCTGGGCCGCCGAGCACGAGATCTGGATCATCGCCGACGAGATCTACCAGCGCCTGGCCTACTCCTACGAGGAGGCGGCCCCGTCGGTAGCGGCGAAGGCCGACCTCGACAGGCTGATACTCATCAACGGCGTCGCCAAGAGCTACGCGATGACCGGTTGGCGCGTCGGGTGGGCGATCGGGCCGGCCGACGTGATCGGAGCTGCGGAGCGATTCCAGTCTCACGCCACCGGCAACGTGGGCAACATCTCCCAGCAGGCGGCGATCGCGGCCCTGACCGGGCCGCAGGACACGGTGGCCGCGATGAGGGAGGCCTTCGACCGAAGACGCCGCCTCATGTTCGGGCTCGTGACGGAGCTTCCCGGAGTCGTCTGCCACGAGCCGGAAGGAGCCTTCTACGTCTTCCCCGACGTACGCGCCCTGCTCGGAGAGCGGTTCGCCACCTCCGAGGACCTGGCGCTCGCCATCCTCGACGAGGCCGGCGTTGCCACGGTCGCGGGCGATTCGTTTGGCGCCCCGGGCTTCATCCGGTTCTCCTATGCGCTGGGCGAGGCCGACATCGAGCGCGGTATGGAGGGGATCGCCAGGCTCGTCGCCTCGACCTGAGGATTCGGGGCCCTGCAGGGCCAGGTTTACACTCGCCTCGATGGAGCCAGGGACCCAGGCACGCGCCATGCTCCTGGTCGAGCCGCGTCATTTCGCCGACACCTTGCTCGAGGTGGGGCCGACCGAAGAAGGTGGCTGGCTCGCCATCGAGGCAACGGGGATCTCGGGCGCCGACGTTCACATCTGGAAGGGCGAGGCCCGCGAAATCACCTATCCCCTCGTCCCCGGCCATCAGGTCGTGGGACGGATCGCGGTCAAGGGGCCGATGATCCCGTACCCCGTCGGCACCCGCGTCGTCGTCGAGCCCCGAATCCGCTGCGGTGTGTGCCGCCGGTGCGCACTCAACCTGTCCACCTGCGCCGGCCGCAAGCCCTACAACGCCTACGGTGTCATCCCTTCCCTCGAGCCACCCGGGCTCTGGGGCGGCCTGGCCGAGTACTTGTTCCTGGACCCCAAGGCCAGGCTTCATCCGGTGACCGACGACGTCCCCGCAGAGGTGGCCACCTTCGTCCACCCCCTGGCGGCCGGATACACATGGTCTGTCGAGCTTCCCGCTCTCCAACCCGACGAGCACGTTCTCATCCTCGGGCCTGGCCCGCGGGGATTGGCATGTCTCATCGCGGCCAAGGCGGCGGGAGCGAAATGGGTGGGCATCACGGGACTGAGCCACGACCGCGACCGCCTCGAGCTAGCCAGATCACTGGGCGCGGACATGGCGATCGACGCCGAGACCGAGGACGTGGCCGCCGAGATCGCTTCGACGCTCGGCCGGCGACCCGACGTGGTGGTGGACGTCACCTCGGACGACCCGGAGGCTCTCTTCACCGCATTGGACCTGGTGCGCACTGGAGGCCGGGTCATCCTCGCTTCGACGAAGGGCGACAAGGCCCTTCACTTCCTCTCCGACGTGATCGTCGCCAAGCAGCTCACCCTCAAAGGTGCGGCCGGATCATCGGGGGTCGGATACCAGTGGGCGACCGCTCAGCTGGCATCGGACCCCCGGATCGACGATCTCGTCTCCCATCAGTTCCCGCTCAGCGAGGCGTCGCGCGCACTCCAGGCAGCCGCCGGCCTCCTGGGCCGTGAGGAGCTGATATCGGTCGCCGTCACCTTCTGAGGCCGCGTTGACGGACGCCCGCCGCTCCGTCTGGTCGTGGGTCGTCTACGACCTGGCCAACACGATCTTCGCTCTCGGCGTCGTTGGTCTGTACGTGCCGGACTGGCTCCTGTCCGTGGACCGGCCCGACCGCGACCTGGCACTGGTCCAGGTTGCCGCCGCGATCGTCGTCATCTTCCTGGCCCCGTGGGCCGGCGCACGGACCGACGCCACGGGCGTGCGGCTTCCCACCCTCCGCCTCACGACTCTGGTCGCCGTGGCCGCGACCTTCTTTTTCGCCAGCGGACCCGAGCCCCTGACCCTCGTCCTCCTGTGGGTGGCGGTCATCGGTGTCAACACCGGCTCGGTCGTCTACGACGCACTGTTGGTGGACGTGAGCACCCCGGCTACCAGAGGTTGGATCTCGGGGCTGGGCGTGGGGGTCGGGTACATCGGGTCTTTCGTCGGCCTGGGGCTCGGCCTGCTCGCGTTCGACGTATTCGACTGGGGCTACTCGGGCACGTTCAAGGCGATGTCCTTGGGCTTCCTCGTCTTCGCGTTCCCCGCCTTCCTGTTCATCACCGAGACGCCCTTGCCCAGCCCCGCGCCCAAACCCGCGCTGGGAGACGTGGTGCGTCGGGTGATCAGCGCGTGGAAGACCGCAAGCCGGTACGAGGGTGTGGTCCGTTTCCTGGGCGGGAGGTTTCTCTACACCGACGCCATCAACACCCTGCTCGCCGGCTTCCTGTCGATCTACGTGATCGACGAACTGGGGATGAGCCGGACCGACGTCACCGTCATCCTGGGGACCGCCATCGCCGCGGCGGTCCTGGGTGCTCTGGGAGCGGCCCGCATCCTGGATCGGGTCTCGCCCATCCGAATCCTCCGCGTGGTGCTCGTGATCTGGGTCATCGGCCTCGCCGCCGTGGTCATGGCCGGGGTGACGGGGATCCACTCCCTGGCTTGGGTCCTGGGCCCCGTGGGCGGAATCGCTCTGGGTGCCACCTGGAGCGCCGATCGCGTCGTCATGGTGCGCATCTCCCCGCCGCGCCACCTCGGCGAGTTCTACGGCCTCTACGCCACGGTTGGCCGCTTCGCCACGATCATCGGGCCACTGGCGTGGGCGGTGATCGTCGACGTGTTGGGTTGGGGCCGCAACGCAGCCATGGGAGCCCTGGCTGGGTTCGTCGCCCTCGCGTGGGTGGTGCTGGCGAAAGTGGACGATTCCCCGCGTCAGTGGGCCCCGGAGGACGACCTGGGGCTCAGTGAAAGCCCGGACGGGCCCCGAACATGAGGTGCTGTTCCACCGCGTAGGGGATGGGCAGGCCTTCGAGGTTGTCCGGGCCGCGGACCAGTCGGCGGCCGATTTCGGCGAACCAGGTGTCGTTGGCGAAAGGCCAGGGCCAGGCCCTGATCCCCACCCGTGCGCCCACGAGTGCGCCCACGAAGGCGGCGAGGTTGCTCCCGCCGACCCGGGCCGCCTGCTCGATCGCCTGGTGGGGCCTCTCCGTCAGCGGCGCGGCCAGCAGGAGGCCGGCCTGGACCGCCTGGAGAGGGTCGGACGAATCGCCGCCCACGACGCCGAGTGCCTCCTCCCCGTCGGAGACACCCACATTGGCCCCGAGCCGCTGCAGTTCGCGTCCGAGCCCTTCGAGCCGGCTGTCGCTGTCACCCGGATCGAGCTTGTCCAGCGCGGGTACCACCGCCTCCGCCACGCCGGCGATCATGTCGCGGCCCGACTGGGCGAAACAGGCGGCAGCTGCGCCCGAGGCCGCGATCAGAGCGGCCGCCACCGTGGCCGGATCCCGCTGGAAGAGATGCGTCAGGGCGATGGTCTCGCGTATCAGGGCGTCGGGATCCCTTCGAAAGGCAACCCCGGCCACTGCCGCCCGGGCCAGGCCGTCCAAGCCCGGCGAGGGGTCGGGGTCGTAGTCACCTCGAGCCGCTCGGTCCAGCCAGGCGCGGAACGCCGGCGTCTCCGCTCGGTAGACGGGTTCCTCGTCCTGAGATCCGTCGAGCTCGCGGATGGCCGCACGCAGGCTGTCGGCGTCGACGCGGCGGTGCTCGATGAGCTCGTAGGCGATCACGGCGGCCTGTTCGGTGATCGCGGAGTAACCCATCTCCCAGGCGCCCCCGGCGGTGTCCCCGGCCGCCAGGCCGAGCATGGCGCCGTCGCCCTCACCCGAGACGAGGCTGAACAGGGGCGACTGCGGGTGCGGCCCTTCTTCGACGCCTTCGACCAGGTCCTCCACGGTTGACCAGAGTACCCCGGTACCCTCGCCCCCACGTGGCTCGCATCGCCGTCATCGCCAACCCCGTGGCCTCCCAGTTCACCGGCGGCGCCCATCGGGACGTGATGTCGGTTCTGTCGGGAGCCCATGAGACAGAGGCCATCTGGCCTTCGTCGGCCACGGAGGCTTCAGAGATGGCGGCCGCAGCTGCCCTGGAGTTCGAAGTGGTCGTCGCCATGGGTGGCGACGGGATGGTGCACCACGTCGCCCAAGGGCTCGTCGGATCGCAGGCCGCCCTCGGAATCGTCCCCGCGGGCACGACCAACGTCCTGGCGCGCCTGGCGGCAATCCCGTCGCGCCCGGCGAAGGCGGCGACGCTCATCGCATCGGCCCCTCCGCCGAAGGCTTTCGGAGTTGCAACGATCACGGTCTCGCACGGCGCCACCGAGACGGTCCACCATGCCATCTTCGCTTGCGGCGTCGGCCTCGATGCGGAAGTCGTGGCCAAGGCCGACCAGGAGCCGTACCGCAAGTACCGGTTCGGGTCGATCCACTACATGCGAACGGCCGTGGGTGTGGCGCTGGGCAGGTTCTCGTCCCGCAAGCCGCACGTCGAGGTCACTTCCGGCGAGCGGAAGGTGAATGCGTCCACCGCGCTCGTCCAGTTCCGGAGGGTGTACACCTTCTTCGGGCCACTGCCCATCCGACTCGCCGAGGCCCACCCGAACCCCATGACCGTTCTCACCCTCGACCGGCTCCGGCGGAGCCGGGTGCCCCAGGTCGCCATCGACGCTCTCTTCGGTCGCGATCTGGAGAAGGTCAAAGGGGCGGAGGTCTGGGAGGGGGTCGAAGCACTCACGCTGGAGGCCGACCCGCCGATGGCCATCCAGGCCGACGGCGAGAGCCTCGGCATCACTTCCGCGGCGACGATCCGCTGGAGCCCCGACGCCCTCAGGATCGTGGCCGGCGACGGGCCCGCCGCCTAGCTCTTGCCCTTGCCCTTGCTCAGGTTGGAGGCGACGGCGATCTGCCCGTTGGGCACGTAGTGAACGACGCCGTCGTCGTCGAGCAGGACGGTCACCCGCAATTGGACGTCCTGCACGGTGCCGGTGGTGGCGACGAGGGTGACGCGGTCACCGACGGAGTATTGGTCCTCGGACAGGATCACGATCCCCGCGATGAGGTCGCGAACCAGGTTCTGGGCACCGAAGCCGACACCCGCACCGACCGCAGCGCCCACCGCGACGAACGGCGTCAGGCTCAGTCCCCAGATGTGGAAGAGCTCCAAGCCGGCGACCAGGACGATGACGATGTTGATCACACGCTTCATGACCAGCCACCAGGTGGTGGCCCTCGGGGCGTTACGCGGGTTCTTTCCCCGGACCCGCGTGATGAAGCGAGCACCCAGCCGGGTCACTAGAAAGCCGGCCAGAAATGCCAGCAATACGACCACGACCGATCTGATCACCGGGGCCAGCCAGGGGTTTTCCGCCAGCGTGTCGAACGGATCGATCATGACCGGCGAGGTTAACCAGCGACGATGGCGCGCCCCTGTGCTCCCCTGGCCAAGAGCTCGAGGCGGGCCGCTCCCACCGCCAGCTCCGCCACGAGGGCGAGGGCCCGGGCCCGGGCCGTCACCAGCCCGGTCACCGGGGCCAGCATGACTTCGATCCTCCGTCTGGCTTCGCCGATTCGCATGGTGTCATCGGGCTCAGCTCGCGACCAGCGTGAAGCACGGAGGCGCGGGACCAGTTCCGCCACCGCTGCGTCGACCATGCTGGGAATGGACGCGGCGAATGCCCGTATCTCCCCCTCCGGCTGGCCGCCCACCCGGGCGGCGATGTCGTCACAGAAGCGACCGAGCGCGGCGGTTGCCTGGTGCCGGTCGGACGCCAGAACGAGGCCCGCGGCCTCATCCACGGTCTGCGCCAGCAGGTCGCGGTAACCCAACGGCCGGCCGACCATTCGCTCCATGTCGTTCGCGGCCCGGCCGAAGTCGGATACGAGCTTGCCGTAGAGCGTCTCCCGACGCGCACCGAGGTGCCGAAGGGCATCGATCAGGTCCCCCACACCGGTGGGCGGCACATCGGGCGGAACGGCCGTCGTGACGATGGTGGGCTCGGATATCCCGTCCTCGGCGAGCGCCTCTCTCAGGTCGGCCGTGACGGCTTCGAGATCCGACGGGGCGAGACGGTCGACCTGGTTGAGGACGAAGACGAACTGGCGGGAGTAATCGGCGAGAGGCCGCAAGTACCTCATGTGAAGGGCGGCGTCGCGGTACTTCTCCGGGTCGACCACCCACACGGCGACATCGATGCGCGGGAGCACCACCTCGACCCGGTGACGGTGCTGCAGCACGACCGAGTCGGTGTCGGGGAGGTCGATCAGGCAGAGGTGGGGTGCAGAGTGAACGACTCGCGTCGTCACCCCCATCGTGTCCAGGTAGTCGTCCAGGGCGCCGGACAGTCGCTCCGGCACCGCCGCCATCGGCTCCGAGGTCGTGGGCCTGAGCTCCCCCACCGGGGTCGCCTCGTAACCGACGATGGCGTTGAAGAGGCTCGACTTGCCCGATCCGGTCCCGCCGATGAGGGCGGCCACGACGACATCCTCCGGATAGTCGAGGCGGGTCCGGGCGTCGGCGATGAGGCGAGCGGTCGGTTCGAGGCCCTCCTCCCCGATCACGGCACGGACGGCGGAGAGCGCCAGGTCAGCCGTGTCCGCGAGCCCGGTTAGGGCCTCATGCATCGGCGAAGTCGTGTGCGGCGGCGACATCGGCGGCGAGGCGACGAAGGTCTCCCGGATCCGGATCACCGGCGGTCGCCCACCATGCCTCGACGAGGAGGCTGCCGAAGTGCTGCCAAACCACCTCGAGGCGGCCCTCGAGGTCCTGCCGTCCCTGTACCACCCGTTCCTCGGCGTCCGGGGTGTCAGGGCCGCCGTGGAGGATGGAGGAGATGAGGGCCTCCGGGCCCCGCTCTCCCGCCGCCTCGGCCACCCGGCCGACGTAGCGAACCCAGGAGTCGACGACCCCGGCGAGCATCGCCGGCGCGCGCGAAGCGAAGTCGGAGAGCCTGGGACCCCCGTCGAAAACGAGGGCGCCGTACCCGGCCAGATCGGAGCGGAGACGGCTCTCGAGCTCCGCCGCCAGCGCGTCATGGACTCGTTCGTTCCATGCTGCCTGATCGCCGCCGGAAATGAGCCGGGAGATCCATGCCGGCAAACGACGCGTCGAGGGGGGCCCGGCGGCCCAGGTCCTGGCTGGGTCGGGGTGGATCGCGGGGGGCTTGGACATGCCCTTGGCTATGGCCCGGGCCACGTCGTCCAGATTGGAGCGGAGTCCATCGACCCGATCGGCCAGTTCGGCGGCCTGCAGCGTGGTGCCGTTGAGGACTCTCGCCAGCACCGCGGCCTGGTAGGCGCGCTGGGCCTTGGCGACCTTGAAGAGCCGTCGTTGCAGCTCCCTGACCGCGAGCGCGGGCACCTTCTGCGCTCCCGGCTCGAGATGGTGCTCGGGGACCCGAACCGGTGCCTGATCGAGGCCGGCTTCCTTGAGTCGATTGCCGTAGTCGGTCATGACTCCCGATCCCCCGGGACCGAGCCGGTTGACGACCGGGACGACCGCAGCGCCTCGGGACATCGCGCGACGCAGCACTTCCCAGGGAACGCCGTCGGCGTAACGGCTGGCCGAGACGACGAACACCACGATGTCGGCACGGTCGATGAACGACTCGGCAATCACCCGATGGCCCGTCGATGTCGAATCGATGTCCGGCGTGTCCACGAAGGTCATGTGCTCGAGGATCGGCGCCGCCCCCACCACCACCTGGGCTCCCGAGCCCGCCGCGACTCGAGTCGCGTCCTCGGACGAGCCTGCGAGCACCAGAGGTAGGGATGTGGTCGGTCGCACCGCCCCGGCCACGGTCAGATGGAGCCCGGACACCGAGTTGACCAGGGTCGACTTGCCGGCCCCCGTCGGTCCGGCGAACACCACCATCAGCGGCGCGTCGGGGTTGGTGGTGCGAGGGATCAGGTAGTTGCGAACCGTGCCGGCCAGGCGATCGCGCTCGTCGGCGATGGCAGCGTCCGCCCCGAGTTGGGCACCTCGAAGATCGACGCCCTCCAGGGCGTCGGCGAGACGCCCCAGTCGCTCCGTGAGCTCTCTATTGCGCACAGTGAGATTCTGGCACGCTGCGTGACCTCAGCCGGTCCATCCCCCGGCGGGTCGATCAAACCACACATGTACCTGCCCGGTTCCGGTGGCGTTCTCGTAGTCGGAGAACAGCTCCCCACGAGCAACACAGTCGGCGCCGCCGATGGAGCCCAGCATCATCAGGTAGTGGCCGAAGGCCCCCTCCGGGTTGACCTCCATGTAGTCGTCCATCGTCTCCACGATGCGCCGGTGGTCGCCCTGGCGCATCCACTCCAGGCGCTCCTCGTCGGCGGCACGCGCCTCGGGGCTGAAGATGTGGACCGGGTCCGACGCCTCGTGCTTGGGCAGTTGCTTCAGCGGCCAGAAGGTGTGGCTCATGCCGCCCGACGCCAGCACCACCACCCGCCGGTCGAGCCGGCGGACAGCCTCGCCGATGGCTTCGCCCATGGTCATGAAGTCGTCGGTCTCGCCGGTCTGGACCACCGACACCGAGACAACCTTCTCGTCGGTGTGCAAGTAGTGGAGGAGGTTGACGGTTGCGTAGTAGACCGGGAGGTACTCGTCGTCGCTGGCGTGCGTCGGCGTGCCCAGCTCCTTGCCCAGATCGGCGGCCAGGCGAGCCAGTTCGGGGTCTCCGTCGTAGTCGTATGGGACTGCCGACATGCCACGGGGCAGCTCGGACGACGTCATCTTCCCGCTGCGATGGGGATGGGCGCTGAGCACGTGCTCCACCGTTGTGAACCAGTGGGAGTCGACGATGACGATGGTGTCGGGCTTCAGCTCCGAGAAGACCTCGTCCTTGAGGCGCATCAATCCCGGTACCAGGCTGATCTCCTTGCCCTCGTTGATGTCGTACCGGATCTCCTCGGGAAGCATGACGGTGGGGGCGTGGCTGATCAGCCCGGCCCCGACGATCTCACCCATGACTCACTCCTCATCTCGTCGTCAATGGCTCTTGGTCGCTGGGCGGCCAGCCTACTGCCCCGGGTATAACCTGACTGCCCCGTGGCCTCACAGCGCGTCGAGATTTCGTCGGTCGCCGTTTCCCCCGACCATTTCATCGGAGGGAAGCGGGTCGCATCCGATTCCACCTTCGAGGTTCGTTCGCCCCTCGACTGGGACTGGAAACTCGCCGATGTCGCCCGCGGAGACGCCCTCACCGCCGACCTGGCCGTCAGTGCCGCCGTCGAAGCGTTCCCCGGATGGGCCGCCATGGGGCCTTCCGGCCGGGCCGAAGTCCTCCACAGCCTCGCGGACCTGATCGACGACAACATTCCCGACTTGGCCATCGTGGAGTGCGTCGACATGGCGATGCTCCTGGAGAGCTTGGAGGCCCGGGTCATCCACCGCGGCGCCGAGAACTTCAGGAACTATGCCGACCTCGCAGCCGAGCACACCGAGCGGGTTTGGTCCTCGAAGGGCACCCGTAACCGTGTGCAACGGATGCCCGCCGGGCCGGCAGTGATCATCACCCCCTGGAACGCACCGTGGATCCTGTCCACCTGGAAGATCGCCCCTGCCCTCGCGGCCGGCAACACCGTGATCCTCAAACCTGCCGAGTGGTCGCCGCTGAGCGCTTCCTTGCTCGCCGACCTGGCCGCCGAGGCGGGAATGCCCCCGGGTGTGCTCAACATCGTCCAGGGCATCGGCGAGGAGGTCGGGGCGGCCCTGGTCAAGGATCGACGGGTGCGACGGGTCTCGCTGACCGGTTCGCCCGAGACCGGGCGCCTGGTGGGCGAATCGGCCTCGCTCAACCTGGTGCCGTTCACCGCCGAGTTGGGCGGCAAAGGCCCGCTGGTGGTGTTCGCCGACGCCGATCTGGACGCCGCCGCCAAGAAGGCGGCCGGCCAGTACGACGATGCCGGGCAGGTGTGTCTCGCGGGGACACGGATGCTGGTCGAGGAAACCGTCGCTGCCGACTTCCTCGACCTGTTCCAGCGTCACACCGACTCACACGTCCTCGGTGACAGCCGCAGCCCCTCGACCACGGTGGCCCCGCTCATCCACCCTGAGCACCTCAAGCGCGTCGAGGGTTTCGTCGAGCGCGCTCGGAGCGCCGGGGACCGCATCGTGCGTGGCGGCGAGCGCTGGAAGGACGACGGTCTCTGGTACCTGCCCACCCTCGTCGAGCCGAAGGACAATCTCGCCGAGATCGTGCAGCGGGAGGTGTTCGGCCCGGTGCTCACCTTCCAGACCTTCCGGGACGAGGCCGAGGCCATCGAGCTGGCCAACTCCACGCGCTATGGGTTGTCGGCCATCGTCTACACCGGCTCGGAGGAGCGGGCGCAGCGCGTGGGATCGGCGATCCGCGCCGGGACCGTGTGGGTCAACACCTTCCTGGTCCGGGACCTCACCGCCCCGTTCGGCGGCATGGGCATCTCGGGGATCGGCCGCGAGGGAGGCGACTACGCCCTCGACTTCCACTCCGATCTGAAGACGCTTCAGGTCGCCGACGGCACTACGGCCTGAGGGTCTCCCCCGCTCGCCACGACACGCCGACCCGGTGATAGAAGCCGCCGATGGTCTCCAGCGGCTCCAGGTAGGCGAGCTCGTCCCACGGCGAGTCGAAGAGGCTCAGCTCGGCGTCCCCCGACCAGACGTCGGCGATCTCGCCGTCGTATCCGCGCATCGTCACCAACTCGTCGACCGACATCGACCCGTCCGACTCGATCGCCGGCCAGCGCCGGTCGTGGAGCATGGGGTGCGCGTTGACGAAACCCGGCGAGGACGCCGGCTCGGTGAGGGTGACCACGGCCTCGGCGATGCGTCTCCCCGACACGCTCAACGTGGCGCCGAACCTGCCACCCTCCTCAATCCGCGGGCCGGCCTTGCCCACCGTGACGGGACGGGTCATCCAGATGTCGCCCATCTTCTTCGGGTAACCCTGGTGGTACCCGCGCACCAGGGCGAAGTCCTTGTCCACCCAGATGAACGGGCTGCGCGACCATTCCCGGCCGTCCCAACGACACCGGATGACGGCGAAGCACTCCTTGTACTGGCTGCGGTAGGGGTCGGTGAGCTCGGCGAAGTCGGCGCCGCAGCTCTGCCAGTCGGCCCAGATCAGGGCGACCGCCCCGGGATCCTCCTCGGCGAGGGTCGCTCCCTCCGGCAGGAGCGAGGCCACCCGATCCGGATGCGTGCGGTACTCGACCGTGATCATCTCGCCCGAGTAGTGCCAGGGTGGCGCGGGGACGATCGACGACTTGCCGGTCGGAGTCCTGGG
Source organism: uncultured Acidimicrobiaceae bacterium (assembly GCA_964388105.1). Taxonomy (GTDB): domain Bacteria; phylum Actinomycetota; class Acidimicrobiia; order Spongiisociales; family ZC4RG35; genus ZC4RG35. Next base: position 23,744 of record CAYLYQ010000026.1, read on the forward strand.
GAAGAAGAAGCCCTCCATCACAGGAACGGCATGTACTCGTTGAGCTCCCAGTCGGTGACCCACTTCTTGTAGCGGTCCCACTCGGCCCTCTTCACCGTCAGGAAGCCGTCCACGTATGCCGGGCTGAACGCTTCGACGAGGTCCGTGTCGGCCTCGAGCGCGTTTAGTGCGTTCTCCAGGGAGTCGGGCACGACCACGTCGGTCGACGCGTTCTCGATGCAGTCCAGCGTCTCCACCTCAGGCAGCGGGTAGCCCTTCTCGTACCCGAGGAGACCGGCGGCGAGAACCGCGGCGATCCCCTGGTGGGGCGTCACTGAGCCGTCACCAACCCGGTGCTCGATGCGAGTCCCGCGTCCCCGCGCCGGCGGTATCCGGACCGTCACGCCGCGGTGGTCGTAACCCCAGTTGGCCCAGTAGCCGCAGAGGGAGCCGGGCTGGAGCCGCTTGTAGGCGTTGACGGTGGGCGCCATGAGGGCGGTCATCCCCACGTGGTGGTGGAGGAGACCGGCCGTCACCGCCTTGGCCAATTCGCTGATCCCGTCCTCGGCGGACTCGTCGGCGAAGAGGTTGTTCCCGGCGTCGTCGGCGATCGACATGTTGACATGGAACCCGGAGCCTCCCCGGCCGTTGATCGGCTTGCCGAGGTAGGAGAGAAGGACGCCGTGGCGCGCAGCCACCTCGCGCGCCATGACCTTGAAGAGGAAGGTCTGGTCGGCGGCCTCCATGGCGTCGTTGTACGCCAGGGTGAGCTCGAACTGGCCGTTGTCGTACTCGCTGTTCACCGAGTCGAGCGGCAGGTTCGCCGACCGAGCGGTCTCCATGATGTCGTCGATCGTCCCGGTGGGGTCGACGGCGGAACCGGTGCCGTAGACATAAGCCCCTGGAGTGTCGATCGGCTTCCATCCGCCCGTGCCGTCCGGCTCGAAGAGGTAGCCCTCCAGCTCGATGCCGATCATCGGGTGCATGCCGTGCGCCTTCCACCGCTCCACGAGGTCGGCCAGCACGTTGCGCGGGGCCAGCGGTACCGGAACCCCCTGGCGGGTGATGTCCGGCACCACCACTCCCGTGTTCTTCTCCCACCCGGGACGGACCTTGTCGGGGTCGTAGATCGCGTCGCAGTCGGGAAGCCCCTCCCACATCATTCCACCGTCGTGCGGGGTCATCTCCCGGTCGAAGCCGAGAGTGAAGAGAGAGATGCAGTGGGCAGTGCCACGCTCTGCTTTCTCCCTTGGTAGGTACTTGCCTCGAGCCAGTCCCAGATGGTCGGGCCAGAGGAGTCGGACGCGGTCGTAGTCCACCTGTCTCCTGAAGTTCGGGTGCCGAAGATCGTAGAACGCGATGGCGCCACGGTGTGATTAGCTTGGCGCCCGATGACCGATCACCTCGAGCCCGACCGGGCCACCAGGGAGGCGTTGACCCGGCTTGTCGCCGGCTACCTCGACGAATGGCTCGACCGGGCCGGTGACATGGACGCCTCGGCAGAGGAAATCGACCAGGCGACATTGGACCGTCTGCGCCGGCCCCCCGCGGAGTCGGGCCGCGCCCCCGACGAGGTGCTCGCCGACATCGACGCCGCCGGACAAGGCGGGATCCTCCACCCCTCCGGAGGGCATCTCTCCTACATCCCCAACGCCGGGCTGTTCACCGCGGCCCTCGGCGACTTCCTGGCGGCCGGGCTCAACCGCTACACGGGGATCGCCGGCGCTGCCCCTGGTTTCTCCGCCATCGAGCACGGGGTGACCGAGTGGATCTCCTCCATCTTCGACCTGGGTCCCAACGCAACCGGGATCCTGCTGTCCGGCGGGTCGACGGCGAACTTCACCGCGATCGTCACTGCCCGGACGACCAAGCTCGGCGACGACTTCACCAGGGGGCGCCTTTATGTCACCCGCCACACCCACCACTCCGTGGCCAAAGCGGCGCGCCTCGCCGGATTTCGCACCGACCAGATCGTGCCGGTCGACGTCGACGACCACCTCCGAATGGACCCGGCCGACCTCAGGGCGAAGATCGCTGCCGATCGTGCCGCCGGGGAGAAGCCGTTCCTGGTGGTGGCGTCGGCGGGGACGACCGACACCGGGACGGTGGACGACCTCCACGCCGTGGCGGACGTCGCCGAGGTGGAAGGGCTGTGGCTCCACGTCGACGGCGCATACGGTGGCTTCTTCGTGCTCACCGACCGGGGCAAGAAGGCCCTGGACGGCATCCACCGCGCCGACTCGATAGCCGTCGACCCCCACAAGGGGCTATCGATCCCGTTCGGGGTCGGCACTCTCTTGGTAAAGGAGGAGTCGCACCTGGTCGACGCCCACCTCGGGCGGGGCGCCTACCTGCGGGACGAGGACCAGCACATGGGCCTTCGAGACATCGCCTCGCTGGGCCCGGAGCTGAGCCGCCCGTTCCGGGGCCTGTCGGTGTGGCTTCCGCTCCAGCTCCACGGTGTCGGTGC
>CAYLYQ010000027.1:0-25850 GCA_964388105.1 uncultured Acidimicrobiaceae bacterium
AGCGAAACGGGGGAGTACGGCGGAGCCGGGAGGGGGCGCGAGCGAAGCGAGCCAGGAAAGGCCGGGAGGGGGCGCGAGCGAAGCGAGCCAGAAGGCGCTCAGCCCGGGATGCGGGCCATGGCCTCGATGACCTGTTCCACCTCCGACGGGGCCCACGGGGGGTAGAAGACCATCGTGTACAGGTCGCACCGCTCGGCCGGCTCGTGGTACCAGCCCATGACCCATGTCCCGTCAGGGTGGGGACCGACGGCGGCACGAGTGCCGTCGACGAACACCTCGCCCTTCTCCCCAGGCCAATCCCGGGCAGGCAGGGTCCCGCGGATCAACGCGATGGCGATGGTCCCGTCGTTGCGACCGTAGAAGGTGGTGTGGGTACCCCCGACCGATGTCCAGACGTCAGGCTCCACCTCGGTCGGGTCGATTTCGTCCGAGCCCACGGTGATGGGCACGAAGTCGAGCCGGTAGGGCGCCGACGGGCAGGTCCGGAGGTCGCCCGCGGTGGTCGTCGGAGCCTGCGTCGTGGTGGTCTCAGGCGGAGCCGTGGAGGTGGTGGTCGTGGGGTCGGCGTCGCCGCCGCACGCGGCCAGGACCAAGAGGAGAACCAGAAAGCGACTCACGGGACGTCTCATCGTATGAAAATCGCTCTCGATCTCACCGCAATGCCCGGAAGAAGCCGTCCCGGGAGCCGATGTAGATCGTGCCTCCCCAAGCAACCGGGGTCGCTTCGAGACAGGACTCACCCCAACTCGTGGTCCAGAGGAGAGATGGGCTCGCAGGATCGTCGAGCGAGTAGGCGCGAATCTCCCCGGAACATGTCGCCTGGATCAAGGTTCCCTCGACGATGAGAGGCGAGGTCCACGTGTGCCAGGCCACTTGGTCGGTCCACACGATCTCACCCGTGTCGGTGTTCACGGCGAGGAGCTCGCCGTGGTGGGTCGGCACATAGAGGTGACCCTCGTACAACGCCGGCGTGGCCCAGATGCCGGTGTCGGCACCGGCCTGGGTGAGGTCGATCCCCCAGATTCTGGGGTCGCCCTCCGCATTGGGGTCGAGCTTGATCAGCTGACCCACCTCCTTGCTTCGCTGCAGGTTTGCCGGCCGCCCCAAGGAAGGCTCGTACTCGGTGGACACGTACAGGTAGCCGTCCGCGTCCACGACCGGAGTGGCGTCGATGTCGCCCCCGGCGAAGTAGTCGAACACGATCGGGGCATTCCCGTTTCGGACGTCGGACACGTCGAGGCCGACCACACGGCCCCCCGAGTTGGCGAAGTAGACGCGCTGCCCGAACACGGCCACAGAAGACTCGATGGACACGTTGCGCCCGGACCTGGAGATGAGCTCGTCGTTGTAGCCCGGCATGGCGATCAGGCGTCGCGGTTCCACGGTGACATTGCCGTTGGCGTCGTACGCCCGATTGAGCTCGTAGGCGAAGAACCAACCGTTCTCCCCACCCTCGTACATGATGTCGTCGACGATCACGGGGTTGCCGTCCCAGTCGTTGTTCCAGACGCCAGCCACTTCGTTGGCGTCGAGCGCCCAGAGCTCCACTGGCTCCTCCCGGTCCAGCGCCAGGATCCGGAGCTTGTTGTCCCGGGACCCGAAGTAGAGGAGCGGGTAGCCGTCGGGGTCGAGGGTGACGCTCCCCTTGATGATGTCGCCGGTGGGGAACCGCGGGCGCAGGTCGGTGCCGTCGGCGGCGTTGACGAAATGCACCGCCTTGTCGTAGGCGCCGAAGATGATCTCTGTGACCCCGTCCGCCCGCTCGTAGACGGCCGGCTGGCCCGTCCACCCCATCCCACACCAGGTGGTCGACTCCCCACCCACGCTGGAAGTCCCGCACATCGCCGACTGCGGGTAGGTCCATGCCACGGTCGGACTGTCGGGCACAGTGCCTGCCCCGTGAAAGGTCCGGGTCGGGTTCCCCCGGAACATGGTCACGCCGGGGACCGAGCCCCAGGGCCGGCCCACGGTCCACGCCGGCACGTCATTGGCCTGGCGCAGGGGCAGGGTCGTGGTGGTCGAAGCCGGGACGGTCGTGGTGCTGGTCTCCCCGGTGACCGGAGGGTCCGGCACGATGCTCGTGGTCGGAACGACGGTGGTGGGCGACCCGGCGAGGGGCTCCGTGTCCCCGTCGAACCCGAAGCCGAAGAAGGCAACGACACCCAACAAGGTGCCCCCCAGGATCACGGCGATCACCGGACCGGGGCGATCCTTCAAGTCAGCCCTCCGCTCCGGGAACGTCGACAGGTGGGGCGGTCACACCGCATGATGGCTCCTCGATGAGCACCGGTCGCCCGTGGGTGGCGATGAAGGCGGGGATCATGCAAGCCTCCAACGTCCCATCCGGATTGACCACGACCCGGGCCACCGCGGTGGTGGCGCTGGCGGTCGAGTTGTGGGGCCAGACGAAGTTGCCCAGTCCCCAGAACACGGCGGCGCCGTCCACCATCTCCATCGGGTTGAGGCGGTGCTGGTGATGCCCGAAGATGATGTCGGCGCCGGCGTCGATCATCGCTTTGGCGTTGGAGATGTCGTCGGCCCGGGGAGTGGTGTCCAACTCCCGGCCCCAGTGGATGCTGACGACCACGATCTCGGCTCCCGCCTCCTTCGCCGCTCGGACTGCTGCCACCATGCCTTGGGTGTCCTTCCCGTGCCGCATCCCGGGGCGCTCAGCGGTGGCGAGCCAGCCGTCGTTGGGCACGACTCCCCCGAAACCGAGCACGGCAACCTTCCACCCGTTGATCTCGAAGAAGGCCGCCTCTCCGGCCTCGTCGTAGTCCTTTCCCGCACCGACCGGAGCGATCCCGGCGGCGATCAGCTGGGCGCGACCGTCGACCAGAGCCTCCCGCCCGAAGTCACCGGAGTGGTTGTTGGCCATGTTGGCGACCTCGATCCCGTTGGCCCGGATCGACGGCAGCGCTTCGGTGGGGCACCTGAAGGTGAAGGCCTTGGGCAGTGGTCTCCCCAGGTCCGACGGGGTGCATTCGAGGTTGATCACCGTGAGGTCGTCGTCGATGAAAATGCCTTCGAGGCCCGTCCAGGCATGGTCCCAGCCCTCCCTCCGAAACACGGGGATGTAATCGGGGTCGACGGCGACGTCTCCCGTGCCATGAATGAGGAGCGAGCCTTTGGGGGGCAGGGTTGTCGTCGTCGTGGGAGGCAACGTCGTGCTGGTGGTGGAGGTCGTAGTCGTGCTCGTCGCGGTGGTGGACGGCAACGCCACGGGCAGCGTCGTAGTGGGTGTCGAGCCCGACACCGACCACCAGGCGAAGGCACCACCACCGAGGAGGCTGCCCAAGACCAGCACCAGACCAAGGAAGACGAACCTGCGGGACACGGATTCCGTCAGGCTATCGGCCTTGCGGCCATAGACCGGTCCATGAGGATTTCTCCCCCGTGCGAACGCATGGGGGAGTACGGCGAAGCCGGGAGGGGGCGCGGCGAAGCCGCAGAACTACAGGATCTGGCTTAGGAAGAGCTTCGTGCGGTCTTCGCGTGGATCGGTGAAGAAGTGCTCCGGCGTCCCCACTTCGACGATCTGGCCCTGGGCCATGAACACGACCCGGTCGGCGACGTTGCGGGCGAAACCCATCTCGTGGGTGACGACGATCATCGTCATGCCCCCCTTGGCGAGCTCCACCATGGCGTCGAGGACCTCCTTGATCATCTCGGGGTCAAGCGCCGATGTCGGCTCGTCGAACATCATCACCTTGGGCTGCATGGCCAGCGACCGGGCGATGGCCACGCGCTGCTGCTGGCCGCCCGACAGCTGCCCCGGATACTTCCTCGCCTGCTCCGGGATCCCGACCCGCTCGAGGAGCTGCATGGCCGTCGATTCCGCCTCGGCCTTGGACTGCCGGCGCACCTGACGCGGGGCGAGGGTGATGTTGTCGAGCACGGTGAGGTGAGGGAACAGGTTGAACTGCTGGAAGACCATCCCGGTCTCCCGGCGGATCTCCTGGATCGACTTGACGTCGTCAGTGAGCTCGATCCCGTCGACGATGATCTGGCCCCGATCATGGGTCTCGAGGCGGTTGATGCAGCGGATCATGGTGGATTTGCCGGAACCCGACGGCCCGATCACCACGACCACCTCCTGGCGGCCCACCTTGAGGTTGATGTCTTTCAGCGCCTGGAAGTCGCCGAAGAACTTGTCCACCCCGATCAACTCGATGATCGGCTCTCCCTTGGAAACGGTGGCGTCGGAGTAACCGGCGCCCAGCTCTGTCGTCATCTTTCACCAACTCCCAGTCGCTTCTCGAGTCTGCGGGCTTCCCTGGACATCGTGTACGAGCCGACCCAGAAGATGAGGGCGGCAAACGGCAAGGTGAGGGCGAACAGGCCCTGGCCCAGGAACTCGCCCTGGATATTGACCGCGAAGGCCACACGAAGCACGTCGAGGACGCCGAGCACCGCCACCAATGTCGTGTCCTTCCACAGCGAGATGAACTGCCCAACCATGGCGGGAATGGTCGCCCGCAGCGCCTGGGGGAGGATGATGAACCGCATCGTCTTCCAGGTCGGCATGCCCAGCGCCTGGGAAGCCTCCCGCTGGCCGCTCGGGACAGCCGCCAATCCGCCGCGCACCACCTCGGCGATATACGCCGCCTCGAAGAGGGTGATGGCGATCAGCATTCGACTGACCACGGAGGGCCGGAGAGTTGCGGGAAGGATGAAGCCAATGGCGAAGTATGCGAACAGGAGGATGGTTATCAGGGGCACGCCGCGGACCAGCTCGATGTAACCAACGGAGAGGACCCTGATCGCGGGCAGAGTCGAACGTCGGCCGAGTGCCAGGAGCAGCCCGAGCGGGAACGCGAAGAGAATGCCCGCCACGGTGAGGAACACGTTGAGGTGGAGACCTCCCCAGTTGGACCAGCCCACGCCTCCGAAGGCAGCCAAAGCCAGGTAGGCGCCGAGGCCGAGCAGCAGGACGACCAACCCAACCCACCGACGTGCTGCTCGCGGAAGGGCTCGCCCTCCCGAGTAGGCGCCGTATCCCACTGCCAGGGTGCCGACGGTGAGAATGCCCGGCAGCGGCGTGGAGGTCAGCGACAGGATGACCACCAGCAGTAGGAGGAAGGGCCAGAAGCGGCGAAGGATGTCTCGGAAGGTCGTCTGCGTGAAGGGCATGCCCGCTTCGGCGGCGCGGTCTCGTGCCGATGCGTAGGCGGCCCCGGCGGCCAGACCGATGGCGAGAGCGAGGAGGAATCCCGCCACCCACGGTCTCCAGAGCTGGTCCCGGGGGAAGGTGCCCACCATGAACAACCTCAGGTTGTCTCTCAGGATCTTGTAGTCGAACGAGAAGAGACCCCTCACGACGCTGACTACCGCAAAGAGGGCGCCGGCTCCGAGGACGACGGTGAGCAGACTGTTGTACCAGTTGTTGAACAGGCGCTTGCGCATCCACTGGCCCGGACTGAGCCTGGTGGGCGGGGGCGCGCTGGCCTCGATTGTGACGGTGTCGGTCATGTGGGGTATCGGAGTCTTCGGTTGGCCAAGTTGACGATGAGCGAGATGAGCAGGGACATGGACAGGTAGGCCAGCATGAGAACCGTGACCAACTGAGGTGCCGGCCGACCGTTACCGATGGCCTGGAAGGTGACATGAGTCAGCTCGGCGTAGCCGACCGCCGTGGCCAGTGAGGTGTTCTTGGTGAAGTTGAGGTACTGGCTGATGATCGGCGGGACCGCGATCCGCATCGCCTGGGGCAGGGTTATGTGGCGAAGACGCTGGAACCCTGTCAACGCCAGAGAGTTGGACGCCTCGGTCTGGCCCTTGGGTACGGCGAGGATCGAGCCGCGGGTGATCTCGGCCACATGCGAAGCGGTGTACATGGAAAGGGCGATCAGCACCGCAAAGTAGGACGAGAAGCCCATGAAACCGCCGGTGACGACCCTCCCCTCCAGCATCGGCTGGCTCAACCTGACGGGCCCACCAAGGGCAAACCAGGCGATGAGCCCCACGCTGAGGACGATGCCGAGGAACCACCACAGCCGGTGGTGGGGTTGTCCAGTCGCCTCCCATCGCCTGGTGCGCCAGGCGGCGACGATGATCCCGGCAACCACGGCGGCTCCAACCGCCCACCAGAACAGCATGTAGCGCTCCTGGTTGGTGAAGCCCGTGACAGCTATGAAGCGATTGTTCACCACCACCCAGCCACCGGCAGTGAGAGAGTCCTGGAAGGGCGGCAGCTGCAGCAGCACCGCGTTGTACATGAAATAGATGAGGAGCAGCGGGGGAAGGTTGCGGATGATCTCCACGTAGACGGTGCAGATCTTGGCGACAAGCCAGTTGGTGGAGAGCCTCCCCACGCCGATGACGACTCCCAGGACGGTGAGGAGGGGAATGCCCACCACGACGAGGGCGAGTGTGTTCTTGACCCCCACGAGGAGGCCCCGCCAGACCGGTGCCCCCGGCCCGACGTTTGAGCCCGGGATGTCGACACCGAGCGGCTGATTCAGAGAGCCGAAGTCGGTTGCGATCCCGGCCGCCCTCAGATTGTTGACGAGGTTGAACCAGACGACGTAAGCAAGCAAAGCGGTCGCTGCGACCGCAACCAGCTGCGCGACGATTCGCAGCGTCCGCAGGTCGCGCCAAAACGGCGGGCGCCTCACGGATGCAGCGCTGCTGGTCACTCTCCTCCCTCCACGACAAGAAGGAGGGGGTGGCCGAAGGCCACCCCCTGAATTTGTCTCCTACCGGTGAGGAGGCGCGTACATGAGACCGCCGTCGGTCCACAGGGCGTTGACGCCCCGGCTCAACCCGAGGGGTGTGTCGGGACCGACGTTGCGGTCGAAGATCTCCCCGTAGTTGCCCACAGCGGCGATCACCTGAGCCGCGAAGTCGGGGTCCAGCCCCAGACCGGCGTCGAAGATCCTCGTGCCGTCATCGGTCTCGATCTCGAGGCCGAGCAGGCGCCGGATCTCGGCGTTGTCGGTATCGGCGAAACTGTCCACGTTGTCCGAAGTGACTCCGAGCTCTTCGGCAAGGATCGTGGAGATGACGACCCAGTCGACGATCTGCGCCCACTGCGAGTCGCCGTCACGAACGGCCGGGCCGAGAGGCTCCTTGGAGAAGGTCTCGTCGAGGATCGTCAGAGCCTCGGGGCCTTCCGGCCAAGCCGAGCGGATGGCGGCGAGCTGTGACTTGTCGGAAGTCCATCCGTCGCAAGCACCTTCGATGAAGGCCTGCTGGATCTGCTCGTTGTTGGCGAAGGTCTGCGGGGTGTAGTTCATCCCGGCAAAGCGAGTCGCCAGATTGAGCTCGGTGGTGGTTCCGGAGAGGACACAGATCGTGGTGTCGGCCATGTCGTCGATGGAGTCGAACTCGCCCGACCGAACCATCATGCCCTGCCCGTCGTAGAACGTGGTGGTGAGGAACGTGGCGCCTTCACCGCCGTCGCGGCTCGAGGTCCAGGTGGTGTTGCGAATGAGGACGTCGATTTCGTTCGACGCCAGGGCGGAGAACCGCTGTCCAGCATCGAGCGGCACGAATTCCACAGCGTCGGGATCGTCGAACACCGCGGCGGCAACTGCCCTGCAGTAGTCGATGTCGAACCCGATGTTGTCGCCGTCGGCGTCCACGAATCCGAAGCCCGGCACCGTCACGTTGATGCCGCATCGCACTTCACCGCGATCCCTGACAGCCGCCAGCACCGAGCCGGCGCCATCCCCGTTCCCCGCCGTGGTCGTCGTGCCGTCGGTTGCCGAGGTACAGGCCGCCGCGACGAGGGCCAGGACGGCTACGAGAGCCGCCAGCTTTCTCGATGATTTCATACTTCCTCCGTGTTTGTCTTCCAGCCCTGCCCTCACGCGGGCGGCGGGCCTCTGGAGCGACCCTAATCGGAGGGACGGGTGGGAAACGCCGAAAAGCGGGGTTCAGTGAGCGAGAACCGCGAGAGCGCGAGTCACCACCGACTCGGCGTCCATACCCGCGACAGCAAGGATGTCGGATGCCGACCCGAAGGGGAGGAAGGCGTCGGGCACGCCGATGCAGGTCACCGGCTTGGTCTCACCGGCGGAGGCCAAGAGGGCCATCACGGCAGAGCCCAGCCCACCGGAGACCACGCCGTCCTCCAGTGTGATCACGTGGTCGGCCTCTGCCGCCCACTCCGCGATCCTCGGGTCGAGCGGCTTCACCCAGCGGGCGTTGACCACGCCGGCGGTGACGTCGTGGGCCGCCAGACCGGCAGCCGCCTTCTCGGCGATCTCCACCATGCGCCCTGCGGCCACCAAGAGCACGTCGCCGGCGGGTGCCAACAGCTCGGCGACACCTATCTCCAGGGGCTCCACCGGGAGCGGAGGAACTGCTGCCGCGCCGCTCTTCGGATAACGGATGGCGATCGGCCCGTCGTGATCGACGGCGGTCTCGATCATGGCGCACAGCTCGGAGGCGTCGGCCGGTGCCCCGATGACCATGTTCGGCACGAGGCTCAGGTAGGCGAGGTCGAAGACGCCGTGGTGAGAGGGGCCGTCGGGACCCGTGATCCCCGCCCGGTCGATGAGGAAGGTGACCGGCAGGTCGTGGAGGGCCACGTCGGCGATGATCTGGTCGAACGCCCGCTGCAGGAATGCGGAGTAGACGGCGACCACCGGCTTCTTGCCGGCCATGGCGATCCCCGCCGCAAGGGTGACTGCGTGTTGTTCCGCGATACCGGTGTCGATGACACGGTCCGGGAAACGGTGGGCCATGTCCTTGAGGCCGGCGGTGGAGATCATCGCCGCCGAGATGGCGATCAGATCGGGTCGGGATGCCGCCGCCTCGGCCAGCGCTCGGCTGGCGACGTCGGTCAGCCTGAGCTCCGACTTGAGCTCCCGTCCGGTGGCGATGTCGAAGGAGCCGACACCGTGGAGCTTCTCCTCCTCGTCTTCGATGGCAGGCTGGTAGCCGTTCCCTTTCTGCGTGACGACGTGAACCACGACAGGTTCCGAGAACTCTTTGGCCTGGGCGAAGGTCTCCTCGAGCAGGCCGATGTCGTGACCATCGAGGACCCCGGTGTATTTGAGACCGAGAGCGTCGAACACGGTGGCCGGTTCCAGCATCTGCTTGACGGCGTCCTTGACTCGACTCGCCAGCTCGTCGGCGGTCTCCCCGACCAACGGGATCCCACGGAGCATGCGGCCGACGGCGCGTTTCGCCTTCTCGTAGCGAGGGTCGATCCGGTAGTGAGCCAGCTTGGCGAGCGACGCCAGGCCACCGACCGTTGGCGCGTACGACCGTTCGTTGTCGTTGAGGACGATCAGCAGTCGCTCGGGTCGGGCCACCGCGATGTGGTTCAGCGCCTCGTACGCCATCCCGCCCGTGAACGCCCCGTCGCCGATGATCGCCACCGTCCAGCCCGGGTAGCCGGCGAGGGCGTGGCCGAGGGCGTAGCTCAGCGAGGTCGAAGCGTGGCTGTTCTCGACGAAGTCGTGGACGGACTCTTCCCGGCTCGGATATCCCGAGAGGCCGCCGGTGTGACGGAGCATGTCGAAGCCTGCGGCCCGTCCGGTGAGGATCTTGTGGACGTACGCCTGGTGCCCGACGTCCCAGATGAAACGGTCATGAGGGGAGTCGAAGGATCGGTGCAAGGCGACGGTGAGCTCGACGACGCCGAGGTTGGGCGAGAGGTGACCCCCGGTCTTGGAGACCTTCTCCAGGATGAACTCCCGGATCTCCTCGCACAGCAGAGCGAGCTCGTCTGGCGAGAGCTGAGACAGGTCGGAAGGCTGCGTGACTTTCTCGAGCATGGTTGGAGCCGCAAAAGGGCCGCCCTCAGGCTAGTGCGCGGTGGGAATAGTCCCCCGTGGCGGGAAGGAGTGAAAAGCCATCTGCCCGCCGACCGCCTCCCCCATCAGGGATGGGGGAGATGTGCTTGTTGGGGCAACTCGACCGTGAAGGTCGACCCGGCGCCCAACTCGCTCTTCACCGACGCCTTGCCGCCGTGGGACTCGGCCACGTGGCGGACGATGGCCAGGCCCAAGCCAGTCCCGCCCGTCTCCCGCGACCGCGCCGAATCGACTCGATAGAACCTCTCGAAGATCCGGGGCAAGTCGGCCGTCGGGATCCCCTCTCCGGTGTCGGCCACTTCGAGCAGTGCCATCCCATCGCTCGCGGTGACCCGAACATCGATGGCACCACCACGACCGGTGTGCCGGACGGCATTGTCGATCAGGTTGCGCACCGCCGCACGGATGGCACCCTCATCGGCTGCGATCTGCACCTCGCCGGCATCCACCTCGAGCGACAACCCGTTGTCCTCCACGCGGGCACGGGCCCGTTCCACCTCGTCGCTGACCACCGAGCCCAAGTTCAATGGGACGAGCACAGGAGCTTCCTGCTCGAGTCGGGACAGGTCCAACAGGTCGGACACCAAACGCTCCAGTTGTCCCGCCGCGGACGCCACCTGCGCGGCGAAACGCTCCGCCGAGGGGTCCCCCCTGCTCAGAGCGATCTGAAGAGCCTCGGCTGAGGCAATGGCGGTGGCCACGGGGGTCTTCAGTTCGTGGGAGGCGTTGGCCACGAAGTCGCGTCGCATCGCGTCGAGCCGTGCTCGCTCGGTGACGTCGGCGAGGACCAGGACCACGCTCCCCTCGGGGCTGATCGGAGTCACCACCGCGCGCAGACGCCGTGTGGGCAGGCCATGATCCAACTCCCTGGTCTGCACCCCGAGCGAGCGCGCATTCCGAACCGCCTCTTGCAGCTGAAACGGCGCCAGAGACCCGAGATCGCCGGACACCGCCCCCAGGATCTCGCCGGCAGCGGCGTTGGCGTAGACCAGCCGGTCGGCACCGTCGTAGAGAAGCGTGCCCTGGGGCATGGCGGACAGCACCGCGTCGAGCGTCGCCGATGCACGCTCGGCCTCGGCCATCCTTCCGCCGAGGTCCCTGACGATGGCGCCGAGCGACAAGGCCAGCCGGTCGAGCTCGGACACTTGCGACCTCACCGGCTCGACGCCGAGGTCGCCTCCTGCAATCGCCTGAGCCTGGTCGGCGAGACGCCCGACGGGCCGGACCATCCGACGAGCGAAGAGCACGAGAAGGAGGATGGCCAGGGCGGCCACTAGGACCCCCGCCATGGCGACCGCCTGCCGCGTCCCCGCCAGCTGGGCCTCGATCACCGAAACGGGCATCGACACCCTCACCACGACACCGTTGACTGCGGGCAGCGCCACATAGCGCTGGGCGAAGCCCGAGCTACGGCTCAACCTCGTGTCCACTCCACGAACACCCCCCAGCGCGGCGATCACCTCGGGACGGTCGGCGTGACTTTCCATGACCGCCTCGTCCTGGTGAGAGTCGGCCACGACGTCGCCGTCCGCTGTAATGAGGGTGACCCGAGCTCCAGTGGCCTCGGCGACCTGGGACACCAGAGCCTGCTCGTGGCCCTCCGACAGACCGGCACCCACTGCGGCACCGATCCCGGCCAACCTCTCGTCGAGATCCTCCAGCCAGATCTCTCGGATGGAGCGATCGACGAAGCCGGTCATCAGCAAGACCAGGGCCATGGCGACGATGGTCCCGGTGACGAGAAGTCGGGTGGCCAGCGACGTCCGGCCGGGCGAGTCACTCATCGACGAACTTGTAGCCAAGGCCCCGAACGGTCACGAGCTGCTGGGGCCGGGCCGGGTCCGCTTCGACCTTCTCCCGCAGCCGCTTCACGTGCACGTCCAGTGTCTTGGTGTCCCCGAAGTACGAGGGTCCCCAGACCTCCGAGATCAGCGCGTGGCGTTCCGCCAGCCGATTCTTGCGCCGCATCAGGGACTCGAGGAGGTCGAACTCCTTGGGAGTCAGCTCGACGGGCTGGCCTTCGACGCGGACGACATGGGCGTCGATGTCGAGTTCGATGCGCCCACCGCGCAGGACCTCGTTCGAATCGGCGAGCAGCCCGGTCCGGGAGAGCCGACGAAGGTGGGAGCGGATCCTGGCGATCAGCTCCCGCATCGAGAAGGGCTTGGTCAGGTAGTCGTCGGCGCCGAGCTCGAGGCCGGCGACCTTGTCGGCCTCGGCGTCCTTGGCAGTGACCATGATCACCGCCGCGTCGCTGAAGTTCCTGATCTCGCGACAGACGTCGAGTCCGGACATCCCCGGCAGCATCAGGTCGAGGAGGACCGCATCGGGCTCCAACGACCGGGCGGCTTCGATGCCCGCGGGGCCCGTGGAGGCTGTGACCACGTCGAAACCCTCCGCCTCCAGGGCGTACTTGATCGAATCGGCGAGGGCCACCTCGTCTTCGACCACCAGCACCCGGTAGGGGCGCAGATCAGCCATCTGATCCAATTATCCCGGTTTCGTCGAACTCGGCACGCTCACCAGTCACCAGGTACACCGTCTGCTCGGCGAAGTCGACGGCCTGATCGCCGAGTCTCTCCAGAGCGCGGGAAACCATCAGCATCTTGGTAGCCCACTCCAGCATCCTGGGATCGCCCGCCACCGTCACCACCTCCTGGTACATCGAGGCGTTGAGACGGTCGACGGGCTCGTCCATGGCGGGCAGCAGGCGCGCCTCCTCCACGTCCTGGCGTATGTAGGCGTCGAGGGCAGCCCGGATCATGGGACGGACCAGGTCCCCCATCTCCTCGATCTTCCCGCAGATGCGGTCCACGCGCGGGAGCCCCTCGTTGAACCGGGCGATCTTGGCGATGTTGACGCTCTGGTCTCCCATGCGCTCGAACGTGGCGCTGAGTTGTAGCAACGCGGCCATGCGCCGCAGGTCGGAACCCAGCGGCTGATGGCGAGCCATCAGGGTGGTCCACTGATGGTGGACCCCGAGGTAGGTGGCGTCGATCTCGTCGTCCATCGAAACGACCCGGTCGGCGAGCTCCAGGTCGCCCTCGGTCGCCGCGGTCACGGCCAGTCCCACCATTTCGTGTGCCCTGTCTGCCATGCCGAGCACGCGACGCTCCAGTGCGGCGAGCTCTTCATGGAAGTGAACGTTGGAATCGGGAGTCACCCGAACCTCCCTGTTATGTAGTCCTCGGTCTCCTTCTCCCGCGGAGTGGTGAAGAGCTGATCGGTTGGCGAGAACTCCACGAGCCGGCCCGTCCGTCCCGCCGCGGATATCTCCACATTGAAGAAGGCGGTCCTGTCCGATACCCGGGCAGCCTGCTGCATGTTGTGGGTGACGATGACGATCGAGTAGGTCTCCTTGAGTTCGAGCATCAGCTCCTCGATTCGCCTGGTAGCGATGGGGTCGAGTGCGGAGCAGGGCTCGTCCATGAGAATGACATCGGGCTGGGTGGCGATGGCCCGGGCAATGCACAGCCGCTGCTGCTGACCGCCCGACAGCGAGTACCCGCTCGCCGACAGCTTGTCCTTGACCTCGTCCCAGAGGGCGGCCGACCGGAGCGCCTCTTCGACCAGGTCCTCGAGGTCGGACTTGGATCCCCTGAACCCGTTGACCTTGGCTCCCCAGGCGATGTTCTGGAAGATCGATTTGGGGAAGGGATTCGGCTTCTGGAACACCATGCCGATGGTGCGGCGGACCCGCACCGGATCGATGTGGTCGGCGTAGATGTTCTCCCCGTGGTAGTGGACCTCTCCCACGGTGCGGGCGGTGGGAATGAGATCGTTCATCCGGTTCAAAGACCTCAAGACGGTCGATTTGCCGCACCCGGAAGGGCCGATGAGGGCAGTTATCTCGTTGCGTTCGAACCTGATGGAAACGTCACGGACGGCGAGGAAGTCGCCGTAGAAGACGCTCATCGCCTTGGTCTCGATCACCGGCGGAGCCTCCAGCAGCCTCCTCCCATCGATGCTCCCCAGTCCGACGCTTCGGGTCTCTGCTGCTGCAAGGTCACCTCCGAGCGCGGACCGGGTCGGTATGTCGTTGGTCACTCCACCCTCCTGCTGAAACGGTTGCGAAACAAGACCGCGGCGGCGTTGAGGGCCAGCAACAGCACGAGCAGGGCGATGCTGGCCGCGGCTGCGATGTTGTGGAACTCCGGCTGGGGGCGCGAGGTCCACTGGAAGATCTGGATGGGGAGGGCGGTGAACTTGGAGAACAGGCCCGTCGGATCCGAGGTGATGAAGCTGGCGGCGCCAACGAGGATGAGAGGCGCCGTCTCCCCGACCGCCCGCGCCACCGCGAGAATGGTGCCGGTGAGGATGCCTGGCAGGGCGACGGGGAGCACCTGGCTGCGGACGGTCTGCCACCTCGTCGCACCGAGGGCGAGACCTCCGCTCCGAATCGAGTCGGGAACCGACTTCAGAGCTTCCTGTGCGCTGATGATGACGACCGGCAGGGCGAGCAACCCGAGCGTGAGACCGGCGGACAAGACGGTTCTCCCGTTTTCGGACGGGGAAACGCCGGATGTGAAGAGGGCGCCCGAGGTCAAGGACTCGAGGAGCCTGACGAAGATGGCCAGGCCCAACATCCCGTAGATGATCGAGGGCACACCGGCCAGGTTGTTGATGTTGGTCTGGATGAAGCCGTTGAGCCTGGTTGGCCGGGCGTACTCCACCAGGTAGATGGCGGCGCCCACACCGACCGGGACCGCGAAGGCCACCGTTATGCCAACGAGCCAGATCGAGCCGAGGATGGCCGTCCGGATCCCGGCCAGCTCAGGAGTGGCGTTCTGCGCCGACCGGAGAAAAGTGGGGTTGAACCATGCCCGCCACTCGACCTTTGCCTGTTCGGGCAGGTAGCCCTCGAAGCGGCCCGACTCGAAGCCGAGTCTGATCTCTTCGTCGAACCCTGCCGGATCGAGGAGCGAGGGCACGAGCGGATAGGAGGCGATGACATCGGGCTGGACGACTCTTTCCAGGACGAGGGCGTTGACGTCGTCCCGACTCCGGGGGCCGCGACCACACCCCGGGGGCGGTTCACCCGAAACGCAGATCTCGTTCCAGACCTCGGGTGACTCGAACACCAGTCGGTCGCTGTAGAACCGTTGCTCTCGTTCCAGTCTGCGCCCCACGCCGCTGGTCACGTTGGTGGCGAGAAGACCGACCAACTCGTCGTACTCCAGGTCACCCAGCGTCGTCACCTCGGGGTCGTGTCCCAGCCCGGCCACGACGTCTTCCGGTTCCTGCTGGTTGACCACGGCGACCAGGCCGAACGAGTCGTCGATGATGGTGTAGAGAAGGGTTGCCAAGGCGAGGACGGCCACCAGGAGTGAGACCAGGCAGGCCAACTGGAACCAACGCGACTTGGAGGCGCGGCGACGCAGCAGCTGGTCGTACTCCTGCTCGGTGGGAAACAGAGCACGGTCCTCGCGGCGGGGGGTTTCGACCGTCACTGGTACTCCTGGTGGAACCGCTTCACCAGCCGACGGCTCAACGAGTTGAGCCCCAGCGTCATGAGGAACAGCGTGAGCCCGATGGCGAATATCGAGTTGTAGTCGATGGTGTTGTAGGCGAGGTCTCCGGATGCGGTCACCGCCACGTATCCGGTCATGGCCTGGGCTCCCTGGAACGGGTTGAGGACGTAGCCGAAGAGAGGATCGGCGCCGAACTGGAAGTTCCGGGGTGCCGCACCGGCGGCCAGCGTCACCACCATCGTCTCGCCCACTGCGCGTGACATGGCGATCACCACGCCGGCGGCTATGCCCGAGAGCGCCGCCGGCACCACGACCCGCGTGGTCACCTCGAGGCGGGACGCGCCCATGGCGTAGGCGGCTTGACGCAGCGAGTCGGGCACCGCCGACATGGCGTCTTCGGCGAGGGAGCTGATCAGGGGGACGATGAGCAGCCCGACGACGATTCCCGCCGAGAGGACGTTGAAGAACCCCACCACGCTGGTTCCGAAGACGGCCCGGAGCATGGGGGTGACAAAAGTGAGCGCGAAGAACCCGAAGACCACGGTCGGGATGCCGACCAGCGTCTCCAGGATGGGCTTCAAGACGTTGCGCACGCGCCGGCTGGCGTACTCGGACAGGTATACGGCGGACGCCAGACCCACGGGGACCGCGACCAGCATTCCGATGATGCTGATGTAGAGGGTCCCGAGAACCAAGGGCCAGATGCCGAAGCTCCCGGCCTGGGGCTGCCACATGGTCGTGGTGAAGAACTCGAGGACCGAGACGCGCTCGTCGGCGAAGAAGAGAAGCGACTCGGAACCGAGCTCGTAGAGGATCCCGAGCGTCACCGCGATGGAGAGCGCGCCGCACGCGAAGAAGAACCCACGGATGGCCGCCTCTCCGGGCTTCCTCCTTCGGTGCAGCTCGGTCCCGGACCGGTCGGCTCGCATTCTGTCCTTCGTGGTCACTCTTCTCCCTCGAGCCGATGCCGACAGAGACCCGGCCCGCCAAACGGCCGAACCGGGTCTGCTGCGGCGGGGCCGGACGTGGCTACCAGCCGGCCGCCTCCTTGATGTTGTCGGCCGCCTCCTGGAGTGCGTCCTCAGGGGCCGGGAAGTAGCCGACGACGCCGATGACGTCGTTGACCACGCTCAGGTAGTAGGCCATGAACTCGGCGACCTGGGGCTTCGCTGCGATGACGGCGGCGGAGGTGTACATGTACAGCGGACGAGCGATCGGGTAGGAGTTGTCGTTCACCGAGCCGGCACTCGGGGCCACGCCATCGACGGACACGACCTGGAGGCGACCGGCGTTCTCCTGGTAGTACGCGTAACCGAAGTAGCCGATGGCGCAGCTCGAGGTGAGGTCACCTTCGGTGCATCCATCGCCCGAGACGCCGCTCACCGTCAGGTTGTCGTCCTCGCCGACTATCTGAGCGATCGACGAGAGGATCGGGGACGGTTCGTCGGCGTCGTACGCCTCGGGAAACACCACCTCGTTGAAGTAGTCGAACGTTCCCGAGTCCTCTCCCGGGGTGAACAGCTGGATCGGATGAGCGGGGAAGGTCGGGTTGACATCGGCCCAGGTGGCTGTGGGGCTGGTGAGGGAGAACGCCGTGGCGATCTCTTCGAGTGTGAGCTCTTGGGCGAAGTAGTTGCCGGGGCTGATCACGAGCGACAGTGCGTCGCTTCCGACGCGCACTTCGATCGGAGGGCCGTCCCAGGTCTCGGTGCACGCTTCGATCTCCCCTTCGTTGATCGGGCGTGACGCGTTGGCGATGTCCGAGGCGCCCTCCACGCAGAAGCGATCGAGGCCACCACCGGATCCGATCGAGGCGATCGTGTACTGGGGGCCACCCTCGTCGATCCACCGCTGCAAGACCGCCTCAGAGAGTGGGAAGACCGTCGAAGAACCGGCGATGCCGATGTCCACCGAAGCGTCGACGTCGATCGGATCGACAATCGGAAGGCCGAGGTCGGACGTTCCTCCGGGGCTCGTGGTCCCACCTCCGGCAGTGGTCGTGGTCTGTGATCCGGATGTGGTCGAGGTGGTCCCGCCGTCACCGCCACACGCGGCGAGGACGAGTGCCACGACCGCGGCCACGGATGCGAGTCGTCTTGTGGTCATCATTGCGGCTCAACGTACGAACCACGTTTGACGGGCCGGCAAGGCCAAGGTGAACGGGAGATGAACTCTTGAAGCCATCTACCCCCGTCATGACGGGCCGGTTTTCAGGGGATATCGCGCCGCTGGGTCACCCAGGTTCCGAAGACGACCACCACCGCCATATATCCGAGAAAGAGCGCCACGCCGGCAGCGGCGCCCAGATCCGGGTGTTGGCCGGCAATCGCCGCACCCGCCCCGGCGAATGGGAGCCATGACGCCACCCCGGGAGCAAGTCCGCCGATCAACTGCTCGACGACCATGACCCAGCCGACTGCTACCAGGACGGCGCCCAACTGATTGGGGATCGCGGCACCGATCCCAACACCGAACCCGGCGCCAAGTCCGGTAGCCACCGGCGTGAGGGCCAGGCCCACAGCCACTGTTGGGCCGAACGGAATGGCAGCGCCCGTGGCCGCCAGCCATCCCGCAGTCACGGCCAACGCGGCACCTTCCACGACGATCCCGAGAAGAGCACCACCAATCACATAGGCCTGGACCTTGGCGATCACCACCCGGCTGCGGACCGGCGTCACGAGAAAGGTGGTGGCGATTGTCTCGTGGCGGTCTTCGCCGGAGACGGCGAGGGCGCCCAGGACGAGAGTGAACAGAACCGCAACGCCAGATACGTCCAGCACGGAGCGCAAGTCCGCCTCGGAGGTGATTGCCGGCGCGGCGCCTTCGATGGTCAGAGATGCCTCACCTGACAGGATGAAGTGGAGTGCGGTGACGACGACGACCAGAGCTGTGGCGCTGACGACCAGAACAAGGTAGAGCCTGGTGGTCCGCAGTTTGAAGAGCTCGGCTCTGACGAGACGGGTCATGGCTGGCCTCCCGGCGTGGTGAGGGCCAGGAATGTGTCTTCCAAGGACGCTCCCTCCTCTCGCAGTTCGTAGAGCGTGACGGAGTTGGCGGCAGCGATACCGCCGATACTTTCGATTTCGACTCCGGAGACCAAAAGCCGGTCGTCGTCTCTCTCTGTGATGATGGCCCCTTCGGCGGCGAGCAGGCCCACGAGGCGGTCCCGATTCGGTGTTCGAACCGCCACCCTCCGGCCCGCGTGAGCGGCCATCGACTCCATTGGCCCCTGCGCGATGAGCTTTCCCCGGTCGATGATCACGACGTCGTCGACCATTTGGGCGACCTCGGCCAGCACATGACTGGAGACGACCACGGTTTTGCCTTCATCGTGGGCGAGAGATCGGAGGAAAGTCCGCAGCCATCGAATCCCCTTGGGATCGAGGCCGTTGGCCGGTTCGTCGAGCAGGAGGAGCTCAGGGTCGCCCATCAACGCCGACGCCAGGCCGAGGCGTTGTCGCATCCCTGAGGAGAAGCCGCCTACACCCCGGTCCGCGGCGTGCTCCAACTCGACCAGAGCCAGCAGTTCGTCGACTCTGGACACTGGGAGGTCCCCCGTTCGCGCGATGAGGAGGAGGTGATTACGAGCAGTCCGCCCGGGGTGATAACCCGAGACCTCGAGCATCGCCCCCACTCGTCGGATCGGATCCCGAATCGACGAATACGCCTGCCCGAAAACCAGCGCCGAGCCGGCGGTGGGAGCGGCAAGGCCGACCAACATCCGGAACGTCGTCGTCTTGCCGGCTCCATTCGGGCCCAGGAATCCGCTGATCGTTCCCGATGCAATCGAGAAGGTCAGGTCGTCGACGGCAACGGTCTCGCCGTATCGCTTCGTCAGGTGCTCCACCGCGATGGCCGCGGGGATGTCTTTGGAAGGTATGCCGGCCTCCTTGAGCGACGAGGTGTTCCACGATGCCAAGGCACGCGGACCACTGCCAGGGCAGAAAGTCACATGAGGACGTCGACGAATCTCCTCAGGGGCGCTCGGTGCCACGTCCCCGGTGCCGGGTGCGGAGAAGCCTTCAGGCTTGGGTGCGCGCCAGGGCCAGCTCTTGGAGGGCGACGTGGGCGTCGACACCGCCCTGGTGGGGCACCCGCCGCCACGACCCGTCGGGAAGCATCTCCCAGGCAAGGTTGTCGTCGGTGAGGACGACATCGAGGATCTCGTCGATACGGAACTGCAGGGCGGGGTCGGTGACCGGCACAAGCGCCTCGACCCGACGGTCGAGGTTGCGGGGCATGAGGTCGGCCGAGCCCACGTAGTAGGTGCGGTTGGTCCCCCGGGGCCCGAAGCGGTAGATCCGCGAGTGCTCGAGATACCGGCCGACCACGGAACGGACGGTGATGTTCTCCGACAAGCCGGGGACACCGGCCCGGAGGCTGCAGATCCCGCGCACGATCAGCTCGACGCGCGTCCCCTTCATCGACGCCTCGTATAGCTCGGCGATCATCCCCTCGTCGACGAGGGCGTTCATCTTCATGGTGATGTGGCCGTCGGGACGACCCGCCTCGACACGGATCAGGTCGACGATCCGCTGTCGGATACCGTCCGGGGACACCGCCAGTTTGCGATACGAGCGTTGGCGGCTGTAGCCGGTCAGGTAGTTGAACAGGTCGGAGAGGTCGGCACCGATCTCGGGATCGGCGGTGAACATCCCGACGTCCTCGTAGGTTCGGGCCGTCCGCTCGTTGTAGTTGCCGGTGCCGATGTGGGCGTACCGGACGACCCTGTCCCCCTCGCGTCGAACCACCAAGGTGAGCTTGGTGTGGGTCTTGAGGCCGACAACCCCGTACATGACGTGGACACCGGCCTCCTCCAGGCGCTGCGCCCATTCGATATTGCGCTCCTCGTCGAAGCGCGCTTTGAGCTCCACCAGCGCCACCACCTGCTTGCCACGCTGGGCCGCTTCGATCAGCCCCCGCATGATCGGGCTGTCGGAGGTGGTCCGATACAAGGTCGTCTTGATGGCGAGGACCTCGGGATCGCGGGCCGCCTGCGCCACGAACGCCTCCACGGTCGAAGTGAACGAGTCATACGGGTGGTGAACCAGCAAGTCGCCCTGGCGGATCACCTCGAAGAAGTCGACAGACTCCCCGAGAGGGGCTGACAGTCGTGCCGGGACAACCCCGGCGAACGGCTCGAACTTGAGCTCAGGTCGCTCCAGGTCGTAGAGACTCCAGAGCCCGGAGAGGTCGAGTGGGCCCTCCACCTCGTAAACGTCTTCATCCGCCGCCCCCATCTCCCGCTTGAGGAGTTCGAGGATCTCGGCCGGCATGTCAGGCTGGACCTCCAGCCGCACGATGTGGCCGAAGCGGCGTTGGGTGAGCTCGGACTCGATCGCCATCAGCAAGTCGCCGCCTTCGTCTTCCTCGATCTCGAAGTCGGCGTTGCGCGTCACCCGGAAGGCATGGTGGCGGAGCACCTCCATCCCGGGAAACAGCGTGTCGATGTGGGCGGCGATCAGCTGCTCGAGCGGGACGAAGCGCTCCCCATCCGGCAGGACCAGAAAGCGCGGAAGCAGTGGCGGGATCTTGATGCGGGCGAACTTGGTGAGCCCGGTCTCCGGGTTGCGGACCGTGATGGCGAGATTCAGGGACAGGTTCGAGATGTACGGGAAGGGATGGGCCGGATCGACCGCGAGCGGTGTCACCACGGGGAAGATGAGCTCCTGGAACTGGATGTCGAGATACTCCCGATCCTCGGAGTCCAGTGTGGAGTAGTCGCTGAAGCCGATCCCCTCGGCGGCGAGAGCTGGGGCGATCTCGGACATGAAGTACTTGGAGACCGCCTCGTACTGCGACACGACCTCGTCGCGGATGTCGGAGAGCTGCTGGGTCGGGCTCAGCCCGTCGGCGGTGGCGGCGCGCAGTCCGTGGGCCACCTGCTCCTTGAGTCCGGCCACCCGAACCTGGAAGAACTCGTCGAGGTTGCCGGCCCAGATGGCGAGAAACTTCGCCTGCTCGAGGATCGGGAAGTCCGCGCGTGTGGTGATGGCAAGGACGCGTCGGCTGAAGTCGAGCCAGGAGAGCTCACGGTTGACGTATTGCTCCGGGGTCAAGGGTTCCATGTCACTGTTTGAACGGCATGTACCCGAGGCCGCCCAAGAGGAATTCGCGGGTGTGAAATGCCACCTCTTCGCGGCCTGCAGCCCCATCGATGAGCAGCCGAGCCCCGGCCATGAGGACGTCGCCGATCAGCCTGCCCGCCACCCTTGGCGGAATGGCCCTGAATAGGCCCTCCTTGACCCCTCTCATATAGAGGCCGGTCAGTTCGGTGGCGAGGTTGGAGTGCGCCAAGCGGACCCGCTCCTGGGCGTCGGACCCCATCCTGCCGACGTCGCGGTGCAGAATGACGCCGAACACCCGGTCGTCGGCGACGAACTCGACCGTGCGCACCGCCAGCCCGGCCAGACGATCGACCGTGGGGAGGTCCTCGGGTACCTCGGCAATGAGTGACTCGAGCACGTGAGGAAGCTCGTCTTCCACGAGCGACGCGATCAGGTCGTCACGATCGGTGAAGTAGTCGTAGAGCGTGGTTCGGCCGACGCCGGCGAGCAGGGCGACTTCGGCGAGAGCAACGTCGGCGCTGCCCTCGTCCTCGATGAGCTCGCGGGCGGCGGACAGCAGGGCCGAACGGGTCAGGCTCCGATGCTCGTCGATGGTGGCGGCACGGATACGAGGCACCCGAACAGGGTACCCCCACCCGGAAGCACGGCACTTGGGCGGAACCACTTCGTTTTGTCTAGAAAGCCTGCCCCGGCGAGACTTCTTCATGTGACCGCACGGCCCACCAGCGTCGGCGTCGAAGCCGGATGGAAGGCTCGAGCCGCATGCGCCGGCATCTCCTTCCCGCTGTTCTTTCCCACCCAGGAGAGCCCGGCCAACCAGGTGGCACGGGCCAAGGCCGTATGCGCGGCCTGTCCGGTGGTGGCCGAATGCCTCGAATACTCGTTGGAGACGAACCAAGTGTCCGGAATCTGGGGCGGAACCACTGAAGAGGAGCGAAGATCACTCCGACGAAAGTGGCTGGCGGCGCGCCGACGCCCCGCCTAGGAGGAGCTCGATGAGCAAACAGGCCGAATACGTGCTGAGGACGGTCGAAGAACGGGGCATCCGGTTCGTCCGGTTGTGGTTCACCGACGTCCAGGGCTTCCTCAAGTCGGTGTCGATCTCCCCCGCCGAGCTGGAGACGGCCTTCGACGAGGGCATGACCTTCGATGGCTCGGCCATCGACGGCTACGCCCGGGTCCAGGAGGCCGACATGCTGGCCAAGCCGGATCCGTCCACCTTCGCGGTGCTGCCGTGGCGGACCGAGGAGCAGGTGGCGCGGATGTTCTGCGACATCTACACCCCCGACGGTGAGCCCTTCCCCGGCGACCCCCGTACCGTTCTCAAGCGGAACCTGGGCGTCGCCTCGGAGCTTGGCTACACCTTCTACGCCGCCCCGGAACTCGAGTTCTTCTATTTCGCCGACGCCGGGCCCGAGCCCAAGGTCCTTGACCACGGTGGCTACTTCGACCTGACCCCGCTCGACGGCGCTCAGGAGTACCGGCGGAAGACGATCAACGCATTGGAGCAGATCGGCATCCCGATCGAGCACTCGCACCACGAGGTGGCGCCGAGCCAGCACGAGATCATCGCCCGCTACACCGACGCCCTGACTATGGCCGACAACATCATGACCTCGAGGCTCACGGTTAAAGAGATCGCGCTCCAACACGGGATTTTCGCCACCTTCATGCCGAAGCCCCTCGAGGACTACGACGGTTCGGGGATGCACCTCCACCTGTCGCTCTTCGAAGGTGACGTCAACGCCTTCCACGAGCCGGGGAGTCAAGGCGGGCTCTCCAAGGTCGGCCAGGCGTTCATCGCCGGGCTCCTCCGCCACGCCCCCGAGATCACCGCGGTCACCAACCAGTGGGTCAACTCCTACAAGCGGCTGGTGTCGGGATACGACGCCCCCGTCTACATCTCGTGGGCCCGGAACAACCAGTCGGCCCTGGTGCGGGTGCCGTTCGTGAAGAAGAACAAGCCGGCCTCGGTGCGGATCGAGTACCGGGCACCGGATGCGGCCTGCAACCCGTATCTCGCCCTCTCGGTGCTTCTGGCCGCCGGCCTCACCGGCATCAAGGAGGGCTACGAGCTTCCACCCGAGATCAACGCCGACGTCGCACGCCTCACGCCGGCCGAGCGGGCCGCCGCCGGGATCAAGCGTCTCCCGGACACCCTCGCCGAAGCCCTGGAGCTCATGGAGGGCTCCGAGCTCGTGGCCGAGGCACTCGGCGAGCACGTCTTCGACTGGTTCCTCCGCAACAAGCGGGCGGAGTGGGACAGCTACCAGCGCCACGTCTCGAAGTTCGAGCTGCAGACCTACCTACCGGTGCTGTGATCGCCGCCGTCTACCCGAACCCCCCGTCGGAGCCGGTGGCCGACGGGCTCAGCCTCGCCGGCGCGGAGATCCTGGGACTGCCGGACCTGGCCACCGAGAATCCGGCGCTCGCTGAGGCCGATCTGCTGGTGGTCGAACTGTCGGAGCAGCCGATGCGCCGTATTCGGGAGGTGGCCCGGATCGCCGAGAACTATGCGGTCCCCGTCCTTGCGGTCGTGGACGGGCCGACCCTGGCGATGATCGAAGGCGCCGACGGCATCACCGACTTCGTCCTCGAGCCCGTTCACGCGTTGGAGATGAGGCTGCGGCTCAAGAGGCTCACCGCCATCGGCGACTCCGATGAGACCGTGACCTTCAAGGACCTGGAGCTGAACCCTCTCAACTTCCGGGCGGCCCTGGCAGGCGAGCCGATGGACCTGACGTTCATGGAGTACGAGCTGTTGCGCTTCCTGATGCAGAACCCGGGACGTGTCTGGTCACGCGAGCAGCTCCTCAGCAAGGTGTGGGGCTACGAGTACTACGGGGGCGCCCGGACCGTAGATGTCCATGTCCGCCGCCTTCGCTCCAAGCTCGGCGAAGAGCGCTCGTCCTGGATCACCACCGTGCGTTCGGTGGGCTACCGCTTCGGCTGATCAAAGGATTTGTGACGGAACCCGTCCCTGGCCTCTGGCGTCAAAGAGACATGAGCGAACAGCGGCGTGACGAGTGGGCCATGACCTTCCCTATCGAGGCGACGGTATTCGTGGCGGCCCTGGTGCTGATCTGCATCGTCGCCGCCACAACTTTGTTCGCCACACAGTGGTACGACGGTGGTGATGGCGGTTTCAGCCCTCCGATGCCTGTCGACCGCGGCATCGGAATCACCGTGGATCCCGCGGTAGACGAGTTCCCCGCCACCACGGTCGTCCCGTAGCCGTTTGCTCAACCCACGGGGGGCTTACCATCACCCCATGGGCTTTCGAACCAAGCAGATTCACGCCGGCGTCACGCCTGATCCGACCACCGGGTCGATCCTCACGCCGATTTACCAGTCGACCACCTTCGTCCAGGAATCAGTGGACGACTACATGGGGAAGGGCTACTCCTACTCCCGGGCCGGCAACCCCACCGTCCGAGCCTTCGAAGAGAAGCTGACGGCTCTCGAAGGTGGGCACGACAGCACCGCCTACGGCTCGGGCATGGCCGCCACGGTGGCGGTCCTCCTCGGCCTCCTCGAACAAGGCGACCACATCGTCGTCGCCGACGTCGTCTACGGCGGCACCTACCGGTTCGCCGACAAGTTCATGCGCAAGTTCGGGGTCGAGGTCGACTTCGTCGACGCGTCCGACCTGACCGCGGTCGAGGCCGCCATGCGCGACAACACCAGGATCGTGTTCACCGAATCACCAGCCAACCCGACGCTCAAGGTGACAGACCTGGCTGCGGTGTCGGAGATGGCCCACGCCAACGGCGCACTCCATGTCACCGACAACACCTTCCTCACGCCCTATTACCAGCGGCCTTTCGAGCTGGGTGCCGACGTCGTCGTCCACTCCACCACCAAGTTCCTGGACGGTCACAACGCCACGCTCGGTGGGGCCGTGGTCGTCTCGACGCCAGAGCTTCAGGAGAAGATCGCCTTCGCCCGCATCTCCGCCGGTCTGGTCATGTCTCCGATGGTGGCCTGGCTCACCCTCCAGGGCACGAAGACCCTGAGCGTGCGCATGGACCAGCAGTCCGCCAACGCCATGGAGGTCGCCGAGTTCTTGAGCGGCCACGACAAGGTCGACTACGTGAACTACCCCGGGCTCCCGTCGCACCCGCAGTACGAGCTGTCGAAGAGGCAGGCTTCGGGGTTCGGGGCGATGGTGTGCTTCGAGGTCAAGGGCGGGGTCGAGGCGGGCAAGCGCCTCATGGACGCCATCGACGTGTGGACCCTGGCTGAGAACCTCGGTCAGGTGGAGTCGCTGATCACCCACCCGGTGACCATGACCCATGCCGCGGTTCCCCGCGAAGAGCGGATCGCGGCAGGCATAACGGACGGCTTGGTCCGTCTGTCTGTGGGTCTGGAAGACGCCGAAGACCTGATCGACGCCCTCGACCGGGCACTCGACAAGGCGTAGCCCTGGCGGCCCTGACGGGCCGCGCCCCCTCGGCCCTTCGGGCCACTCCCCCAGCCTCCGGCCGGGGGAAAAATCCATACGACCGGGGCGCTCGACAAGGCGTAGCCCTGGCGGCCCT
>CAYLYQ010000028.1:0-1731 GCA_964388105.1 uncultured Acidimicrobiaceae bacterium
GCCGTGGGCAACGCGGTGCGCATCCGAGTCATGGAACGCCTCGAGCCACTGGACGACGGCAGGGCTCTGCTGGCCGGGTTCCTCATTGGTGACACCTCGGGTGTGGCCCCAGCCGACGAAGAGGCGATGCGGCTGGCCGGGCTGTCGCACTTCGTGGCGGTCAGCGGATCGAACGTGGCCCTCTTCCTCGCTCTGCTCTACCTCGCCACCGGCCCGCTGTCGATTGGCCCGCGGCGACGGGCGATGATCGGCCTGATCGGGCTCCCCGTATACGCGGCGGCAACCCGCTTCGAGCCGTCGGTGATGCGGGCGTCGGTCATGGCGTCGATCGCCCTGCTGGGAAGGCTGTTCGGGGTGTCTCTCGAGACCTGGCAGCTCCTGTCGCTTGCAGTCGTGGCCGTCCTGGCGTTCGATCCCGGGCTCACCGACTCTGTCGGATTCCAACTTTCGGTGGCGGCCACGGCAGGGGTTGTGGTCGGCGGGAGATGGCCAACTTCCGGCGGGAAGGTCGCCCGCGCCGTTCTGGTCACAATCGGCGCCCAGGTGGCGGTGGCGCCGCTGCTCCTTTTCCATTTCGGCTCGGTGCCGGTGTTCTCGCCGTTGGCCAACCTCGTGGCGGCTCCGTTGGTGTCGGCGGCCACGGTGGCTGGCGCAGTCGGAGTCGCCGGTGCAGGTTGGCTGATCCCTCCGGCGGCATTCCTGGCTGAACTGGTGTTGTCCCTGGCCCGTGGATCGGCGGTGTGGCCGCAAGCCGACGCCGCGATGGCGGGAGGAATCGCTCTTGTCGGCCTGGTGATCTGGCGGTTCCGCTCGATGCGGTTGCCTGCCGGTGTCGCCGCCTCGGTCTTGGCGGTCTCGGTCGCACTGGGCGGCTCACCGAGTCTGCCGACCGTCGGGGCCGTGGTCCTCGACATCGGCCAGGGGGATGCGGTTCTCCTTCACGGAGGAGAGGGGCGCTTCGCCTTGGTCGACGGGGGCCCTGACCCGGTAGCACTGGTGGGCAAGCTGCGGTCGTACGGCGTGACCCAGCTCGACCTGGTCGTCGCCACGCATTCGCACGCCGACCACGTCGAAGGACTCGAAGAGGTGGTGCGGCAGTGGTCGGTGGGGGAGATGTGGGCGTCGTTCGAACCTCATCGGACCGAGGGATCGGCGGACCTCCTCGCCGTCGCCGGAAAGATGGGGTTGAGGGTCCGGGCTCCGCCGATCGGCGAGATGCGGACGCTGGGAGAGTTGACGATCGAGGTCCTCGGGCCACGCCGACGGTACAAGTCGACCAACGACCAGTCGATCGTGCTGCTGGTCACCGGACCCGCCCGCACCTTGC
Organism: uncultured Acidimicrobiaceae bacterium; assembly: GCA_964388105.1. Lineage (GTDB taxonomy): Bacteria > Actinomycetota > Acidimicrobiia > Spongiisociales > ZC4RG35 > ZC4RG35. Next base: position 1,328 of record CAYLYQ010000028.1, read on the forward strand.
TCCTGACTGGCGACATCGAGTTGATCGCTCAACAGGAGCTGGCGGGCGTCACCGCGGATGTCCTCAAGGTGCCCCACCACGGGGGCGCCACCTCGGATCCCGATTGGCTCGAGGCGATCGACGCCGATCTGGCGTTGATCTCGGTGGGGACCAACACCTTTGGCCACCCGGTGCCGTGGGTGGTCGAGCTCCTGAAGTCGTCAGGGGCGGCGGTGCGGCGCACCGACCTCGACGGTGATCTCCCTGTCGATCTGAACAGCACAACTAGTCCCCCATGATCTCTCACCCGCGAAGCGGAAGCGGAGCGAGGGAGTACCGCCTAAGGCGGGGAGGGGGCCCGAGCGGAGGATTTCTCCCCCGTCGCCAGACGGGGGAGTACCCCGGAGGGGGGAGGGGGCGCGAGC
>CAYLYQ010000028.1:1831-16633 GCA_964388105.1 uncultured Acidimicrobiaceae bacterium
TTTCTCCCCCGTCGCCAGACGGGGGAGTACCCCGGAGGGGGGAGGGGGCGCGAGCAAAGGATTTCTCACCCGCGAAGCGGGGGAGTACCCCGGAGGGGGGAGGGGGCGCGAGCGAAGCGAGCCAACTGACCGCCGATAACCTTGCCCCGTGGACCTCGTTCTCGGCGACACCAAGCTCCCGCTCGGCGGCGTCACCCACGTCATGGGGGTGATCAACCTCTCGCCCGAGTCGAGGAACAAGCACACGATCGCCGAGACGCCCGAAGAAGCCGTACGCATGGCCGCCAAGTACCGGGAGTGGGGCGCGACGCTGCTCGACGTCGGCGGACAGTCATCTCATTACGAGAACCCGACGATCGCCGTCGCCGAGGAGATCGCTCGCGCGATCCCGGCGATCGAAGCGCTGGTGGCAGAAGGCCATCTCGTCTCCATCGACACCTGGAAGCCCGAGGTGGCCCGTGCCGCCGTGGATGCGGGAGCAGTCATCGTCAACGACACCGGCGGGCTGGCCGACCCGGGGATGCGGAAGGTCGTGGCCGAATCCGGCGTGGCCGCAGTCGCCGTGCACGTCGAAGCGGCCAATCCCCACGAGGTCGGCGCGGTCGAGATTCGCCAAGACAAAGCCGAACGCACGGCCGAGGGGTTCCGCAGTCTCCTCGATGAGCTCTCCGCCGAAGGCATCGACAACGTGATCATCGACCCGGGCATCGCCCTCAACTACCGGGGCAACTACCTCGCTTACACCCGAATGCAGATCGAGGTCATCATCGACTCGGCTCATCTGAGGGAGCTGGGTCGTCCCTTGCTGCTGCCCATCCCACGCAAGCAAGAGGCCCACCGGGTGGCCGCCTACATCGCCCTCTCGTTGGAGCACGAGGCGGACATCATCCGGGTCCACGACGTGGAGATGGCCTGCGACCTGGCCGAGCTTTTCGGTCGGTCGGCGCCGCTACCTTGAGGCCATGTCGCTCCTGATCGTCACCGGACCTGCCGAGGGCGGCCCCGGCGAGCGCGAGCGGATGCTGGCCCTCGCCGACAAGCACTTCGCCGACACCGAGGTGGAGCGAGCCCAGGTGGTGCGCGTGGACGTGCCGGGTCGTGGCGCCGGTGAGGAAGGCGACGGAACGCTGCGCTCCGAAGTCGAGCCCCTCATCCCGGTGTTGCAGTCCGGCTCGCTGTTCGGAGACCGTCAGGGGCTGTTGGTTGTCGACGCCCAGAACCTTCAGGTCGCGGAGGCAGAGGTGATCGCGACCCTTCTCGACGGAGCCGACCTGGCGACGAACGAAGTGGTGTTCCTGGTCGCAGGACGCCTTCCGTCGGCTCTGGGTTCGGTGACCAAGGCGCGGGGGACTTCGGTGACCGTGTCGAGGATGTGGGAACGAGACGTGCCGAAGTGGATCGGTCCCGAGGCGAAGCAGCGCGGCCTGAAGTTGGAGCCCGGGGCGGTCGAGGCACTCGTCGCCAAGTACGGCACCGACACCGGCAGCATCGCCCGCGCCCTCGATCAACTCGTCGAGGTGGGCGGGACGATCACCGAGAAGATGGTCCGGGATCGGTTCAAGAACCGGCCCGACGAGCCGGCGTGGCACATCACCGACGCCATCGGCAAAGGTGACGTTGGAGAGGCCCTCCGGCGGCTCGCCGACTTCCTCGTCCACGGCCACCCCTTGGTCTATCTGGCGACCCTTGAATCCGACCTGACGCGCCGGGCGCTGGCGTCGGCCGCACCCGACGAGGCGACCTTTCGGGAATGGGTGGGCGGCGGATCGGACCGCCAGTTGTCGATCGTGTGGCAACGGCGGGGGCGCACCAGGGAGAGCTCGTTGCGTCGCGCCCAGGAGGCGCTGCTTCGGGCCGACCGGGTGCTCAAGACCGAGCCCGAGGAAACCCACCGGGTGACGCTGGAACGGCTCACCGTGGCCATGTGCCACTGGTACCGGTAGGGCGCGCCAGACCGCGCCGGTCTTTGGGATCGACCCCTCGGCCCATCGGGCCACTCCCCACATACGGGGGAGGAATCGTCAGCTAGAGACTGACTTGGAGAGGCGCGACTTCTTGCGTGCCGCGGTCTTCGGGTGCAGGACGCCCTTGGCGGCGGCCTTGTCGATCTTCTGCTGGGCCGCGCGGTATGCGTCGTCGGCGGCGTCGCCTTCGGCCGTTTGGGCCTTCTTGACGGCGGTCTTCAGGTCGCTCTTGACCGACTTGTTGCGGGCGCGCCGAACCTCGTTCTGACGGTTGCGCTTCTTCTGTGACTCGATGTTGGCCATGTGAACCAGTGAAAGTAGCAGTGGCGGGCCGGTATCTACAATGCTCCTGGCACCCGCCGGGTGCTTCGGAGTCCACCCAGACCAATGACCGATCAAGCGCGCATACGCAACTTCTCCATCATCGCCCACATCGACCACGGCAAGTCGACGTTGGCCGATCGTCTGTTGGAACGGACCGGTGCGGTGACCTCGCGCGAGATGCGCGAGCAGCTTCTCGACACCATGGACCTGGAGCGAGAGCGGGGGATCACGATCAAGGCGCAGACGGTCCGCATCCCCTACCGGGCTCAGGACGGACACGACTACGTCCTCAATCTCATCGACACGCCTGGCCATGTCGACTTCTCCTACGAGGTCTCACGATCCCTGGCGGCGTGCGAGGGGGCCCTCCTCCTGGCTGACGCCGCCCAGGGGGTCCAGGCGCAGACCCTTGCCAATGCCTACCTGGCGGTGGAGGCGGGTCTCGAGGTGATTCCCGCCATCAACAAGATCGACCTCCCCGCCGCCGACCCGGAGCGTGTCGCCACGGAGATGGTCAACATCCTCGGCGGTGAGACCGACGCGGTCCTCCGCCTGTCGGCCAAGACGGGCGCGGGGGTCGACGAGCTGCTGGAAGCACTCGTGTCGCAGGTCCCGGCGCCGTCGGGCGACCCCGAAGCCCCGCTCCGGGCGCTGGTGTTCGACTCGTACTTCGACGCGTTCCGAGGAGTGGTCTGTTACATCCGGGTGGTCGACGGTTGTCTGGGGTCGGGGGACTCCATAAGGTTCATGGCGACAGGTGAGACGCACGACGCCGCCGAGATCGGCTACCTGACACCGAAGGCGGTCCCGGTGGCTTCCGTCGGCCCCGGCGAGGTCGCCTATCTGATCACCGGGGTCAAGGAGATCGACCGGATCAAGGTCGGCGACACGATCACGTCGGCGCGCGGCTCGGCCACTGCGCCGCTTCCCGGGTACAACGAGCCCAAGCCGATGGTCTTCTCGGGTGTCTTTCCGACCGACGGCGACGACTACGAGAAGCTCCGCGAGGCCCTGGAGAAGCTCCGCCTCAACGACGCCTCCCTGAGCTGGGAGCCGGAGACCTCGAAGGCTCTCGGTTTCGGCTTCCGCGTCGGCTTCCTCGGGCTGCTCCACATGGAGATCGTGCGGGAGCGCCTCGAGCGCGAGTACGACCTCGACCTCGTCGCCACGGCGCCGTCTGTGGCTTACCTGGTCACGCACAACGACGGCACGGAGGCCGTGATCAAGTCTCCACAGGACCTTCCCGAGCCAACCGAGCGTCGCACCATTGCCGAGCCGTACGTCAAGGCGATGATCCTGACCCCTTCGGAATACGTGGGGCCGATCATGGAACTCGCCACCACCCGAAGGGCCATCGTCGGGAACATGAACTACCTCGGTCCCCAGCGCGTCGAGATGGACTTCGAGATCCCCCTGGCCGAGATCGTCTTCGACTTCTTCGACCTGCTCAAGTCGAAGACGAAGGGCTACGCCTCGCTCGACTACGAGCCGTCGGGCTACCGCGTGTCCGACCTGGTCAAGGTGGACATCCTCCTCAACTCCCAGCCCGTCGACGCCTTCTCGGCGATCGTGCACCGTGACAAGGCATACGAGTACGGGACGAAGATGACGGGCAGGCTGCGCAACCTCATCCCGCGCCAGCTCTTCGACGTTCCCATCCAGGCAGCCATCGGCGGGCGTGTCATCAGCCGCGAGACGGTCAAGGCTCGCCGCAAGGACGTGACCGCCAAGTGCTACGGCGGCGACATCAGCCGGAAGAAGAAGCTGCTCTCCCGCCAGAAGGAGGGCAAGAAGCGGATGAAGATGGTCGGGTCGGTCGAAGTCCCACAGGAGGCTTTCGTCGCCGCCCTCCGTGTGGACGACGAGGCGTGACCCCCGAGGCAGCAGACGCCCTCGCCGGCTCGCCCGCCGCCTACGTCCACATCCCTTTCTGTGCGCGGGTCTGTCCCTATTGCGACTTCGCCGTCGTCGCGGGGCGCGACGACCAGATCGAAAGGTACGTCGACGCGGTGATCGCCGAGATCGGGCGACACGAGCCCTGGCGCCAGCTCGAGTCGGTCAACTTCGGGGGCGGCACCCCGAGCCGTGTCGACCCCGCCATGCTGGGGCGAATCCTCGAGGCGTTGGACTCGAAGCACGGTGTTGCGCGCGAGGCCGAGGTCAGCCTCGAGGCCAACCCGGAGGACTTCACTTTGGACCGAGGCCGGGACCTGAGGAGAGCCGGCTTCACCCGCGTCTCTTTCGGCGCCCAGAGCCTCGACGATCGCGTGCTCGTCTCCCTCGGCCGGAGGCACGACCCGTCTCGAGCCCGTGCCGTCGTGGGCCTCGCGCGTGACGCCGGGTTCGAGAACATCTCCATGGACCTGATCTTCGGGGCGCCGTCCGAGACCGACGAGTCCTGGGAGCAGTCAGTGTCCGGGGCTGTAGCCGCTGGCGTCGACCATGTCTCCTGTTACGCCCTCACGGTCGAGCCAGGGACACCCCTGCACCGCGATCTCCGCGCGGGCGCGCCCAGCCCCGATCCCGACACGCAAGCCGATCGGTGGGAGCACGCCGATGTCGTGCTGGGCAACGCCGGGTTCGACCGGTACGAGGTGTCCAACTGGGCGCGTCCGGGCTTCGAATGCAGGTACAACATGACGGTCTGGGCCCAAGGCGAGTACCTGGGCCACGGGATGGGTGCCCACGGCTACCTGAACGGCCGGCGCCGCCGGAACCTCCGGCGGCTGGACTCCTACCTCGAGGCTGTCGAATCCGGCCGTGATCCGATGGGCGCAACCGAGGAGATCAGCGGGTGGGCGGCCGAGGTCGACCGCCTCTTCGTGGGCCTTCGCAGGGCGGTCGGGGTGGAGCATGGACCGGGCACCACCTTGCTCGCGAGCGACCGCGAGGGGGAGCGGCTCTTCGCCGCCGGCGTCCTCACCGACACCGGCGACCGGCTGGTCGTGAGCCGTCCACTCTTGACCGACCGGGTGCACCGGGCAATCCTCGGCCTCGTTGGGTGGGAAGAGCCGGTGGGTGCCGATATCGTCTCCGGGTAGGAAGTGCTGGAAGAACGTCGATCCGAGGTGCTGCGCGTGCTCGTGGAGGAGCACATCCGCACGGGCGAGCCGGTGAGCTCGAAGACGATCGCCGACCTGAGCCGCCTCGGCGTCTCGGCCGCAACCATTCGCCACGACCTGGTGACACTGGAGCAGGAGGGGTTCGTCGCCCAGCCCCACACGTCCGCCGGGCGGATCCCCACTTCAAGGGCGTACCGCTACTACGTCGACCACCTCGACAACGTCCGCTTCCTGCCCCGGGAGGCGCAGAAGGTGTCCGCTCTCTTCGGCGAGGTCAACGTCGAGCTCTCCAAGCTGCTCCGTGCCACTTCCGACCTGCTCGCCGAGCTCACCGAACTGCCGGCAGTCGTGGTCTCTCCCGGGGTGGGCCGCGACCGCATCCGATCGGTGCACACGGTCCAGGTGACGTCGGACCAGGTGCTGGTCATCGTCATCACCGAGGGCGGTCGCGTCGTTCAGCAGCGCGGGCGCTTCAGGCTCCCCGTGACCTCCGAGCAGATGGAGACGGGCCAGCGTGTGGTCGCCGCGGAGATGGAGGGCGTCGAGCTCGCCACTGCCGGGTCACTGCCGCACGACGAGCTGTCGGCGATGGACGAGCCGTTGCGGGAGTTGGTGCTCACCATCACCGACTGCATCCAGCTCGCCGCCACGGCGGGCACGGAGCTGTTCGTGGCCGGGGCACAACGCATGGCCATGGTCTGGGACGACACCGACTCGCTGGGCCGCGTCCTCGACATCCTGCAGCGCGAGGCCGAGGTGATGAAGCTGCTCGCGGGCGCCTCCGCGAAGACGGTGCAACTGGGCAGCGAGATGGAAGACGAGGGTCTCGACCTCGCGGTCGTCTCGAGGACATTCGACGCGGCGGGCGAAGCCGGATCGGTCGGTGTCATCGGGCCGATGCGGATGAACTACCGCCGCGCGATCTCCGCAGTCGAAGAGGTCTCCCGGGAGCTGGAGAGCCAGATGGGCTCGGGCTCGGACTGATGGCGAAGGACTACTACAGGGTCCTCGGAGTCGATCGGGCCGCCACCGCTGAAGAGATCAAGAGGGCATTCCGGGCCATCGCCCGACAGACACACCCGGACATGAATCCCGGGGACCCCGAGTCGGCCGCGAGGTTCAGGGAGGCCGCCGAGGCGTACGAGGTCCTGTCCGACCCCGACACGCGGCGGCGCTACGACCGCGGCGACGTCTTCGACTTCAGTGAGTTGTTCGGCGGGATGGGTGGTTTCGACGATCTCCTGCGGTCGGTCTTCGGGGACGGGCTCTTCGGCTCGACGCGGCAAAGTCGTCCGGTCCGCGGCCGCGACGTGCTGGTCCGTGCCGAGATCAGCCTCGAACTGGCCGCCTTCGGTGGGCCGCTCACCGTCGAGTACGGCACTCGAACCACTTGCTCCGAGTGCTCCGGGTCGGGTGCCGAGCCGGGGAGCAATCCGTCCACCTGTCCCGACTGCGGGGGGACCGGCCAGGTCAGGGTCACCCGCAGGTCGGTGTTCGGCACGATGATGACCGCAGCCGAATGCCGCAGGTGCGGGGGAGAGGGTCGCCTCATCGAGAACCCGTGCCGCGCGTGCTCGGGCACGGGGGCGGTGCCGGAACAGGTCAGCGTCGAGGTCGACGTCCCGGCCGGTGTCTCCGCCGGCAGCCGGCTTCGGATGAGCGGCCGCGGCGAGAGCCCGGGCCGCGGCGGGAGTCCCGGCGACCTGTACGTCGAGCTGGCCATCACCGACGACGCGCGATTCGAACGTCACGACAACGACCTCTGGCACGAGGTGAGGATCGGATTCTCCGAAGCGGCCCTCGGCACGTCCGTCGAGGTGCCGATGATCGACGGTGGCACCACCACACTCGAAATCCCGGCAGGGACCCAGCCGGGCGAAGTCTTCCGCCTCGAGGCACTCGGCATGCCCGTGCTGGGCCGGCGATCCCGGGGCGATCTCCTGGTCCACGTCGTCGTCACGGTCCCCACCGAGCTGACGCCGGACGAGGAGAGTCTCCTCCGCCAGTGGGCCGCCCTGCGCGGGGAAGGCATCGACAGGGCCCGCGCTTGAAGCACGTGCCCCACGTCCTCGTGGGTGCCCCCTGGCCGGAAGGCGACCTGCCGGTGTCGGTAGTGCAGTGGCGACACTTGACCAAGGTGCTGCGGAAGAACCGAGGCGACCCCGTGACCTACACCGACGGGCTCGGGCGCATCGGCGAAGGAAGACTCGGCTCGCAAACGATCGTTCGCGGCGACGAGGAGACGCTGACCAGGCCTTCGGAGTTCACGGTCGTGGTCGCCCCACCGTCCAACAAGGACCGAGCCCGTTTCCTCGTCGAGAAGCTCGCCGAGATGGGTGTGTCTCGCCTGTTGTGGCTGGACAGCCGGCACGGCCAAGGGAAGGCTCCTGCGTCGCCCAAGGTCTTCTCCTGGGTCCTGGCTGCGACGGAGCAGTCTCGGGGGGCCTGGCTGATGGAGACCTCACCAGAGCCGGTCTCCTTCGAGGACCTCGGCGGGGAGATAGCCGTGTGCGACCCTTTGGGCTCCAATGAGACGCCTGCGGCCCGGGTGGTCGTGATCGGGCCCGAAGGAGGGTGGGCCGAGGGAGAGGTGCCACAAGGCGTCACGCTGTGGCGACTTGGGCCTACTGTGCTGCGGACGGAAACCGCCGCCGTCGTGGCGGCCGCCCGGCTGATGGGATGACCTCACAAATGGGATGTTTTGGGGCTTACGGCGATGTCCTGCCGGGAGTAGCATGTCGGCAGGGCTCAATGGGAGGCAGTCCGTAGTGGATCAATTCAGCGCGTCCTTGGGGCAGCGGCTTCGTGTCGCCCGACGTCAGCGCGGCTGGTCCTTGGGTGATGTCGAGGCGGTGACGTCCGGGGAGTTCAAGGCTTCGGTCGTCGGCGCCTACGAGCGGGGCGAGCGCGCCATCTCGGTGCAGCGTTTCGTCCGGATCGCCGAGGTGTACGGCTTCGCCCCTTCCGATCTCCTTCCTGTGATCACGACGCCCGACGGGGTCCTCACGGTGGACCTCGATGCCCTCAGCGCCGACGACGGAGACCAGCTCGCCGAGCGCTTTCTCAGCGCCATCCGGATGCTCCGCAAGGATCCGGGCGGGAGCGAAGTGCGCCAGTCCGATCTGACCGCTCTGGGAGCCATGCTGCAGACGGCCGTTGCCGTCGACTCCGACTGAATTCTCTTGGGCAACGCCTTGTTCGCTCTAGAATGAGCCCGACGCCAAACCCCCGGCGTCAGCACCGTGTCCCCTGACCAAACCGAGACGCGACTCCGCGTTCCCAGCCACCATCTCATGCTGGACCTCATAGGGGAGTCCGACCGGCACCTGCGCCTGGTCGAGTCCCTCTTCGCCGAGGTCCGATTCGTCGCGCGCGGCGACGAGATCGCCATGTCGGGCCCCCCCGATGCTGTCGACCGTGCCCGCAAGGCCCTCGAGGAGATGCTGATCTTGGTGCAAGAGGGCCAGCCTCTCGACGAGGGTCGCGTGACCGAGGTCGTCAAGATGGTCAGCGACGAGGTCCCCAGTCCGTCGGGGATCCTCTCCGACGGCATCCCGGTCGGGCGCGGCCGGCTGGTCCGTCCGAAGACCCACGGCCAGCAGAAGTACATGGAGGCGATCCGGGAGAACACGCTCACCTTCGGGATCGGCCCGGCCGGGACCGGGAAGACCTATCTGGCGATGGCCGCGGCCGTCGACGGCCTTCTCTCGGGTTCCGTGCGACGGATCGTCCTCACCCGTCCGGCGGTGGAGGCAGGGGAGAGGCTGGGGTTCCTTCCCGGCGATCTGGCCGCCAAGGTCGACCCGTATCTGCGACCGCTGTACGACGCCCTGTGGGACATGCTGGGCCCAGAGGAGACCACCTCGATGATCGAGCGGGGAACCATCGAGATAGCTCCGCTCGCTTACATGAGAGGAAGGACCCTCAACGACGCCTGCGTGATCCTCGATGAAGCCCAGAACACCACGCCGGAGCAGATGAAGATGTTCCTCACGCGGCTCGGTTTCAACTCGAAGATGATCATCACCGGGGACATCTCGCAGACCGACCTTCCCTCGGGGCGCGTGTCCGGACTCCGGGTGGTGCGGGGCATTCTCGCCGACATCCCGGGCGTCGCCTTCGTCGAGCTCACGGCGCGTGACGTGGTTCGCCATCGCATCGTCGCGTCCATCGTCGAGGCCTACCAGCGTTACGAGATGGAACAGCAGTGATCACCCGACCGACCGCCATTCGACTGGCGATCTTCCTCTCGGTGGTCGTGGCCATCTGGAGTGTGCTCACCTACGGGATAGGGCCCGACATCCCCGAGCTCGAGGTCGGCGACGTGGCGCCCGTCACCTACATGGCGGACGAGTCGGCCACGGTCGTCGATGTCGTCGCCACCGAGGCCGCCGAGCAAGCCGCCCGCGACGCCGTCGACCCCATCAAGGAGCGGAACTCACAGCTCGAGGCGACGGTGAACGACAACATCGCCTCGGTCTTCGCCGCAGCCGAGGAGTTGGTGCTGGCCGATTCGCCGCCTGCATCCTCGTACGTGATGCCCGAGATCCCCGGGCCCGCCGAAGGTGAGGAAGTCCCGGCCGGGCCGTTCGTGATCACCGGCCGTGTGTTCCTCGACGTCGACGCCAACGGGGCCTTCGAGCCCGAGGCCGAGGGGGACCGGGTCGATCAAGGAGCCGGTCGCATCACCGTGAGCGTCGAGACGGCCGACGGGGTAGTCGAGGCCCGCACGGCGGCCGACGGGACCTTCACCGCCGAAGTGCCGAGCCCTTACGGCGTGGTGTCGGTGCAGCGGGCCGACTCGGCCCTCCCGTCGGGGTGGATGGTCGTCCCGGAAACCTTTGCTCACCAGTTCTCCTGCGACGAGACCCCGTGCGTCGTGGACGACATCGCCCTCGCCCCCAACCTCGTGCCCGCGTCCGAGGTCCAGGAGGTGATGAGCGCCCAGTTCGCCCTTCCCGAGCAGACGCTCGAGTACCTGGTGGCCACCGCTTCTGACGACACGATGCGCGCCGCCCTCGGGCAGGCCGAACGCCTCCCGGGACTCCTCCAGATCGCTCTGACCCGCGCCTACCAGGAGCTCAGTCTGGGCATCGAACCCGAGAAGCTGGCCTCGGTGGCCGCTGGGGTGCGCAGCAATCCGCCACTCGTCTTCCTGGTCGGTTCGGAACAGGACGTGGCCGGCAGCGAGGCGGTCGGCGAGATCGTCGCCACCTCCTTGATGGCCAACCTGCTCATCAACGAGGTCGCCACCGAGGAGGCTCGGGCGGATGCCGCTGCCGCGGTCGAGGACAGGACCGTGTCCTTCGTCGCGGGGGAGGAGATCGTCACCCAGGGGACGCGTCTCACCCAGCTCCACATCGACGCCATCCGGGCGACCTCCAGCTCTCTCACCCTGGAGAGGGACTCGGCAGGGATCCTGGCTGTCGTCGCGGTGACCGTCGCGGCCATGGGCATGTACCTCGCCCGCTTCCGCAAGGAGCTCTGGTCCCGGCCCCGCATGGTCGCTCTCCTCGGGATCGTCCTCCTCCTGGCGGCGCTCTCCATCCGCGCCGCCGTCGGCGTCGCCGAAGGGACGAGCCTCTTCGTGCTTCCGGCAGTGGCGTTCGGTTTCGTGACCGCGGTCCTGTTCGACCAGAGAATCGGGATCCTCATCGCCCTGGGGGTGGGTGCGCTCACCGCCCTCGGCACCAACGACGCCGGCATGGCGGTGTACGCCTCGCTCGCCACCGTGGTCCCGATCCCGTTCGTCAGCGCGGTCAGCTCGCGGGGGGCCTTCCGAAACGCGGTCATCCTCTCGTCGGTAGCGGCCGCAGTGGTGGCCGCGGCCGTGGCCTACGCATTCCACGTCGGCCCCAACGACGCTGCGCTCATCGTGGTGCGGGATGCCGTCGTCTGGGCCTTCGGGGCTTCGGTTGTCGCTTCCCTGGTGGGCCTCGCAGCCCTGCAGTTCTTCGAGTCGGCCTTCGACGTCACGACGACCCTCCGCCTGCTCGATCTGACCGACCGGAACCACGAGGCGCTGCAACTCCTCCAGGAGGAGGCTTTCGGGACCTTCAACCACTCCCTCATGGTCGGGACGCTGGCCGATGCTGCCGCCCGGGGGATCGGCGCCAACCCCCTCCTCGCCCGCGCCATGGCCTACTACCACGACCTCGGCAAGGTGGAGAACCCCACCTACTTCATCGAGAACCAGTTCGGCATGCAGAACCCCCACGACCTGCTGGAACCGAAGGAGTCAGCCGAGATCATCCGCTCCCACGTCACGGCCGGGGTGGCCTTGGCTCGTCGGTTCAAGATCCCGTCCGAGGTGACCCAGGGGATCGTGTGTCATCACGGCGACGGCGTGATGCGCTACTTCTACGAGAAGGCTCGCTCCGAGGAAGGCGAGCGGGTCAACATCGACGACTTCCGCCACATCGGCCACAAGCCCCGGACCCGAGAGACCGCCATCCTGATGCTGGCCGACTCACTGGAAGCGGCGTGCCGGGCCGTGTTCCAGAGCGAGGAGCCCACGCCCGACGCCATCGAGAAGGTGGTCAACCGGATCGTCGACGAAAAGGTCGAGGACGGCCAGCTCTCCGAGTCGCCATTGACGCTGGCCGAGCTGACGCAGATCAGAAGAGCCTTCCTCGACTCGCTGGTCGGTCACTACCATCAGAGGATCGCCTACCCGAATTTCCCCGGCAGTTGATGGACGACCCCCTCAGTAGCAACGCCCTGGCGACAGGGCATCCGTGGATGGCCGCCTGAAATGGGCGTCTTCCTGGCCAACGAGCAGTCCGAAGAGGTCGACCCGGCGGCGCTCCGTGAGATCGCGGAACTGGTCCTTCGAGAGGAGCACTATCCGAAGGAGTCCGAGGTCACGATCCTCCTCGTCAGCGACGACGAGATGTCGGGGTACAACGCCCGATTCCTCGACCGAGAAGGCCCCACCGACGTCCTCGCCTTCCCCCTCGAAGAGCTGATCCCCGGGGTGGCTCCCGACCACGACCCGCTCGGCCCTCCGCTCGTGATCGGTGACATCCTCATCGCGCCGGCGTACGTGAGGCGCTCTGCGGCCGAGATGGGGGTGGCCTACGAGGACGAGATGGCCCTGATGGCGGTTCACGGACTACTTCACCTCCTGGGTTACGACCACGAGGAGGACTCCGATGCGCAGCGCATGGAGGAACGGGAGCGCCAGATCCTCTCGCTCGTGGGGAGGACGCGCCGGTGACCATCACCCTGACTCTGGTCATCGCGGGGTTGATGTTGCTCCTCGCGGCGTGGATCCGTGCGGCGGGGAGCGCCATTGCCCGGATCCCCCGGGCCGATGCCCTCCGGGACGCCTCGGACGGCGTTCCCGGCGCGGAGCGGGTGGCCGAGCTGCTCGATCGTCGGGAATCGATCACGCCTGCCATCGGTGTAGTGGTCTCCGGGCTGCTGGTCTCGTCCGCCGTGCTGGCCACGGTCGGCATCGTCGAGGGTCTCGACTTCGGCGCGTCACTGGTCGCCGGGCTGCTGGCGGGCGGTGTCATCTTCATCTTCGGTGACCCGCTCCCCAGATCCCTCGGACGTTGGAACCCCCGCGGGATCGCGTACCGGTCGTCAGGGCTGCTGCGGTTCGCCACCGGCCTGGGTGGCTGGGCGAACGAGCTCCTCAGCGAGGACGAGGAAGAGGAGACCGAGGAGGAGTCCAACGCGGTGGACACCGTCGAGGAACAGGAGCGGGAGCTGATCGACTCGGTCCTCGAGTTCAGCGAGACCTTGGTGCGCGAGGTGATGACACCGCGTCCCGACATGGTCACGGTGTCGATGGACGCCAGCGTCGACGACCTGATCTCGGTGGCCACCCAGGAGGGCTACTCGCGCCTTCCCGTCACCTCGAACGGGGATGTGGTCGGGATCGTTGTCGTCAAGGACCTCCTCATCGGCCTCAACGACGCCCAGAGGCGCATCGAGACGGCCGCCGACGTGATGCGGCAGGTCGAGTTCGTGCCGGAGACCAAGTACGCATCGACTCTCCTCAGCGACATGAGAGAGAAGCACCAGCACCAGGTGATGGTCGTCGACGAGTACGGGGACATCGTCGGGTTGGTCACCATCGAGGACCTGCTCGAAGAGCTGGTCGGGGAGATCTCAGACGAGACAGACCTGGTCGAGAACATGATCATCCCCAGAGGTGAAGGCTGGGAGGTCGATGCCCGGACGCCAGTCGACGAGCTGGAGAAGGTGGTGGGTGTGGATCTGCCCGATGAGGAATGGGACACCGTGGGCGGCCTCGTTCTCGGGCTTGCGGAGAGGGTCCCCGAGGTCGGTGAGACCTTCCGTCTCGACACCGTCGCCTTCAAGGTCGAGCGCATGCAGGGACGGCGGGTGTCCAGTGTCGAAGTGACCGTCGAAAGCTCCGTCGACACCCTGTGAGATCGGGTTTCTGCGCCGTCGTCGGGCGACCGAACGTCGGCAAGTCGACGCTCGTCAACCAAATGGTCGGCTCCAAGGTCGCCATCACCTCGTCGCGGCCCCAGACCACCCGCAACGTGATCCGCGGCGTCGTCACCGGCGAGGACTATCAACTCGTGCTGGTCGACACCCCCGGACTGCACAAGCCGAAGAACGAGCTGGGCACCAGGCTCAACAACCTGGTCGACGGGACACTCGCCGAGGCCGACGTGGTGCTGTTCCTCATCGACGCCACTGCTCCGGTCGGGGCCGGTGATCGGATGATCGCCGACCGGCTCATCGAGTCGGGAGCCAAGGTCGTGGTGGCCGTCAACAAGATCGACAAGGCCCGCCGAGCGCGGACCGTCGAGCAGCTACTGGCCGCGGCCGAGTGGCCATTCCCCGATGTGTACCCCGTGTCTGCGTTGGAAGGCGAGGGCGTCCCGGAACTGGTGGCCGGCCTGGTCACATACCTGGACGAGGGCCCTGCCTACTTCCCGGAAGGGATGGTCACCGACCAGCCGGAGGAACAGCTGGTGGCCGAGATCATCCGGGAGAAGTTCCTCGACCGGCTCCGTGAGGAGCTTCCGCACTCATTGGCGGTGCGGGTGGAGGACATGGAACAGCGAGACGACGGCATCGTCGACATCGCCGCTGACCTGATCGTGGAGCGAAAGAGCCAGAAGGGGATCGTCATCGGCAAGGGGGGCGTCATGCTGCGTGACGCCGGCACCGAGGCCCGGGAGGAGCTGGAGAAGCTGCTGGGGGAGAAGGTGAACCTGCAGCTCCGTGTCGTGGTCGAGAAGGACTGGCAACGCCGCCCCCAGCTCCTCGACCGTCTCGGCTTCGACTGAGCGGGGGCCTGCGGCCCGCAAAGGCCGCCAGGGTCACAGGTCAGGCGATTTCAGCCAGCTAGTCCTGAAGATCGTCGATCTGGGACGCCAGTGAGGTGTCCTTGGAGGTGATCCCGCCCTCGGAGTGAGTGCTGATCCGCAGGGTCACCTTGTTCCAGCGGATGGCGATATCGG
>CAYLYQ010000028.1:16733-25205 GCA_964388105.1 uncultured Acidimicrobiaceae bacterium
TCGGAGTGAGTGCTGATCCGCAGGGTCACCTTGTTCCAGCGGATGGCGATATCGGGATGATGGTTGGCCGCCTCCGCCGTCTCGGCGACACGGTTGACGAACGCCAGCGCCTCGGCGAAGTCGGCGAACTCGAAGGTGCGCTCGATGGCGGCGTCCTCGAACAACCAGTCGGGATGCCGGTCGAGGAAGCGCTCCAACTCGTCCAGGTCGATGAGGGCCATACGGTGAAACTAGCGCGTCCCCTCCTACTCTTGCCGGGTGGCGATTCGGCACGACCAGGGCATCGTTCTCCGCTCCTACCCCTTCGGTGAGGCCGACCGGGTCGTGGTCCTCCTCAGCCCCAACCGGGGGAAGATTCGCACCGTGGCCAAAGGGATCCGGAAGACGAAGAGCCGCTTCGGCGGCCGCCTCGAGCCGTTCACCCATGTCGACCTCGTCCTCTACGAGGGCCGCAACCTCGACACGATCACCCAGGTCGCCGTCATCGAGCCATTCCCTCATCTCCGGGTCGACCTCGACGCCGTGGTCGCCGCAGGGACGATGGTTGAAGCCGCCGACGCCGTCGCCCAGGAGGAGGAGACCTCGGTCCGTCTCTTCCTGTTGTTGCAGCGAGGGCTCCGCGCCCTCGAAGCGGGGGTGCGGGGCAGTGACCTCATCACCTCTTACCTGCTCAAACTCGCCGACGTGGTCGGGGTCGCTCCGGCGCTGGCACTGTGTGCCTCTTGCGGCCGGCCCGACGGGCTCCATCGTTTCTCCTTCTCGGGAGGTGGCGTTCTCTGCGATCGCTGCGGCACCGAAGGCTCGGTCCGCCTTCGGACGGGCCTGACCGACCACCTGGCGGCGCTGGCTGCCACGGAGTTCGCCGCCCTCTCCGGCATCGACAGCGACCTCTCCAGTGAGGCGATGGGCGTTGCCCGCCGGTTCGTCGAGCATCACCTCGACCGCAAGCTGGCCTCGCTGGCGGTGATGGATTGACCCTCGATCTCTCCGGTGTCGACCCGGATCGAGTGCCGGTTCACGTCGGACTGATCCTCGACGGCAACGGTCGCTGGGCGAACGCGCGCGGCCTTCCCCGCACCGCCGGCCACCTGGCTGGTGAGGCTGCTCTCTTCGACACCGTCGAAGGCGCCTTGCAGATCGGGATCAAGTGGGTGACCGCGTTCACTTTCTCCACCGAGAACTGGTCACGGGACCCTGAAGAGGTCGAGTTCCTGATGTGGTTCAACGAGGACCTGCTCACTCGGCGACGTGACGACCTCCACGCCCAAGGCGTGCGGATGCTCTTTGCCGGCGACATGGCCGACCCCCGGATCCCCGACCGGAACCGGGAGCACATGGCTGCTGCGTCCGCGCTGACTGCGGGCAACGATCGCCTGCATCTGGTCTTCGCCTTCAACTACGGGTCGAAGAGAGAGATCACCGACGCGGTCAGGTCGATAGCGCGGCGTGTCCGGGACGGCGAGATCGACCCGGACGAGATCGACGAGGCCACCCTGGACGCGGCTCTCTACCTGCCGGACATGCCTCCGGCCGACCTGATCATCCGGTCTTCGGGCGAGCAGCGCCTCTCCAACTTCCTCCTCTGGCAGGCGGCTTACGCGGAGTTCTACTTCCCCGGCGTCCTCTGGCCCGACTTCGATCGTCACCACCTCCTCGAGGCGGTGCGCTGGTATCAGGGCCGCGACCGTCGTTTTGGCGGGGCCGAGGACGCCCCTCGGATTGACTAAGCACACGACACACGGCACCGTTCAGCCCTCATGACCCAAGCGACCCTCGAGACCATCTCCAACCTCGCCAAGAAGCGGGGCTTCGTCTTCCAGTCCTCCGAGATCTACGGCGGCATCCGGTCGGCCTACGACTACGGCCCGCTGGGCGTCGAGTTGCTGCGCAACGTCAAGGACGCCTGGTGGCGTTCGATGGTGCAAGAGCGCGACGACGTCGTCGGGATCGACTCGGCCATCATCCAGGCGCGGACCGTGTGGCGGGCGTCGGGCCACGAGGAGGTGTTCACCGATCCGATGGTGGAGTGCCGCAACTGCAACAGCCGTCACCGACTGGACAAGCTCGACGATCCCGAGCAGTGCCCGACATGCGGCAAGCGGGGGACGTTCACCGAGCCCAAGCAGTTCAACCTGATGTTCAAGACGCACACGGGGCCCGTCGAGGACGACGACAACATGGTCTATCTGCGGCCGGAGACGGCCCAGGGCATCTTCATCAACTTCGAGAACGTCCGGCGGACCAACCGGCTCAAGCTCCCGTTCGGAATCGCCCAAGTCGGCAAGTCCTTCCGAAACGAAATCACCCCCGGCCAGTTCGTCTTCCGGACCCGCGAGTTCGAGCAGATGGAGATGGAGTTCTTCTGCCGGCCGGAAGAAGCCGACGAGTGGTTCAACTACTGGGTCGAGCGGCGGTTCAACTGGTACACCGACCTCGGCATCGATGCGGACCACCTTCGGTTGAGGCCGCACGACCCGGATGAGCTGAGTCATTACTCGGTCAGCACCGCGGACATCGACTTTCTCTTCCCCTGGGGCTGGGACGAGCTCGAGGGGTTGGCCAACCGCACGGATTTCGACCTCAAACAGCACTCGGAGGTCTCCGGCGTCGACCTCAGGTACTTCGACCAGGACTCGGGCGAGCGCTTCTTCCCCTACGTGATCGAACCTGCCGCCGGCGCCACCCGGACCACCTTCGCCTTCCTCATCGACGCGTACCGGGAGGAGGAGGTCAACGACGAGACCCGTGTCGTCCTTCGTCTCGATCCGCGGCTGGCGCCCTACAAGGTGGCGGTGTTGCCACTGTCGAAGAAGGCCGAGTTGATCGAGCCGGCCGAGAAGGTGGCGACCGAGCTTCGCAAGCGCTGGATGATCGAGGTCGACACCACGCAGTCGATCGGGCGCCGATACCGGCGACAGGACGAGATCGGGACGCCCTACTGCGTCACGGTCGATTTCGAGTCGCTGGAGGACCAGGCGGTGACGGTGCGGGACAGGGACACCATGACCCAGGACCGCGTCGCCATGGATCGTCTGGTCGAGTACCTGTCGGGCCGGCTCCAGTCCTGAACCTCCGTCCCCGCCCGTCCGTATCATCCCGGCATGGCTGACGGCGATCGGGATCGGGTTCGCGAGGCGACGGACATCGTCGACCTGATCTCCGAGGTGACCAAGGTCCGTCGCTCAGGGCGGACCTTCATGGCCATCTGCCCATTCCACGAGGAGAAGACCCCGTCCATGTCGGTGGACCGGGTGCGCGGGCTCTATCACTGCTTCGGGTGCGGAGAGGGCGGCGACGTGTTCACCTTCATCGAGAAGACCCAGGGGGTGAACTTCCCCGAGGCGATGGAGATCCTGGCTCGTCGCGCCGGGATCACTCTGGTCCGAGACCCCGCCGACGCCCGGCGTCGTGGACGCCGCGGGGACGCGGTGGAGGCGATCGGCAAGGCGATCGCGGTCTACCACGACCGGCTGAAGAAGGCCCCTGACGCCGGCCCCGCCCGGGCCTATCTGCGGGCGAGGGGTTACGACGTCGACGTCATCGACGAGTGGAAGATCGGTTTCGCCGGCACGGACTGGGACACGCTCGCCAAGGAGCTCCGGGCGGCCGGGGTGACCGACAAGGCGATGATGGACGCCGGTCTCGCCAGGAAAGGACGTCAGGGCCTCTACGACTTCTTCCGCGGCCGCCTCATGTTCCCGATTCATGATGTGAGAGGCGACCCGATCGGCTTCGGTGGCAGGAAGGTCGACGGTGTCGACCCGAAGTCCACCAACAACCCCGACGCCAAGTACGTCAACTCGGCCGATTCGGCCGTGTACAACAAGTCACGGGTGCTCTTCGGGCTCGACAGGGCGCGCCAGGCCATCACGGCCTCCGGTGAGGCCGTCATCGTCGAGGGCTACACCGACGTGATCGCGATGCACATCGCCGGGGTCAAGACCGCGGTCGCCACCTGTGGGACGGCCTTGGGCGACGGCCATTTCGACCTGCTGCGCAGGTTCACCGAGCGGGTGGTCCTCGCCTTCGATTCCGACGCCGCAGGTTCGCGCGCCGCGTTGCGCACCGACGATCTGGAGTCACCCTTCCGCCTCGACCTCGATCTTCGGGTCGCAGTGATGCCGGACGGGCTCGACCCCGCCGACCTGGTGCAGGAGGGCCGCGCCGAGGAGCTGGCCAAGGCGGTGGAGGCTGCGACGCCTTTGCTCCAGCATCGCATCGAGGCCGAACTGGCCAAGCACGACATGAGCGGGCCGGAGGGGAGGGCGCGTGCCCTGCACGCCGCCGTGACGCAGCTCGCCCGGGTGAAAGACGAGATCGCACGGAGAGAGTACGCCCGGCACGTGGCACGCCTGGTCGGTGTCGACCTGTCCACGGTGGAGGAGGCGATGGGCCGCGGGGGAGCACGGCCTCCAAAGCGGGCAGAGGCGGACCGCCGTCCGCTCGACCGGTACGAGGTGGAGCTGCTGCGGGTCGCGCTGTCCGATCCCAGGTCCGGGCTCGACGTCGAGCCGAGTGACTTCGCGGATGAACGACTGAGGTCCGTGGCGGAGGCAGTTGCTGGCGAATTGGCCACCGGTGCCGCCATCGACGTCTCCAAGATCAGCGACGAATCGGTGAGGGCCGTCGCCATGTCGCTGCTCATGGATGACCGGCCGTTGCCCGCCACGGCCGACCTGGCCGCCCTCCTTCGGCGGCGCCGCCTGGACGCCCGGATCGACGACCTCAACGAGCGCCTGGCAGGACTCGATCCGTCGAGCCAAGCCCATTCCGATGCTTTCCGGGAGTTGATAGCTTTACAGCAGGAGCGCCGGGCTCCATCCCCATGAACCAGGACCTGAACCGAGCCACCGCTTCCCTCATCAAGAGGGGCAACCACCGAGGCTTTCTCACCATGGCCGAGGTGCAGCAGGAGCTGGAGGAGGTCGACGCGCCGGGCGAGGCGTTCGAGGCCGTCGCCGACGAGCTGAGAGCCAAGGGCATCAAGCTCATGGAGGAGGGGCCTGGGGTCATCCAGGAGGAGATCGCGGTCAGCCAGATACCGGTCTCCGACCCGGTTCGGCTGTACCTCAACGAGATCGGCCGATACCCGCTGCTCACCGGCCAGCAAGAGGTGGAGCTGTCGATGGAGCTGGAGCGCGGGCAGAGGGCGTCAGCCCGGCTCGACTCCGAGGTGGACCTGGCACCCGAAGACCGGGCTTTGCTCGAGCAGGAGGTCCGTTCGGGACACCTGGCCCACCAGCAGCTCGTTCAATCCAATCTGAGGCTCGTCGTCTCCCTTGCCCGCCGGTATGTCGGGCGGGGGATGGGCCTGCTCGACCTCATCCAGGAGGGAAACCTGGGCCTGATCCGGGCTGTGGAACGGTTCGACTACCGCCGGGGCTTCAAGTTCTCGACCTATGCGACTTGGTGGATCCGTCAGGCGATCTCCCGAGCCATCGCCGACCAGGGACGGACCATCCGCATGCCTGTGCACGTTCTCGACGCCGTCAACAAGCTGACCCGGGCGCAGCGGGAGATGACTCAGGTGTTGGGCCGGCCGCCGACGATCGAGGAGCTGGCCGCCGACCTCGAGCTGGATGTCGACCGCGTCGTGGAGCTGAGCAGGATCGCCTTGGACACGGTCTCGTTGGAGACGCCGGTGGGGGAGGACGACGACGGGA
The DNA here is from genome assembly GCA_964388105.1 of uncultured Acidimicrobiaceae bacterium. Lineage (GTDB taxonomy): Bacteria > Actinomycetota > Acidimicrobiia > Spongiisociales > ZC4RG35 > ZC4RG35. Next base: position 22,397 of record CAYLYQ010000028.1, read on the forward strand.
CGCTCGGCGACCTGGTCGAAGATGTCGATTCCGAGCGGCCCGCCGACGTCGCCAGCTTCTCCTCGCTGCAGGATCAGCTCGCCGAGGCGCTGGAGGGCCTGAGCAAGCGGGAGCGCGAGGTGCTCATCATGCGTTTTGGGCTCGCCGATGGCCGGATGCGCACGTTGGAAGAGGTCGGCGCCCACTTCAACGTCACCCGGGAGCGGGTGCGGCAGTTGGAGACCAAGGCCTTGGCCAAGCTCCGCCATCCCGACCGTTCCATCAAGCTCGAAGGTTTCCTCGACGGGGGTTGACGGTCGCCCACCTCGGAATCCGGGTACCCGGCCGGGCGTTGGTAACCTGAGTCATCGCGATCCGCGGTAGCTCAATTGGCAGAGCAGTGGACTGTTAATCCATGTGTTGGAGGTTCGAGTCCTCCCCGCGGAGCTCTCAGATCGCCGGCGAAGCTCTTCGCCTCGACCCCGGTTAGTTCTTCCTCAGAGCCTTCTTGCCGCGATCCAGGGCTTCGGACACTCCGTCCTTGGCGTCCTCGATCATCGCATGGAGGTCCGCATCCTCGATCGTCTCCTTGATGCGGTCCTTCCCCTTGCCGGCGATTTCGCCAACGGTCTTGGCCGCGGTCTCGACCTTGTCGGGAATGTCCATGTCCTCGATCTTGTCGGCTACGGCAGCCGCAACGTTCGACGCGCCGATCTTTGCCTTCTCGGCGACATCACCGGCTGCGCGCGATGAGGCATCTGCCGCCCGGCGAGCCGCGTCCATCGTGAGGCCCACCGCGGCTCCCGCAAATGCGCCGACGGTGAGGCCTTTCCATACGTTTCTCATCTCATGCTTCTTTCTGTGGGTGGATTGGGAATACCCCAGGGAAGGGACCACACAACCGCTGGATTCGAAAAGCGTTTCCATCGCATCGCCCCCTCTTCATTCCGGCGAATAGGCGTGGGAGACGGCTTCGACGTTGTTTCCTTCCGGGTCGAAGACGAACGCCCCGTAGTAGCTGGGGTGATAGTGCGTCCGCGGGCCAGGTGGCCCGTTGTCGACCCCGCCCGCCTCGAGAGCGGCGGCGTGGAACGCATCGACGTCCTCAGTGGTCTTGGCGCGGAAAGCGACGTGTGCGCCGCTGACGGGCTCCCGGCCACGCTCGTGCAGCCAGAAGTACGGCCTCGGCCCGCTCCCGAGATCGCTCCCGAACCCGACTCCGCCCTCGAACTCCATCAGCGCCGTGATACCGAGCGGAGCCAGCGCCTTGATGTAGAAGTCCGTGCTGGCGGCGAGGTCACTGACCTCGAGTCCGATGTGATCGATCACGGTGTTCCTCCTGTCCAGAGCGATCGCAGTATGTCACCTCGGCCGGTCAGGGGTAGACCGTGTTCAGCGACACTGCACCGATGACGCCGCGGGCGTCCTCGATCGGCGCCACCAGGACCTCGACATCCGTGCCGTCCGACTCGGCGGTGAAGAGCAGGCCCACCATCTGGCCACAGCTGTCCCACCCGTAGAGCATGATCTCGCCGCGCAGAACGCCCAGCATTCGGCTCCCACCGCCCGCCACCTCGGGAAGATCGAGTTCGAGGAACTCTCCCCGGCCGTCGTCGTCGAGAATCGCCACGCCAGCGGCGCTGCAGTCTCCGGCCCACTGGACCAGGACTTCGTCGTCCACCGGCCAGGCGTCCTGATAACCGAAGTCGACAACGCTCGTGGGTTCGGTGGGAAGGGCGGTCAGGGCCGTGCCTGCCGTTCCGTCGATCGGGATCAGCCAAAGCCAGCCGTAGTAGAGGTGGGGATTTCCATCCTCATCGACGAGCGCCGTCTCTGGGTCGGTCTGATTGCAGCGGACCAAAACTGTCTCGGAGTCCCACCAGCGGACCGGATCACAACTGGTGTCCGGGGGTGTCCACAGGTCGCCGATCTGCTCGCCGTTGATGCTCACCGTGCTCATCCCTGCGCTGCTGGCGACGACCACGAAAGTCCCGTCGAAGCCGTAGAGCCAGGTCAGGTCCGTCCCGCGCTCCACGAATGGCCTTTCGTAGACCACCGAGAGCACCGTGCCATCGGGGCTCCGACGCTCGAGCCACTCCTTTTCGGTGTCGGCGCGATGCACGAGGACGTTCTCGCCGGTCGGGCGGGTCAGGGATGCCAGCGGCCATGTATCGAGTCGGGAACTCTCGTCGAACCCCACGGTGTGCACCACCGACGTCTCGCCGGTGGTCAGGTCGATGTACTCGTATACGTGCTCATCGGGGTTCGAGCCCGCACGGAGGACGAGCGCGGCGGTCGCGGTGGCGTCGACGAGGTAGGGGGCCGCCTCCGGCTCCCAAGAGGCCACCTCGAACAAGTCGCCGGCGTTGTGGACCAGGTAGAGGACCGAAGGCCCGGCCCGGTAGGTGGCTTCGCCCGAGGCATCAGAAGAGTCGTAGAGAATCACCGACCAGCCGGCGTCCACCTCATCAAAGGGGATGGCCGACCGGCCCCGGGCCTCCGGCAGGTACGGGTCGATGGTCACTTCCGGCAAGGTCGTCGTTGTCGGGGTGGTCGTGGTTGTGGTCGTCGTGTCACCGGCGGTCGTCGTGGTCGACTCGGCCGTGCTCGTGGTGCTGTCCGCGGTGCCGGGCCCGCAGGCGGCGAGGGCAGTGATCAGGACGACGAAGAGAGGTCGAGACAGTCTCATAGTGGCGATCATCGCTCAGCCGACATCGGCGTTCCAGGGCCTTTGGACCCCGACGATCGGGACGAGAAATCCTCGATCTTCCCGATCAACCCTCTTGTTTCTGTCGGTGGTGGGTTGTACGTTCCCATTATGAGATCGAAC
>CAYLYQ010000029.1:0-23957 GCA_964388105.1 uncultured Acidimicrobiaceae bacterium
GTTCGATCTCATAATGGGAACGTACAACCCACCACCGACAGAAACAAGAGGGTTGCGCCGGACCGATGAAGGTTTTTCTTGATTCCGCGCAGCGGTTCGGCTTGAAAACGGCCCCTCTACTGGCGACCGGCGGCAGGAACCTTCTCCCCGCTGGGCTTCAGGAGGACCCTCAGTAGTCGATGCCGCGACGCGCCGCGATGCCGGCGTCGAAGGCGTGCTTGACCTTGCGCATCTCGGTCACGGTGTCGGCGATGTCGACGATCTCGGCCGGCGCGTCCCTGCCGGTCAGGATCAGATTCACCTTCTCCGGGCGTTCCGCAATGACCCTGAGCACTTCGTCCAGAGGGATCCACGACCAGTTCACCGGATAGGTGATCTCATCGAGGACCACCAACTCGTACTCCCCCGACTCGATGATGCCGCGGGCGTGGCGCCACGCCTCCAGGGCCACGGCCTGGCTTCGGTCCATGTCCTCGGAGTCCCAGGTGAAGCCGTCGCCGAGCGCCCACCAGTCGACACCCAACTCCCGCGCGACCTTCTCCTCCCCCACGCCCCAGTCTTCGGACTTGAGGAACTGGATCACCGCCACCTTCCACCCACGGGCGACCGCCCTCATCACCGTGCCGAACGCAGCCGTCGACTTGCCCTTGCCGTCGCCCGTGTTGACCAGGACGAGCGATGAGGCCCGTTTTGTCGCCTTCGCCGGCGGTTTCGTGGGAGGCTCGGATGTCACGAACCGATCCTACGGGGAAGCACGGCCGGTCCGTCAGGGCCGCTGACGACGCTCACGGAGCCACCGTAATGGGGCTGGAGCACCTCGTCGGTGAGGACCGATGACACCGCCCCCTGCGCCGCGACCTGGCCCTTCGCCAGGAGGACCAGCCGGTCGCAGAACCGAGCCGCCAGGGTCAGGTCGTGGATGGCGGTGACGATCGTGAGGCCCTCGGCCCGACGAAGCTGCTCCACCACCTCGAGCACCTCGACGGCATGCCCCAGGTCGAGCGAAGCCGTCGGCTCGTCCAGCAGCAGCACCGGGGCCTCCTGGGCCAGCGCACGCGCGAGCACGGCGCGCTGAGCCTCTCCTCCCGAAAGGGTGGCGAGGTGGCGGGCAGCCAGGGCCACCAGGTCGAGCCGCTCCAGCGCCGCCGATACGGCGGCATGGTCCCTGGGCCCTTCGCCACTCAGGTAGCCGATGTGCGGTGAGCGGCCCAGCATCACGTACTCGGCGATGGTCATGTGCTCCGGCATGGCGGGGCGCTGGGGCATCCAGGCCATGTCGAGCCCGGGCCGGCGATGACCGTTGACCAGTTTCACGATGCCGGTGTGCTCGACCACCCCGACAGCTGCTTTGAGCATCGTGGACTTGCCCGAGCCGTTAGGACCGATCAGGCCGAGCCACTCGCCGTCGGCGACCTCCAGCGAGACCGGGCCGAGGACACGGATGCCGTCGTAGGCGACTTCGACCTGATTCCACGAGATCATCGTGCGCGCCCCATCGTCCTGAGCACCAGCACGAAGAACGGTGCGCCGAGGAACGCCGTCACGACACCGATGGGAAGCTCAGCAGGAGACATCACGGTACGCGCGGCCACGTCCGCGACGACGAGGAACGCTGCGCCCAGCAAGGCCGACAGGGGAAGGATCACCCGGTAGCTCCAACCGAAGATCAACCGCACCGTATGGGGGACGATGATGCCGACAAAGCCGATGAGTCCGCTCACCGAGACAGCGGCGGCCGTCGCCAGGGTGGCGGCGATCACCACCACAGCGCGGACCCTGTCGACGCGGACGCCCAGGGACTCGGCCTCTTCGTCGCCGATCCTCAGCACGTCGAGGAGGCGACCGGACCCGATCACCACCGCGCCGGCGACTGCCGCGTATGGAACGAGAGTCAGCACTTCGGACCAGCCGACCGTGGTCAACCGGCCCAGGATCCAGGAGTAGACCTCTCGAAGGACGTCGATGCGGCGCTGGAGGAGAAAGGTCTGCACAGCGGTTGCGAAGGCGGAAACAGCCACGCCAGCGAGGATGAGCGACGTGGTCGTCCTTCCCCCTACCGCCCTGCCAAGGGCGTAGGTGATGGCCACTGCGGCGAGGCCACCGACGAACGCGAACGGAGCGATCAGGATGCGATCGACGCCGAGCGAGAACGCGAGTGTGGCTCCGAGCCCAGCACCTGCTGCCACGCCGAGCAGGTAAGGATCAGCAAGCGGGTTCCGGAAAACACCCTGATAGGAGCCTCCGGCCATGGCGAGGGCGGCACCCACCAGAGCGCCGAGGACGACCCGGGGGAAGCGGATCTCGAAGAGGATCGTCCTCCCGACCTCGTCAAGACCGCCCCCGGTGTTCACGCCCGGGATGAGGTCGGCAAGGGAGGCGAGCGCCGCTCCTGGATCGAGTCCGGCAGGACCCAAGGTCAGCCCCGCCAGCACTGCGCCGAGGAGCAGAAGCGCGGAAACGAGGACAGGGCCGCGCCGCCGGGGCGGCGCGGCCGAGGTTTCGTTCACCCGGTGGACTCCAGTTCCGCGGCCATGACCGCATCACCGACAGCACGGGCGAAGTCGACCACTCTCGGTCCCCACCTGGAGGCGACGTCCGAGTCGAGTGGGAAGATCCGCCCTTCCTGGACAGCGGTCATCACGCCCCAACCTGGGCGCGCCGCCACGATCTCGGGAGTCACTCCGTACGAGCCGTTGGCGAGGAAAACGAGATCCGGATTCGCCGCGACGATGAACTCGCTCGACAGCTGCGGATACCCGAAACCGTCGGGATCGCCCTCGTCGGCGATGTTGACGAGACCGAACAGGGCGTAGACCTGCCCGAAGAAGGTGGCCGACGTCACCGAGTAGAACGTGTCGTCGATCTCGTGGTAGTAGGTGAGCCCCTCGCCCCGGTCGCCGACCTCGGCCACCACGGCGTCGAGGTCGATCTGGATCTGGGACACCACCTCCGCGGCATCGCCGATGTGTCCGGTGGCCGCTCCGAGGGTCTCGATCTGGGCGTATGTGCCAGCGAGGTCCACGGCCGCGAACTGGACGAGGACCGGGACACCAAGTGCCTCCAGCCCGCTGACCAGCTCCCCCGGGTCGTACGACACAACGACGAGGTCTGGCTCGTAGGACACGATCGCCTCGATGTTCGGGGTGAACCCGGACAGGTCGGTCATCGGCGCCTCGGTCGGGTAGTTGGACTGGTCGTCCACGGCCACCACCTGGTCCCCTGCCCCGATGGCGAACAGGATCTCGGTCGCCACGGACGAGAGCGAGACGATGTTCTCGGGACGGGTCTCGATCGTGAGCTCGCCATTGTCCCCGGTCACTGTGACCGGGAAGCCAGGCGCCTCGGTCGTGGTGGTCACGGCCTGGGTAGTGGTCGTCGACGGCGCGGCCGTAGTGGTCGTCGACGTGTTGTCGGTGCTGGTGGCACATCCCGCCACCAGTAGCAATGCCCCAAAGAGGGCCTTCTTGCGCATAGGCACATCCTCCGGTCCGGAGGATGAAGAGGTGTGTGGGAGGGCCCCACGGTGCCGTCTTCATCCGAGACTTTCCACGTGGCCCTGAGGTCAGGCGACCTGGCTCGTCCCCTCGCGGGGCTTCACAGTTGCGGGACAGCTCCGGATTCGCACCGGATTCGCTGATCGCAGGGCACCCGCCACTTTGCGGCGGGCAGACAGGACTGTAGCCCCTCTAGGAAGGGTCGTCGGTACGGATGCGGAGCGTGACATCGATCGTGATCAGCTCCCCGTCCCGAAGGATGCCGAGCGACACGGTCGAGTTGGGTTGGTGCGTTCTGACCTGTGCAACCAGGTCGCCGCGCGAGCGCACCGGAACTCCGTCGACACTGACAACGACGTCACCGACACGGATACCCGCCTCCTCGGCGGCAGTGTCGGCCATGACCTCGGTTACGAGGGCGCCCGCCTGGTCGGTGGTCGCGTCGTCGATGGTGACACCGAGGAACGCAGTGGGGATGGGCTCACCGGCGATGATGGCGTTGGCGTACTCGACGACCGCCGAGCTGGGGACCGCGAAACCGACTCCGTCATTGGCGCCGGAGATCGTGTAGATCGACACGTTGATCCCGATCACCCGCCCCGCCCGGTTGATGAGGGCGCCACCGGAGTTGCCCGGGTTGATGGCCGCGTCGGTCTGCACCATGGCCGAGCAGGTCGCACCGCCGCAGTTGGTCTGGTCGACGGCGGACACGATTCCCGCGGTGACGGTCGATGCCAGACCCCAAGGGCTCCCCACGGCGATGGCGAGCTGGCCGACACGGGGCTTGGCGGTCTCGAACTGGGCGGGGGCCAGACCCCCCGGTGGCCCGGCCTCGATCACTGCGATGTCGACTTCCGCGGCAGTGCCCAACACCGTCCCGGTCGAGAGTCGACCGTTGCTCCAACGCACCTGGACCTGTTCGTACTCGCCGACGACATGGGCGGCGGTGACGATTCGACCCTGAGCGTCGAAGAGCACACCCGAACCGACACCGGACGGGGTCTGGATGTGCACCACCGAAGGCAGGATGACCGCGGCGGCGTCCGCGACAGGCTCTTCCCCCGCGACCCCGGGCACAGTGATGTCGACGCGGGGCGCCGTGGTGGTAGTGGAAGTGGCTGCTGCCTCCGGGGTGTGTGAGGAGTCACCAGGGGCGAGCCAGACGATGAGCGCGACGAGGGCGGCCACACCGGTGAAGTACGCGACCACCCCGAGGGGGCCCTGGATCCACGATCGTCTCTGCCCGTCGTTCATGGCAGTCCGACGTTAGGACGAGGGTGGAGTTAGGTGGTGCTCAACCGGCGGGCGCCTGCGCCGGGGTCTTCGCCCCGATGCGTTCGCCCGTCCCCGGGTCGAAGAAGTGCAGCTTCGAGGTGTCGACCACCAGGTCGATCTGGGTGCCGGCATTCGCAGCCACGTCGGGGCTGACCCTGGCGACGAAGCCGGTCTTGTCGCCGAGGTCCGAGGCGTCCCGCCCCGTGTCGGCCAGCAGTTCCTCGATGTCGGGGGTGACCACCGGCGCCCTGTCGATGGTGAAGTGGACGTAGGTGTCTGCGCCCAGCCTCTCGCACACGTCGACGACAGCCTTGATCGATCGTTCGGTATCGGCACCGGCGATCGACGCGGCCTCCATGTTGTTGGGCCGGACCCCGATCACCAGCTCGGTGTTCATGTGGTTCTCGATCCCGGGATGATCGGCGAGGGCTTCCCCGTCGACGAGCAGCCGGCCGCTCGGGACCACGGCGTAGACCCGGTCTCCCTCGGCTTCCAGGTGTCCGTAGGTGAGGTTCATCGCCGGGCTTCCGATGAATCCGGCCACGAAGAGGTTGTCGGGCCGGTTGAAGAGCTCTGTGGGTGGGCCCACCTGCTGCAGGTTGTACGGAGCGCGCGCCGACACGGCACGCAGGACCGCGACCCGGTCGCCCAGCGTCATCGCCTCCACCTGGTCATGGGTGACGTAGACCGTTGTGGTGCCGAGGCGCTGGTGGAGTCGCTCCAGCTCCGACCTCATCTGCACGCGAAGCTTGGCGTCCAGGTTGGAGAGGGGCTCGTCCATGAGGAAAGCTGCGGGCTCGCGGACGATGGCGCGGCCCATGGCGACCCTCTGCCGCTGGCCCCCTGAGAGGGCTCGGGGCTTTCGCTTCAAGAAGTCCGTGATCTCGAGGACGTCGGCCGCCTCCTGGACTCTCTTGTCGATGTCCTCTTTCGACAGCTTGCGCAGCTTGAGGCCGAACGCCATGTTGTCATACACGGTCATGTGCGGATACAGGGCATAGTTCTGGAACACCATGGCGATGTCCCGGTCCTTCGGCGCGACGTCGTTGACAACACGATCACCGATGCGAAGCGTGCCCTCGGTGATCGACTCGAGCCCGGCGATCATCCGGAGCACGGTTGATTTTCCGCAGCCGGAGGGTCCCACCAGCACGAGGAACTCTCCGTCCTCGATGGTGAGATTGACGTCACCGACGGCGCGGGTCCCGTCCGGATAGATCTTCCCGAGGCCTTCCATCGTTATCGCGGCCACTGCACCTCCTGGTCGCCCACGAACCTAGCGGATCGGGCCCACGCGAGTCAGGCCGGATTTCAGTGGTGGGCGACGACGACGCCCTCGCGAGGTCCGACTGCCACCTCGCCCTCCACGACCTCGCCGTCCCGGCCGGGATGGTGGGTGGAGAAGACGACCCTGCCGCCGGTGACCGCCACCAGGTGGGTGACGCTGCCGAAGTTGAGGACCACGGTGAGCTCGCCGTCGCCGCGGGAGTAGACGAGGAGATCATCGCCCACTTCGGGAAGGCTGGCGAAGGCGTGACCCCGCAGCGCTTCGGACTTCTTTCTGAGCTCGAGCAGCCGGCGATACATGTTGAGGACCGAGTCGGGGTCGGCGAGCTCGCTTTCGACGTTGACCTCGGCAGAGTTGTGACCGAAAGGCAGCCAGGTCGAAACACTCGGGGCGGTGAAGCCCGCGTTCGGAGCCGGAGTCCACTGCATCGGTGTGCGGGCGCCGTCCCGGCTCAGGTACGAGACGTTCTGGCCCCAGGGGTCGCGGGCCAGGGCGTCGGGGATCACCGTCTCCTCCATCCCCAGCTCCTCTCCGTAGTAGAGAAAGGCCGGTCCGGGAAGGGTGAGCACGAGGGTCGCCGCGATGCGTTCGTGACCGTCGGGGAGCCTGGTGGCGATACGGATCTCGTCGTGGTTGCCGAGGGTCCAGTTGGTCACTGCGCCCTCCGGGATGTGCCACAAGACCGATTCGATCTTGGCCCGCAGATGCGCCGGTTCCCACTCCGAGGCCATGAGATGGAAGTTGAAGGGCATGTGGAGCTCGTCGAAGTCGCCGTAGTAGCTGGCCCATTCGGTCAGCTCGAAGATGTGGACCTCACCGACGCTGAAGGTCTCCCCATAGGAGTCGAGTACCTCGCGGATCTCCCTGTGGACTTCGTGAACATCCGCGTGCCCGTAGTCGTAGAGGTGGATGAACTCGTCGTACGGGCCCATGTCCTTCCACGGCCGTATGTGATCGTGCGGTACCGGCGGGTTGTCGCGGTTCTCTGGGTCTTTCATCATCTGGTGAGCAGCGTCCACCCGAAAACCGTCCACCCCCCTGTCGAGCCAGAACCGGAGGACCCCGAGCATGGCCGCGACCACTTCGGGGTTGCGCCAGTTCAGATCAGGCTGTGTGGGCAGATAGGTGTGGCGGAACCATTGCCCCGTGTGCTCGTCAAAGCTCCAGGCCGGGCCGCTGAAGACGGCCACCCAGTTGTTGGGCGGGCCCCCGTCCTTGCCGTCTGCCCAGACATACCAGTCACGCTTCGGGTGGTCGCGGCTGGACCGAGACTCGGCGAACCACGGGTGCTCGTCGGATGTGTGGTTCATGACGAAGTCGACGATCACCTTGATCCCGGAGTCATGGGCCTTGTCGATCATCTCCTGGGCATCGGCGAGAGTGCCGAAGACCGGGCCGACATCCGTGTGGTCGGAGACGTCATAGCCCCAGTCCCGCATCGGGCTTCGGTAGAACGGCGAAACCCAGATGGCGTCGACTCCCAACGTCTCGGCCAGGTACGGGATGCGGGAGATGAGGCCGCGCAGGTCGCCGAAGCCGTCGTCGTTGCTGTCCTGGTAGCTGAGGGGGTAGACCTGGTAGAAGACTGCGTCGTGCCACCAGGGCCGGGTCGTGATATCGCCCATGCTCGGCAAACCAGCGTAGGGTCGATAAGCCGGAAAAGACGGTTGCGCCGTGTGAGCATTGCCCGGTGATCCTCAAGTCGAGGCGCCTCTTCTACGTACCCGAGCGGACCCCGGACCCCCTGGCGGCGCCGGCCGCCGGACTGTGGGCGAGGGACACGCGCTTCCTCGACCCGGTTCGGGTCAGCGCCGGCGCGACGCTGGCCTTCGACATCGGCGACAGCCTGGTGTGCGAGATCGACGCGCCGGCGGGCGGGGCGATCGTCACCTTGACCGCCGACTTCCGTGACCTGTTCGAAGTTCGTGGTTGGAAGGCCCAAAGGCGTGGTCGGCTGACCATGCCGGAGATCTCCGCGGAGCGGGCCGTGCTCGGCTACATGGCGGATGACGGGCACCTCCTGCGCTCCATCGTCACCACCGATCCCGGGGTCGACATCGTCCCGGTCCCCGGTGGCGTGGAGGTGGCGTTTCGCCACGGCGGCCGTCATCGGGTCGTGATCACGCCCGACCTCCCTCCGGGACCGCCACCGAGCCCACACCGGCGCACGGCGACGATCCACACAAGCCACCGTGAGCTCGACGCCATGCTCACCCAGAGCTCCAAAGACCTCGCCGGGCTCGAGACGGAGTTCCCCGACGGGACCCTCCTCGCTGCCGGCGTTCCCTGGTACGTCGCTCCATTCGGGCGGGACGTCCTCATCGGGGCCTGGCAGACCCTCCACATCGACCCTCACGGCGCCGCCGCCGCGCTGCGCGCCTTGGCCGCCATGCAAGGACGGGACCACGACCCGTTCACATCCGAGCAGCCCGGCAAGATCATCCATGAAGCCCGGTACGGAGAACTGGCGCGGCTCGGCGAGATTCCCCAGCACCCGTACTACGGCAGCGTCGACTCGACACCGCTGTTCCTCATGGTCGCCGCGGAGACGTTGGCGTGGGGCAATGACCCGGCCCTGGCCGCCGACCTCGCTCCGGCGATGGAAGCCGCCCTCGGATGGGTCGACACTTGGGGCGACCCGGACGGAGACGGCCTGATCGAATACCCGCTGGAGCCGGATCCGGACCGCGTGCCCGCACTCGTCGCCCGGCACGAGGCGTGGAAGGACTCAGCCGACAGCCTGCACCATCTCGACGGTTCGGAGCCCCACGGCCTGATCGCCTCCGTCGAGGTGCAGGGCTATCTCCATCGGGCCCTCCTCAGCCTGGCGGACCTGACGGCCGACCGCGGCGACCCGAGGGAGGCCGCGGAGTTGGCGGACCGCGCTTCGAGGCTGGCCGATCGAGTCGACCGAGCCTTCTGGATGGACAGCGAACAGTGGTACGCACAGGCCCTCGACGGCCGGAAGGCTCAGGTGGCCTCCGTGGCCTCGAACGCGGGTCAGCTCCTCTTCTCGGGGATGGTGCCGCCGGACCGTGCCGCCACCATGGCCCGACGGATGCTGCGGCCCGACCTCTTCTCGGGTTGGGGTCTGCGAACCCTGAGCACCGCAATGCCCCACTACGACCCGCTCTCGTATCACAACGGCTCGGTGTGGCCCCACGACAACGGCATCGTCGCCGATGGCTGTTATCTGACCGGCCACCCGGACCCGGGCGAGGCGATCTTCGCGGCCGTCATCGCTCTGGCTGCCGGAGATTCCCTGGCCGAGCTCTATTCCGGGGAGGCAGGTCGGGTGCCTCCGGCGGCGGTGGGCGGTTCGTGCCGACCCCAAGCCTGGGCCGCGGGCGTGGCGCCGCAGTTGGTCCGATCGTGCCTGGGTCTCCGCCCGAACAGAGACCGGCTGCTGGTGACTCCGGCGCTCCCCTCGTTCCTCGATCGGGTCGAGATCGAAGGACTTGCCTTCCAGGGGACTACGGGAGACCTGCTCGTCGCGAGAGATGGCAACGGCTACCGGGTCGAGTCGACCGGGCTGTCGATCGAGCAGAACGAGGTCTGACCCGGCTACGGCGCGGCGATGACCGCTATCCCTTGACGGAACCGGCCAGGAGGCCGCTGGCGAAGTACCGCTGCAGGAGCAGGAAGACCGTGACCGGGAGGACCATCTGCACGAAGGCCGCCGCGGTCAGGAAGTGCCACTCCCCGCCGAGGGAGTTGACCAAGGAGGCCAGCTTCACCGTCATCGGGTGATTCGGGATGTTGGGCCCGAAGAAGATGAGCGCGACCAGCAGGTCGTTCCACACCCAGAGGAACTGGAAGATGGCCAGCGAGGCGATGGCGGGGACACTCATCGGGATCGCCAGCCGGAAGAACGCGGTCATCTCGCTGGCTCCGTCTATGGCCGCCGATTCGAAGACCGCCCCGGGCAGCGACCCCATGTAGTTGCGGAGGAGGAAGAGGGCGAAGGGAAGCCCGAACCCCGTGTGCGCCAGCCAGACCGAGAGGAAACTCCCTGCGATGCCGGCGTCCCGGAACAGGATCTGGAGGGGGACGAAGGTCATCTGGAGGGGCACCACGAGGAGGCCGACGACGATCACGAACAGCGTGTTTCTGAGGGGGAACTTCATCCACGCAAACGCGTACGCGGCGAAGCAGGCAACCGTGATCGGGATGATCGTGGCCGGGATGGTGAGGATGAGGCTGTTGATGAACGCGTCACCCATCCCCTGTCGCGTCAGCACGTGCTGGTAGTTCTCCAGTGTGAAGTCGAGAGGGGGGCTGAACGCAGTCCACCAGCCCTCGAACCGGATCGCGGTTCCGCTCCGGAAAGAGTTGACCAGCGTGCCGATGGTGGGGATCAGCCACATCAGCATGATCACCGAGATGGAGAGGTGGAGCGGCCAGCGCTTCAACCGGAAGCCGCGCTTCGCTCCAGCCATGTCAGTGGTCATCTGACCTCCTCCTGTCGGCGGAACTGTTTGATGTTGTAGGCCATCACCGGGACGATCGCCAGCAGCAGGACGACAGCCACCGCACTCGCCCGCCCGTACTGGTTGAACGAGAACTGGTTCCACATCTCGAGGGCGATGACGTTCGTGTCGTAGTTGCCCGAGGTCATCGCGTAGACGATGTCGAACGTCTTCAGGGCGAAGATGATCATCGTGGTGGTGACGACGGCCAGAGTGGGGGCCAGCAGAGGCAGCATGATCCGGCGGAACACCTGCCACTCCGAGGCCCCGTCGACTCGGGCGGCCTCCATGAGCTCCCGATCTATCGATTTGATGCCGGCCGAGAGGATCACCATCGAGAAGCCGACCCACACCCACGCGCCCACCACGATCAGGGCCAGGTTGTTGATCGAGCGTGTGGTGAGGAAGTTCACCGGATCGCCGCCGAAGGCGACGATGAGGGCGTTGAGGGTCCCCGTCTGCGGGGTGCCGGGGAGGTTCCAGACGTACATGAACCGCCACACGACCGACGCCGCCACGAAAGAGATGGCCATCGGCACGAACACGATGGTCTTGGCGAACGACTCGTACCGGACGCGGTCGACCAGCGTGGCGACGATGAGGCCGAATATCACGGTTATGGCTGTGAAGAACACCAGCCAGAGGACGTTGTTGCGGAGAGCGATCAAGGTCTCCGGGCTGTTGAAGAACCAGCTGTAGTTCTCGAACCCTACGTAGGTGTCGCCGGCCTGGTCGTAGAGGCTGCGGCGAATGGTGCCGTAGGTCGGGTAGACCAGGAAGGTGAAGAGGAAGAGAAGGGCGGGAGCCAGCCAGAGCCAGGGGCGCAGTCGATGCTGCCACACTTCGGAGAAGTGGAGCACGGTGTGCTCGACCAACACGATGTAGCCCACCAGGACGGCGGGCACGCCGAGCAGGGCGACGATGACCATGGCGATCTGCCGCCCGAGACGGTCGTTGTCGAAGATGCCGGCGAAGAAGCTGCCGAGCCCGTCGAGGATGACCGGCAGCAGGAAGATCGTGACCAGCGTCGCCAGGAGGAGGAGCATCGGGCCGGGGAGCGGGACGCCCTCCTCCGTGCGCCTCGTCCAGCGGGGTATCGCGATGGCGTCCAGGATGAGCTGGAACGCCACCAGGACGATCGCGATCGTCCAGACGGGGGCGAAGCTCGCCTCCACCGTCTCCCGGAAGGCGAACCTGGCAAGAGCGAGCAGGCCGAAGGTCGCCACGTAGATGCCCCCGGCCACGAAATGGCCGAGGTACCACCGGTGGGCGCCCACCGGGAAACCGAGCATCGCCAGGTAGGCGGTGCCGGCCTTGCGACCCGGAGCCGTCTCCGTGGTCGCTGTCTCGGTCCCGGTCTCGGTCATCTACTCCTCGCTCGAAGGGGGGCGGCGGCCGAAGCCGCCGCCCCCACTCGGTTCAACCGCCGTAGGCGTCCGCTTGGACTCCGTCGAGGCGGGTCAGGATCTCGTCGAGCTGGCCGGGGTTCTGGGTGTAGTCCAGGACCGCCTGCCAGAAGGCTGCGTTCATGGCCTCCGGCATCAGGTCGGAAGCGTCGAAACGGAACACCTGGGACTGGCCCAGGGCCTCGGCGCTCTTCTGGCTGATCGGGTCCGGGTAATCCGTCACCTGCGTGTTGCCCGAGATGGCGCCACCGCGATCCACCCAGATCTGCTGGGCCTCGGGGGTGACCAGCCACTGCATCAGCGCCCGAGCCTGCGGCGTGTCGTGGAACATGCCGAACAGGTCACCAGCACCCGTGAGGGCACCTTGGAACTCGGGGTTGATCGTGGGCATCACGAAGAAGTCGAAGTCCGTCCCCGGCTGCGGGCTCTGCGGGTAGTTGGGGAAGAACTCGCCCGCCATGAAGCTCGCCTGGTGGTGGAACAGACACCCGGGATCGTCCGTGAAGAGGGGCTGACCGGCGTCACCGAACGCAGTCGCCAGCGCGAAGTCGGCGCCTCCGAACGAGTTGGCCACGGCCTCGCCATAAGCCTCGAACGCCTGCCGGATCTCCGGAGAGGACCACAGGTGCTCACCCTGGTACCAGGCGTCGTACACCTCGGGGCCGGACTGCCGGATCACGAAGTCTTCGATCCAGTCGGTGCCGGGCCAGCCAGAGGCGGCTCCGGACTCGAGACCGATGCACCATCCCGCCGTGGCACCTTCGGCCGCCTCTGCGGCAGCCGCGACGTCGTCCCAGCTGTCGAGATCGCCGCCGGTCCAGACATTCGGGTTGTACCAGATCAAGCCCTTGACAGCTGCTTTGATGAACACGCCCGAAAGCTTCCCGTCGACAGTGCCCAACTCGACGAAGGCTGGTGACGTCTCCGCCACGTACTGGTCGTAGTCGATCACCGTTGCCAGGTCGACCAGCGCGTCCAGCCGGGCCCACTCCGCCATCTGCCCGGGCCCGGGCAGGCCGGCCACGTCGGGAAGGATTCCCGACTGGACGCCGGTGCTGAGCACGGTGTTGATGTCGCGGGTGCCGGTGTACTGGACCTCGACGCCGGTGGCCTCTTCGAAGGGGGCCACCATGGCGCGGAACGCCTCTTCTTCGGCGCCACCCCAGGTCCCGATGACCGTCACGGTGCCACCGATCTCGCCGCCCGGCGACTCGGTGGTCCCGGTGCCGCCGTCGGTGGTGGTCGTGCCTCCGCCGCCAGTGGTGGTCACTCCCCCGGCTGTCGTGGTGGTGGCGTCGCCGCCGTCGCCACACGCGGCCACGACTAGTGCCAGCACGGCGCTGAGCGCGATCAGGTGCCAGAACCGCCGGAGGGTGCTCGAGTTTCTCGTCATTCCATCTCCTTGGGTCGTCTCTATTCGAGACCGGGAGGACATCGCGCCCGTCCCGGTTCTCCAAACCTAGTCACCCGTCCCCGACGTGTGCGGAGTCGAAGAATCAGTCGAGAGGGAAACCTGGGAACCCCGCCTCGACCCAGGCGTCGAACGCCTCGTCATTGGTGACGTCGGCGCCGCGGTCCGCAGCCATGGCGAGGCGGAAGTTGAGGAGGTCGCTGTATCCCTGGATCGGGTCGGACCGAGGAGACTCGTTGGCGACTCGTTCCAGCGTCGGCTCGAACCACTCCGTAACCCACTGCATGACGGCCACCCGGCGCTCCCGATCGGTGACTGCGGCCTTTCGAGCCAGGTGGCAATGGACGTCCGAGAGGATCACCCGAGCCTGGTTCTCGGAGGCCCGGATCCCGGTCATCTCGGCCAGGCGGTCGGAGTGGAAGGTGCGGCCCCCGACCACGGTCCGGATCTGGACGAGGTTGCCCTCGGGCCCGGGCTCGATCACCACGTCGTCGACGTCGAAGCCGAGGTCGTTCAGCTTCTCGAGTCGCTCCCGGATCCGGTAGCTCTCCTCCTTCGGGATGATCGGCTCCTCCTCCAGCACCGACCAGAGGCCCATGTAGCGGTCCACGATGTCCTCGCCGAGGGCGAGGTCGGCGGAGTCCAGGTCGCCCCCGGCCGCAACGGCGAGATCCGCCATGTCGCCCGCGACGTTCTCCTTCATGATCTCCAGGTCGTGATGCCGCTGCCCGGGGCTGAGGCGCTCGTGGATCTGGGAAGTCTCGCCGTCGATCATCACGGCCTCGATCGCCCCCGCGTCGAACCGGTAGAGAAGGTTGGACAGCGAGCAGTCGCCCCAGAAGCAGCCCGCGAGATGGATCTCCACGAGGAGCCCGGCGACCGCGTCGATCACCTGGTTTCGCCTCGGGCCGAACCCCAAGCCCCCCACGAGGTTCCGGACCGGAAAGGCGTGGGGCACGAACCGGGTGACCACCGCCGACGACTGCTCGGAGTCAGGGGACAGCCACTGCCGGGTCACCAGCGCGGCGGGACGGGCGGAACGCAGAGTGCGATGCTGCAACCTGTCGAGGACTCCGAACTCGTTGACCCCGAGCCGCAAAGGCAGTTCCTTGACTGCGAACACCCCCTGGTCGTAGGCCACGAAGACCACCGGGTGGCGGTGGATGCCGGTCGGCATCTGGACGAGCCGGTGGTGGTTCCAGTCATCGACGGGCTGGTCCCACGGGAGGTCGAGGAAATCGGGTGCTCCCGGCTGGATCACCAGCCGGGGAGCCATGGTGGTGACCATGGGACGAGACTACGTGGGCGCGCCTTCCAGAGGCGAGGTTCGCGGTGGCTGGCCGGGGTGCTCGACCACGGGGATCCACACAACCATCACGGTCCCGCCCCCGGCGTTCTCGTACGAGCCCACAGTGCCGCCGTGCCCCTCGGCGATACCGAAAACGATTGACAGGCCGAGCCCTATCACCTGCGAGATGTCGTCGCTGAGCCCGGGGCCTTGATCCGCCACCGCCAGCCAGGCCCACGCTCCGCGGCGTCCGCATGCGATGGTCAGCGTCGAGCCGGGCGGAGCCACCTTGCGGGCGTTGTCCAAGAGGTTGGTGAGCGCCCGGTCGAGCGACATCTCGACGCCTTCGACAGGAACGCTCTCCGTGTCGACCGCCAAGCGGAGGCCGGCGTCGTCGGCCACAGGACCGTATTCCTCGGCTTTCGCCAGCACCAGCTCCTCGAGATCGACCGTCACCGCCTGTGCCTTGCCCGCCTGGAGCCGGGCGGCGGCGAGGAGGTCGTCGATCATCCGCGACATCTTCTCGGCGTTGCGGTGAATGATCTCCCCGGCCCGGCGCCAGTCGTCAACGCTGGCCCCCGGATCCTCGGTGACCAGCTCCACATTGGAGCGGATCACGGTCAGGGGAGTCCGCAGATCGTGGCTCGTGTCGGCCAGGAAACGGCGCTGGCTGCTGAAGGCGCGGTCGAGCCGGTCGAGCATGCGGTCGAATGTGTCGGCCAGCCGCTTCAGCTCGTCGTCGGGCCCCGCCAGCCCGATGCGGTCGCTGAGGTCGAAAGCCTGGATCCGCCGGGCGAGCCGCGTGATCTCCTCGATGGGCCGAAGGACCCGGCCCGACATGATCCAGCCGACTGCGAGGCTGAGGAAGAAGAGGGCAACGAGGCCGATGACCGAGTACCGCCCGACCTCGCTGAGCACGGTCTCCCGAAAGACGGTCTCGATGGCCCGTACCTCGAGCTGGGAGAGCTCCGGAATGGTGACGATCTGGCCGGTGTCCAGTTCGACAGTCCGGCCGGAGATGAACCCGGGCGGCACGGTGGCGGCACGCAGCCGGTTTTGCACGGCCACATAGACGACACCGAGCAAGGCGCCACCGAGACCGAACACCACGGCGGAGTACTGGACTGAGATCCGGAACCGAATCGAGCGCAGGCTGTCCATCAGTCCTCGAGCCGGTAGCCCCGGCCCGGGATGGTCGAGATCAGAGGGGGCTCGCCGAGTTTCTTCCGGAGATTGCTCACGGTGACCCGCACGACGTTGGTCATCGGATCGACCATCTCGTCCCAGACGTGCTCCAGGAGGTGCTCCTGGCTCAAGACTTTGCCGGGATTCACCATGAAGTAGTGGAGAAGCGAGAACTCCTTCGAAGTCAGATCGAGTGCGGCTCCGTCCCTGGTGACGCGAAACCGGGCCGGGTCGAGCGCCAGCGACCCCACGCTGATCACCGGCGAAGTCTCGGTGTCGCGCCGGATGAGCGCCCGCACTCGGGCTCGCAGCTCGGCCAGGGCGAAGGGCTTGACCAGGTAGTCGTCGGCGCCGGAGTCGAGGCCGGCCACCCGGTCCTCGATCCCGTCCCTGGCGGTGAGCATCAGCACCCTCGGCCGCTCCCCGTCCAGAGTCGGAATCTCGCCAGAGACGAGGCCCCGGCAGATGCTCAACCCCGATCCGTCCGGCAGGTTCCAGTCGAGGATCACCAGGTCGTAGGCAGACGACCTGAGCTTCACATCGGCCTCACCCACGCCGTTGGCCACGTCTACGGCGTGACCATCCCCGCGGAGGCCCCGGGCCACCACGTCGGCGAGGTCCGGTTCGTCTTCGACGACGAGAAGTCTCATGCCTTCATGTAAGTCTGGCACGCCCGCGGAGACCGGAAGCCCGTGCGATTTCCGCCGTTACCGCTCAACTCTCGTGCAACCTGTTGCCGATACTTGAGGTCGGAGTACTTGGAGAAATGGTCCTCACATTCATCACCAGCGACAAAGACGGATTCCACACATACACCGGGCATGTGGTGAGCAGGGGGCCGTCCACCATCGTCATGCTGCTCACCGAGCCTTTCAGCCAGGCCGGGCGTTCGGTCCAGTTCCCCATCTCCTCGGTGGTCGAGGAGAAGGTCATATCCGCCTGAGCCCAGCCCGGTCGCCGCGGCTCGGATACTCTGTGTTCCCATGTTCCTCGAAGCATCGGTCGTCGAAGCCCTCGTGATCGTGGCCGCGGTTGGCGCGGTCGGTGGGCTGGTCGCCGGATTCCTCGCCTCCGCCGACAGCATCTTCGCCACCATGCTCATGGGCGTGATCGGGGGTATCTCGCTGTCCGCCATCGTCCGAATAGCGGGCGGGCCCTCCATATATTCGGTGGGTGACGACTTCTCCCTGGTATGGGCGCTCGTCGGCGGAGCCCTCCTGGGCTTCGTCGTGGGCCGCTCCAACGTCTAGGAGACTCCTCGCCGCAGTCGTCCTCCTGGCCGGCTGCGCCACCGGGCCGGACGCAGCCACCACGAGCGAGCCGATCCCGGCGACCACGACGCTTCCCCCGATGACCACGTCAACGGTGGCGGCCCTGACCACCACCACCACCACCGGCGCCTCCACCACCACGAGCAGCAGCCCGGCCGCCACCAACCCGCGCTCCGCCTTCCGGTACGAGATCAACCCGGTCACGGCTGAGGAACTGGCGCACTCCTGGCACGAAGGCTGTCCGGTGGGTCCCGGCGACCTCGCCAGGATCGACCTGGTCCATCACGACTTCTCCGGAGGAGTGAAGGACGGGGCGCTCGTGGTCCACGCGGCGATGGCCGCGGACGTGGCCGAGGTCTTCGCCAGGATGTTCGACGCCGGCTATCCCATCGTCTCGGTCATCCCCATCGGCGAGTTGCCCGAAGGAGCGGAGGACACCCCCAACTACGCCAACACCTCGGCGTTTCACTGCCGATTCGTCGAGGGCACCGAACGATGGTCGGAACATGCCATGGGCAAGGCAATCGACGTCAACACCCACCTCAACCCGTACCACCGAGGCGACTACATCTGGCCGGAGGGATCAGACCGTTATCTGGACCGATCGCTCGGCGAGCCGGGGATGATCGTGGAAGGGGACGCGGTGGTGAAGGCGTTCGACGCCATCGGGTGGGGCTGGGGAGGGCGCTGGCGGTCCTCGAAGGACTATCAGCACTTCTCGGCCAGCGGCCGCTGAGTGTCGCGTAGTCGGCTGAGAGCAGCGAGGTCAGCCGATCGCGCCGGCGGCGGCCATGTTGAGCTCGATGAGCCGGTTCATCTCCACGGCGTACTCCATGGGGAGTTCCTTGACGATCGGCTCGATGAAGCCGGCCACAACCATCGAAGTCGCCTGGTCCTCGGTGAGACCGCGGGACATCAGATAGAACAGCTGGTCCTCACCGACCTTGGAGACCGTGGCCTCATGGCCCATCTCGGCGTCGTTCTCCTCCACCTCCATGTAGGGGTAGGTGTCGGAGCGGCTCTCCTCGTCGAGGATGAGAGCGTCGCACCGCACGAAGCTCTTGGCGTTCTCCGCTCCCGGCTCGACACGCACCAGACCGCGATAGCCCGAGCGCCCTCCGCCCTTGGCGATCGACTTGGAGACGATGGTGGAGGTGGTGTCAGGAGCGACGTGGACCATCTTGGCCCCCGCGTCCTGGTGCTGGCCCTCGCCGGCGAAGGCGATGGACAGAACCTCACCGTGAGCGCCCGGCTCCATCAGCCACACGGCCGGGTACTTCATGGTCAACCGGCTCCCCAGGTTGCCATCCACCCACTCCATCGTGGCGTTGCGGTAGGCGGCAGCCCTCTTGGTGACCAGGTTGAAGACGTTGTTCGACCAGTTCTGGATGGTCGTGTACCGGCAGCGCCCGTTGGCCTTGACGACGATCTCGACGACGGCGGCGTGCAGCGAGTCCGTCGTGTACACGGGAGCGGAGCAGCCTTCGACGTAGTGAACGTAGGCACCCTCGTCGACGATGATCAGCGTCCGCTCGAACTGGCCCATGTTCTCCGAGTTGATCCGGAAATAGGCCTGGAGAGGCTGATCGACGTGGACGCCTGGCGGAACGTAGATGAACGAGCCGCCCGACCAGACCGCCGAGTTCAGAGCGGCGAACTTGTTGTCGTTGGGCGGGATGATCGTCCCGAAGTACTCCTTGACCAGGTCCGGGTACTCCCTGACTGCCGTGTCCATGTCGCAGAAGAGGACACCGAGGGACTCGAGGTCCTCCCGGTTGCGGTGGTAGACCACCTCCGACTCGTACTGGGCGGTCACGCCGGCCAGGTACTTTCGCTCGGCCTGGGGAATGCCCAGCTTCTCGTAGGTCTCCTTGATCGACTCGGGCACCATGTCCCAGTCCTTGGCCTGCCCGCCGGCGGGCTTGACGTAGTAGTAGATGTCGTCGAAGTCGATCTCGTTGAGCTGACCGCCACCGCCCCATTGCGGGATCGGCTTGGCGAGGAAGCGCTTGTAGGCGCGGAGGCGGAAGTCGAGCATCCACTCGGGCTCGCCCTTCATGGCGGACATCTGGCGGATCATCTCCTCGTCGAGGCCCTTGCGCGGCTCGAACGCGAGCTCCACCTCATCGTGCCAGCCGAGCTGGTATCCGCCTAGATCGATGTCGACAGTCGCCATTTCAGAATCACCTCTTGGTCAACAACCCGCGATGGCCTGTGGCAATTTCCACCATCGGGATAGTCGTATCCTACCGCCGGCCTCCCCCGAGCCGAAAAGCTCCAGGTGCGGATAGTGTCGACCCATGCCCATGATCGTGGTCGGCGCCGACACCCCTACCGGCCGGCTCATCATCGACGGGATGGAGCGCGACGGCGAGACCCGAGCCTTCGTAACCGACCCAGGCGAGGCGGCCCGTTTGCGGGCAGCCGGCATCAAGGTGGCGGTCGGGGACGTGTCGGACGACTCCCACGTCGAGTCGGCTTCTTGGGGCTGCTTCTCTGCGGTGCTCGTCGTGGAGGCCGCGTCCGATGGCCGGGAGCGCTCGTTCGCCTCGAGCCCGAAAGCGGTGCTGGACGGGTGGGCGCGCGCCGTGTCGACGGCGGGGGTCCACAGGGTCATCTGGGTGGGTGCTGAGTACACCCCGGAGACCCGGTCCGCGGAAGTGGCAACGATCGGTGCGGGCGACGATGTCGCCACACGGGTCGCCGCCCTCGACGACGCCTACCGGATATAGACAGGGGCGACGACGCTGAGCGGCAGCGGGTGCAGGGCCAGCTCCACGGCAGCCGTCAGGTACGGGTAGGGGTTGATCGCGCGGCCGTTGCGATGGATCTCGAAGTGGGTGTGCGACGAACCGCCTTCGGCATTTCCGGAGTCGCCGACCCAGCCCAGCAACTGCCCCGCCTTCACTTCGGCGCCCTCATAGATGCCGTCGGCCACAGTGATGAACCAGGGCGCTCTCCCGTTGTTGGTGCCAGGCGTGTCGTTGTTCAGGTGCATGTAGTACGTCTCCCAGCCACCGGCGTGGGCGATAGCCACGTACCTGCCGGCGTTGCGACTGGTGACTACCCGCAGGACCACCCCGTCGGCGGCGGCGTAGACCTCGGAGTGCTTCGGCGCCATCAGGTCCGTGCCCTTGTGCCGGCGGCCACCGGAGCGGCTCGCGTGCCAGGTGTTGCTGAACGTCGTCACTTCGATCTCCTGGGGGAACCGGATCTCGAAATCACCCGAATCGGCCAGGGCCTCTCCCGGGGGGAGAAGCCCTGACACGACGGAAATCGCGAGAACGAGGGAAGCGAAACGAATGAGCACTATGACCTGGGAGTGCGGGCGAGAACAGACCGGGTCCCCACCCTTTGTTCCGGGCAGGCTAGAGCAAGCTGCCCGGTAAGGCCAGACCCGTTTCGCGGCTCGCGAGCCGATGGGATAACGTCACCGTTCGTATGACCACGCCATCCCCCATCACGCCGGCGACCGGGAAGCTAGGAATCCTCACCCCTGGGATGGGCGCCGTAGCGACCACCTTCTTCGCCGGAGTCCTCGCCGCCCGCAAGGGTTACGCCGAGCCCTTCGGCTCTCTGACGCAGATGGGCCGCATCCGGCTCGGCAAGAGGACCGAGGGCCGCAACCCGCTCATCAACGAGTTCGTCCCACTCGCGGGGCTGGAGGATCTCGAGTTCGGAGGATGGGACGCTTTCTCGGACGACGCCTACACGGCGGCGATGAAAGCCGGCGTTCTCGACCCGCGGCACATCGAGGGCATCGGGGACGAACTGCGCTCGATCGCCCCCATGACCGCCGTCTTCTCCCCGCGATGGGTGAAGAATCTGCCCGGCGTCGATCACGTCAAAGAGGGCGGCACCCACATGGACCGGGCCGAAGCCCTCATGGAGGACATCGACCGGTTCCGCGCCGACAAGGGCGTCGATCGACTGGTGGCCGTCTGGTGTGGCTCGACCGAGGCCTACGAGGAGCCCTCGGCTCTCCACATGGACCTCGACGACTTCGAGGACGGCCTCAAGCGTGACGATCCGGCCATCACGCCTTCCCAGATCTATGCCTATGCACTCCTTCGGATGGGGGTCCCTTTCGCCAACGGGTCACCCAATCCGGCAGTCGACTTTCCCGCGATGGAGCATCTCGCGTCCCGCGAAGGCGTCCCCATCGCCGGCAAGGACTTCAAGACAGGCCAGACCCTGATGAAGACGATCATCGCTCCGGGGCTCAAGGCCAGGATGCTCGGTATCAACGGGTGGTTCTCCACCAACATCCTCGGCAACCGGGACGGCGAGGTGCTCGACGACCCCGAGAGCTTCCGTTCCAAGGAGGTGACGAAGCTGGGCGTGTTGGAGACCATCCTCCAGCCGGAGCTGTACCCGGAGCTCTACAAGGACCTGTATCACAAGGTCCGGATCAACTACTACCCCCCGAAGGGCGACGACAAGGAGGGGTGGGACAACATCGACATCTTCGGGTGGCTCGGGTACAAGATGCAGATCAAGGTCGACTTCCTGTGCAAGGACTCGATCCTGGCGGCCCCGATCGTCCTCGACCTGGCCTTGTTCATGGACCTGGCGGCGCGCGCCGGCAAGTCGGGGATCCAGGAGTGGCTGTCGTTCTACTTCAAGAGCCCGCACACCGCGCCCGGGCTCGACCCGGAGCACGACCTGTTCGTCCAGACCTCCAAGCTGCACAACAACCTGCGTCACATGATGGGTGAGGAGCTGATCACCCACCTCGGCACCGAGTACTACGAAGGCTCCTGACCGACCCATGGACCCGCTCGAGGTCGGGCCGTACCTGATCCCCGAGGAGGAGTTCGAGGAGCGGTTCGAGACTTCGGGCGGACCTGGTGGCCAGCACGCCAATCGCTCCGCCACCGCGGTCGTGCTCCGGTTCGTCGTGGAAGGGTCGTCGTTGCCCGACGACGCCAAGGAGCTGATAGCGACGAGGCTGGGGTCCGTGGTCCAGGTGATCGCCTCCGACAGCCGCTCGCAGGCGAGAAACCGCCGGATCGCCCGGGAGCGTATGGGGGCCACGCTGTCCGATGCCTTGGTGGTGCGGCGGAAGCGGAAGAAGACCAAGCCGACAAAGGCATCGAAGGAGAGACGCCGCCGGAAGAAGGAAGCGCGCTCGGAGACCAAGCGGCAGCGCCGTCGCCCAACTGACGAGTAGACGAACCTATTCTCGCCTCATGGCCCGAATGACTCCGGAACGCTGGGACTGGCTGGACAGGTACGCCGAGGAAATCTTCGGGGACACCGACGGGCAACTGGCAACCCTCCAGGCACGAGCAGTCGAGGCCGGGCTCCCTGACATCGCCGTGAGCTCCGATGTGGGGCGCCTCCTGCAGATCCTCGCCCAATCGACGCCGGGCCGCATCGCGATCGAGCTGGGCACACTGGGCGGTTACTCCGGCATCTGGATCGCTCGGGGACTCGCCCCCACCGGCCGCCTGCTCACCGTCGAATACGACGACCGCCACGCCGACTTCGCCGAGGCGGAGTTCGCCCGCGCCGGGCTCGCCGACAAGGTGGAGGTGCGACGTGGCGCCGCCTTGGATGTGCTTCCCGGCATCGCCGACGAGCTGGGTCCAGGGTCGGTGGACTTCGTCTTCATCGACGCGGTGAAGTCCGAGTACTCCGACTACTTCCGTCTGGTCAAACCGCTCATGGCTCCAGGCGCCCTCCTCGTGGCGGACAACGTGTACGGCACCGGCGCCGGATGGATCGACGAGGGCCACGGCACCGACGAGTTCAACCGGCTGGTGGCCGGCGACCCTGACTTCCTGGCCACCGCGACGCCCATGCGCACCGGTGTGCTGGTGGCCAAGCGCCTGTGAATCCAGGAGCTATCCCACAAACAAGTTCCCCGGTTGACTACAGCCGGAAGTGGTACGTCATGGTGGCGGTGGTCGCCGGCGTCCTGCTCGCCACGATCGACTCTTCGATCGTCAACGTCTCCTTCCCGACCCTGGTGGAGAGCCTGGACACGACGTTCGACGTGATCCAGTGGGTGTCGCTGTCGTACCTGCTCACCAACGCCACCCTCACCCTCGGCATGGGCCGACTTGCCGACGTCAAGGGCAAGAAGAGCCTCTATGTCTACGGGTTCGCCATCTTCACCGTCGCGTCGGCGCTCTGCGGCCTGGCGCCCAGCGTCGGCTGGCTGATCGTCTTCCGCGTGCTGCAGGCTCTGGGCTCGGTCCTCATCATCGCCCTGGGCACGGCGATCCTGGTCGAGGCCTTCCCGCCGTCGGAGCGAGGCAAAGCGCTCGGCTGGGTTGGATCCGCCGTTTCTATCGGTGTCGTCACCGGCCCCGCGGTCGGCGGGCTGATCATCTCCGGGTGGGGATGGCGGCCGATCTTCCTCGTCAACATCCCCATCGGGATCGTGGGGACCTGGATCGCCATCAGGAACGTGCCCAAGACCAGGCCCCTGCCCGGTCAGAAGTTCGACATCGCCGGGACGGTCCTCCTCAGCTTGGGCCTGCTCTTGCTCTCCGCAGCCCTCACTCTGGGCCAGACGGCGGGCTACGGCTCCCCGATGATCCTGGGTGCGCTCGGCGGCTTTGCCATTTGCGCCATGGCCTTCGTGGCCGTGGAGTTGCGCAGCGACTCCCCGATGATCCAGTTGCGACTTTTCCGGAACCCGATGCTCACGGTGAGCGTGGTGTCGGGCTTTCTCGCTTTCGTCTGCCTGTCGTGCACCTTCCTGCTCATGCCCTTCTATCTCCAGGGGGTCCTCGGCTATCCCGTGGGCGTCGTCGGGCTGCTCCTCGGCATCGCGCCATTCACGATGGGCATCGTGTCCCCGATCGCCGGATCCCTCTCCGACCGGATCGGCATCAGACGGCTGACCGTGATCGGGCT
>CAYLYQ010000030.1:0-1829 GCA_964388105.1 uncultured Acidimicrobiaceae bacterium
GTGATCTGGCTCGCTTCGCTCGCGCCCCCTCCCCCCTTCGGGGTACTCCCCCGTTCCGCTACCGCTCCACGGGTGAGAAATCCTGTTGTTCATTCGTCTTCCGCTCTCTGCTTGTGGACCCGCCCGGCGACGCCGTGGAGCGAACGACCCGAGCCGGCCCCGTAGCGGACCTTGGTCATCTCGGCGAGGATGGAGATGGCCACCTCCTGAGGGGTCTCGGCGCCGATGTCGAGACCGATGGGGGAGTGGATGGCGGCGATCTCGTCTTCGGTGAACCCCAGGCCACTGAGGCGTTCCACCCGCAGGTCGTGGGTGCGGCGGCTCCCCATGGCCCCGATGTAACGCGGCTTTCCCTTGAGAGCTGCTTCGAGGGCCGGCGTCTCGTGGCGGGGGTCGTGGGAGAGCACCACCACCCACGAGCGGCGGTCGAAGTGGAGCTGGTCGATGAGGTCACGCGGCCAGCCGACCAGGACACGGGCGGTGGGGAAACGCTCCTCCGTGGCGAACATCTGGCGAGAGTCGACCACGGTGACCCGGTATCCCATCTGAGCGGCGAACGACGCGAGGGCCTGGCCGATGTGAACGGCACCGAAGACGTACAGGTCGGGCGGTGGGGCGAGAGTCTCGATGAAGACCTGGTGCTCGCCGTATTCGAGAGCGCGGTTCTGCTCGTGTTCCAGAAGCTCGACGGCATCCTCGGTGACCGCGGCGGCGACGTCCTCCGGAAGTGACCCCGCAACGATGGCGCCGGTCTCGTCGAGTACCGCCTTGGATCCCATGGCCGGGCCCGAGATGACCGTGGCCACGGCCCCGAACTCCTCGGCTTCGAGGATTCGAGCGATGGCGGAGTCGATGTCGTTCACCAGGGCTCTATGTAGACGTCGATGGTCCCGCCGCAGGACATCCCGACCTCGAAGGCGTCTTCGTCGGCAATGCCGTAGGTGACGAGCTTGGGCTTGCCGGTGGTGAGGACCTCCTGGGCGTGGAGGAACACGTCGTTCTCGACGCAGCCCCCACTGACCGAGCCTTCCATGTCGCCCGAGTCGCTGACCAGGAACTTCGATCCTTCAGGACGGGGGGCGCTGCCGTGGACACGGACCACGGTGGCCACGGCGACCTTCTTTCCCTCGTCGACCCAACGATTGCGCAGGGCAAGCTGGCTTCTCATGGTTTCGTCAGCCTACCGCCGCTCCGGCCCCCTGTTCGGGCGACAGGCGGTGATGCTTTGTGTCTAGGCTGATTGGACTACGGACCGCGGACGTTCAGTGTCACTGGATGCAGCGGAAGGCGATTCTCGGGAGGTGACGAGTTGGCAGTGGAGTCCTCCGGCCACAGTCGGGGCAATCCCCGGCTGTATGAGGTGATCGAGAACGCACCCAAGACCGGCAAGAGCCCGACCATCTGGGCGTGGCCGCAGATCATCGACTACTTGAAGGTTGCCGGTCAGCCTGTCCAGGGGCCCTGGCCGCCCCACCAGGAGGCACGACCCGACCCCGACGCCGAGTCGATGCCAGTTGCCATTCCCGACCCCCAGTCGAACATCCCGTCGGAACCGACTTTCCGAGACGAGACGTAGAGGAGGCTGCCATCTACCCGCCGAGATTCAAGTACGAGGCCCCGGAGACGATCGCGGAGGCGATCGGGCTCCTCGCCGAGGGCCATGGGGACGCCAAGGTGCTGGCCGGTGGCCAGAGCCTGGTGCCGATGATGAAGACCAGGTTCGCCTCTCCCGAGATGCTCGTGGACATCAACGGCGTTGCCGAGCTCGACCACCACAGCCGCGCCGCCGACGGCTCCATCGTCGTGGGTGCGCTCTGCCGACACGCCAC
>CAYLYQ010000030.1:1929-3225 GCA_964388105.1 uncultured Acidimicrobiaceae bacterium
GCCCACGACGAGCTTGCAGTCGCCGCCGTCGTTCCCGCCCCCCAGGGCAAGCCGGCGGGTGGTTACCTGAAGATGGAGCGCAAGGTCGGCGACTTCGCCACCGCAGGCGTAGCCGTGGCCGTCGACATGGTCGGTGACCGGGTCGCTCGGGCCGGCATCGCCCTCACCGGTGTGGGGCCGAGGACGATCACCGCCTCGGAGGCCGCGGCGATCCTGGTCGAAAGAGGGCTCACGCCGGACTCGATCGCCGACGCCGCCCGTGCGGCGGCCGGTGCAGCCCAGCCCAAGACCGACCACCGGGGCACGGTCGACTACAAGCGGCATCTGGTCGAGGTGTTCACCACGAGGATCCTGTCCAGAGTCCTCGGAACGAGAGAGGTGGCAGCATGAGCAGTCTCTACGAGGTCATCCCCACCGAGGAAGCGGGGGAGGTGGAGCGCCGCCGGATCACGGTGACGGTGAACGGTGAGACCAAGTCTGCGATCGTCGAGCCCCGGCTCCTGCTCGTGCACCTGCTCCGCCAGGGCTTCCGCATGACCGGCACCCACATGGGCTGCGACACCACCCACTGTGGCGCCTGCACGGTCCTCTACGACGGCCGCCCGGTGAAGAGCTGCACGATGCTCGCCGTCCAGGCCGATGGACACGAGATAACGACGGTCGAGGGCCTCGCCGGTGCGTCGGAGCTCCATCCGATCCAGGAGGGCTTCAAGCAAGAGCACGGGCTCCAGTGCGGGTTCTGCACGCCGGGGATGATGCTCACCTCGAAGGCGCTTCTCGAAGAGAATCCCGACCCCACCGAGGACGAGATCCGCTGGGCGCTCGGGGGCAACCTGTGCCGTTGCACGGGCTACCAGAACATCGTCAAATCCGTCCAGTGGGCGGCGCGCAAGATGAACCCCCAGCCGAGCCAGGAGGTGAGCGAATGACTGCGCTCGACGAGATCAAGATCGGCGGTCTCGGGGCCAGTCGGCGCCGTGTCGAGGACAACCGGTTCATCCGCGGCAAGGGCAACTACGTCGATGACATCACCCTCCCGGGGATGCTCCACATGGAGATCCTGCGCTCGCCGGTGGCGCACGCACGGATCCTCTCGATCGACACATCCAAGGCCTGGGCCATGCCCGGCGTGCGTCTGGTGTTGACGGGGGAGACGCTGGCGGCTCGCAACCTGGCATGGATGCCGACCCTGTCGTACGACACCCAGGCGGTGCTCGCCACGGACAAGGTGCGGTTCCAGGGCCAGGAAGTGGCGGCCGTCATCGCCGACGACCCCTACATCGCCAAGGACGCCTG
>CAYLYQ010000030.1:3325-19518 GCA_964388105.1 uncultured Acidimicrobiaceae bacterium
TTCGGCAACAAGGTGCCGGTGTACCCGGGGTATGTGGTCTCGATCCTGGCATCGATCCTCCTCGAGAAGCCGGTGAAGTGGATCGAGGACCGCACGGGCAACCTGATCTCGACCGGATTCGCCCGCGACATCTACCTCCAGGGGGAGATGGCACTGCGCAAGGACGGGAAGATCCTCGGCGTCCGGATGCACTGCATCGCCGACCACGGTGCGTTCTTCTCCGACGCCCAGCCTTCGAAGTTCAAGATCGGGCTGCTGCACTCGACGTTCGCGTGTTACGACATCCCGACCGCCCACCTCACGGCGAGAGGCGTCTACACCAACAAGGCGCCGGGTGGTGTCGCCTACCGGTGCTCGTTCCGGGTCACGGAGGCGATGTTCTTCCAGGAGCGGATGGTGGCGGCTGCTGCGGACGACCTGGGGATGGACCCGGCTCAGTTCCGCCGGGTCAACTTCGTCAGGGATGACGATTTCCCCCATCGCACGGCGTTCGGGTTCCTCACCGACTCTGGCCAGTACACGAAGTGCCTCGACCTCGGACTGGAGGCGATCGGCTACGACACGTTCCGGCAGGAGCAGGAGGAGGCCCGCCAGCGGGGCCGTCTTCTCGGCATCGGCATCTCGACGATGACCGAGCCTCTCGGCGCCGGCAACAGCCGGGAGTACGACATCTTGGGGATCAAGATGTTCGACTCGGCCGAGCTCAAGATCCACATGACCGGGAAGGCACTCTTGCGCACCGGCGCCAAGACGCAGGGCCAGGGGCACGAGACCACTTGGGCACAGATCGTCGCCCATGAGCTCGGGCTGCCCGCCGAGGACGTCACCGTCGAAGAGGGCGACACCGACACCGCCCCCTTCGGGATGGGCACCTACGCGTCGAGGAGCACACCGGTGGCGGGCGCGGCGGTGTCGATGGCCGCCCGGAAGATCCGGGCCAAGGCACGCAAGATCGCCGCTCACCTGCTCGAAGTGTCCGAAGAGGACGTCGAGTGGGAGCTCGGGCGCTTCTACGTGCGCAGCCGCCCCGAGCAGGGTGTCACCATCCAGGAAGCGGCCATGGCGGCCTACTCCAACATGCCCGACGGCATGGAGCCCGGCCTGGACACCGTTGCCTACTACGACCCACCCAACTTGACCTGGCCGTTCGCGTGCTACATCGCCAAGGTGGAGGTCGACCCCCAGACGGGTGTGTGGGACGTGCTGCGCATGGTCGCCGTCGACGACTGCGGCGTGCGGATCAACCCGATGATCGTGGAAGGCCAGATCATGGGGGGCCTCACCGAGGCATACGCCATGGCGAACATGCAGTACATCACCTTCGACACCGAGGGCAACTGCATCGGCTCGAACTTCACCGATTACCTGTTGCCGACGGCTTGGGAGACTCCCGGGTTCGAGTTGCACGAGGTGGTCACCCCGTGTCCCCACCACCCGATCGGCGCCAAGGGCATCGGCGAGTGTGCCGCGGTCGGTGGCCCGGCCGCCTTCGTCAACGCCGTGATCGACGCGGTCAAGCACACCGGCGTCCGCAACATCGACATGCCCGTCTTCCCCGACCGGGTCTATCAGGCCCTGCAGACCGGGAAGGACGTCAGCGGTGCTCCGCCGGTGAGGACGGACGGATGAGCACGCGCAACGAGGCCTGGGAGACGCTCGAACTGGCCACCGAAATGGCGCGCCGTGGCGAGCTGTTCGCCTTGGCAACCGTGGTCTGGCGTCAAGGCCCCTCGTCTGGTCACCAAGGAGCTCGGGCCATCATCACGGCGTCGGGCGAGATCCACGGATGGATCGGGGGCGCCTGCGCCGAACCGGTGGTCATCGGCGAGGCGAAGCGGGCCATCAGCGACGGTGAGCCCAGGCTCATCCTGCTGGGAACCCGTGACGCGTTCGGGGAGATGCCCGAAGGCATGTTGGTCGTGCCCATGTCCTGTCAATCGGAGGGTGCCATGGAGGTGTACATCGAGCCCGTGATCCCCGCCCCCAAGCTGGTCGCCGTCGGGGGATCACCGATGGCGTCGACTCTCGTCGACCTGGCCGGTGTGCTCGGGTGGACGGCCGATCTCGTCGCGGCGAACGAGCTCGACGCGAACCAGCTCGGGCCGTTCTCGGTCGTGATCGTCGCCACTCAGGGCCACGGTGACGAGGAGGCCCTCGAGGCGGCCGTGAGGTCGGAAGCCGGGTTCATCGGCCTCGTCGCGTCGTCGAAGCGGGCGGCGGCAGTGCTCGGTTACCTGGCCGACCGCGGCGTCCCCGCCGACGCCCTGGCGCGAGTGAAGTCGCCGGTGGGTCTCGACCTCGGCCACACCAGCCACCGTGAGATCGCGGTGTCGGTGCTGGCCGAGCTGGTGCAGCTCCGAGCCGGCGGCGAGCTCTTCGTTACGGCGCCACCAGCCAAGGAGGCGATCGCCGAGCCGGCCGCGGCCATCGATCTGGTGTGCGGGATGACCGTTCCGGCAGACGAGTCGAGCCGGCCCTTCGAGTACGAAGGCACCACCTACTACTTCTGCTGCCCGGGTTGCCGGGTGGCTTTCTCCAAGGATCCCGAGTCGTTCATCGCGGAGGGCGCGAATGCAGATTGAGAACACGTTCGAGGTTCCCCAGTCCATCGAGGAGTGCTGGGCATTCTTCAAGGACATCCCGCAGGTCGCATCGTGCCTGCCGGGGACGAGCCTCGACCAGGAAGTCGCTCCCGACGAGTACGAGGGCACCGTTGTCATCGCCCTCGGCCCGGTGCGGATGGAGTTCGCCGGCACGGCGGAGATCGTCGAACAGGACGACGAGAAGAAGACGATCACGGTGCGGGCCAACGGCGCCGACAAGAAGGGCCGCGGTCAGGCGGCCATGGACATCATGGCCCGGCTCGAACCGACCGCGACCGGCACGCGCGTCCATCTGGCACAAGACCTGGTCCTCGCCGGCGCCGCCGCCCAGTACGGGCGGGGAATGGTCACCGACGTCAACCGGGTGCTGGTCGACGACTTCGTCGACAACATGAAGGCGACTCTCGAAGGTGAGGCCCCGGCGGCGGGGGCGCGCTCCGCCGGAGGCTTCATGATCGGTCTGCGCGCGATGTGGATGGCTCTGAAGCGTGTTGCCGCACGGTTCTTCTTGCCCTATGACCCGGCACGAGTTTGAGGAGGTGACGGCTTGACTTGGTGGTGGATAGGCAATGTGATCCTGGTGGTGGCGGTGGTGCCGGTGTTGGTGGCGCTGCTCAACCGGGTTCTGGCGGCTCTGGAACGCATCCGGAAGGCGTCCGACGAGATCCTCGCCGGTGGCGTGGGGATCATCGGGGAGGTCGACAGGGTGCCACAGCTCCTCGAGACCACGGACGAGACGATCGCCGAAGTGGCGAACGGAGCGGTCCGGTACGCCGGCTCGGTCGCGAAGTTGCTGGGTTGAGGGGGGAGTACCGATGCCAGCAGCAGCAATAGTCACACTCGTGATCGGCGGCCTCATCATCGCCGCCGCGGCCATCGGCCTGATCCGGGTCATCGGCCACCTCCGGGCGACGCTCGCCACCCTCGATGCGCTGGACGGCGGCGTCGGCGTCATCGGTGACCGGACTGCCACGGTCGGGTCGGTCGTCGAGTCGGTCAACGCCAGCCTGAAGCCAGTTTCCGACTTCGCCGAGTCGATCTGAGGAGGTGGAGATGCTCTTACCAACTACTGCAGACGCCCCCTGGCTGGTCGGCTTCATCATCGGGGTCGTCATCGTCCTGGTCGTCGTCGCCCTCGTCGTTCCGATCCTCGTGCTGGCCAAGCGCATCGGCGACCGGGCCGAAACGATCAACACGGGCCTGGAGCGTGCGGTCGAGAACACCGCGGCGCTGGCCGGGCTCAATGACACGAACACGATGGCCGTCAACGTGATCCAGGGCCTGGAACGCGGCCGGAAGCGCCTGGGAGGTTGAGCGTGGTCTTCGCATTGACCGAAACTCAAGAGTCGCTCTGGATGACCGCCAACATCCTGGGCCTGGTGGTGGTGGTCGCTGTGGCGGCGCTTCTCACCATCCTGGTACTGCTGGTGCGCCGCATCGAGCAGAGGGTGGCGAAGATCAAGGCCACGCTGGTGGCGGCCGAGGCCAACACGGCCGATGCCGCTCTGCTGAACACGACCGCCCGCGGTGTCGACCTCGTGCTGGTCGAAGGCCTGGAGCACCACCTGTTCCTGGGCCGCGTCCTGGACAAGGTGCGCAAATGAACGGCCTCGTCGTCTTCACGGTCGTCGACATCGTCCTGCTCATCGCCGGCCTGGCGGTGTACCTCTTCATCGTCGGCGGACAGCTGAAGCGGGTGGCCACCGGCCTCGAGGAGTGCCGGGACCTGGTGAACCAGATCAAGGCCAATGCCGAGTCGATCGAGGGCAACCTCGAACAGGTCAACCAGACCGGCCGGGTCATCGCCGGCGCGCTGCCGCTGCTCTACGGAATGGCCGAGGGCATCGTTACCGGCGCCACCTTCGACCCGGAGGTCGCCCACGCCGAACGGCCTCCAGCCGCCCCGGCGTCGGGCACGCGGCGGTCCCGCCTTCTCGAAGCTGTGGGTTACAGCCCGGAGTAGCTGAAGCGAATTGCCACTTCGAATGGCCTGGAGGGGGCGATCGGTGCTGGCGGCTGTTACACCGAGAGTCCTATGGTGACATGGCTTAGAAGCGGGGTTGACCGAGGCGAGTGAATCCTGTGTCTGCTTAGGCTCCCGGAGAGGCAAGCCCAATCTCGACTCGTAGTGGGTGGCGACAACACTCAGCAGCGATCAAAGCTAGGATTAGGGAACGCAGTCTGTCCGGCAGTGAAACCTCCGCGGGTCGTGACTTGACGGAGTTGGCTATGAATTGCGAGATCGCTAGGTGGAACCTGTGGGAGGACTTTCGATTCGACGAAGGTTGGCAGCCGCTTCAGCGTCGGCCGTCGTTCTTCTGTTCGCGGTCGCCGGCTTGGCTGCCGCGGATGGCACAGAAGAGCTAGTTCCAACCGCAGTCACGGTGCCAGGCAGCAATCCTCTACCCGACATGCCAGTGCTGGACATGGAGGTGGAGTCGTTTGCCTCCGAGATGGATGTTGATCTCGAGACGGCGCGATCGATGCTTGAGTCACAGCAGACTCTTGTTGAGTTCGCTCAGTCAGCGAGACTTGAGTTCGGCTATTCTGGGTTTGAGGTTGTAAACGAACCTCCAAATGTTCGAGGAGTCCTGGCCGTCACGGATCCTGAACGCGTCGTGGTCCCCGATGGACTTCCTGTGACCGTCATCAGGGCGAGTATTAGCGAAGTCCAAATGGCAGACTTTGGGTCTACCCATACGCAATTGCTCCGAGAGTTGTTACCCACCGTCCAAGCAGTGACTTACAGTCCGACATCCGACATTGTGTATATCTGGGCGACCGAGACTGACCTGTCGCCCGCTGACCAGAAGGCGATTGGCGAGTTCCTGAAAGTTAAGTCTCCGGAAGTGTTCCGATCTGCCACGATTCAGTTCCGCATCGGAGAGACTGGATCGTTCAACTATGGTGGCTTGAAAGAATCAAAGGCAGGAGGAACTTGTACTTCCGGCTTCGGGGGCCACAGAGTAATAAATGGGGTCTTGACAGGCGGTTATATCACCGCCGGACACTGCAGGGCAATCGGGGGTGTTGGCTGGTCGGTCGTGCATCCTACGGGAAACAAGGTTGTGAATGGCTACCATTCGCTGCTGGTTTCCACTTGGGGGTATCAGGATCGAGTCGTGTTCTTGGCGGCGTCGTCAAGTTTTCTGGTTCGGATCACGCCCGCTGTTGCCGTAGATATGTCGGCCACGGCAGGCCATATCGTTCTAGGCACCCACTATTGCCACTATGGCGCGAGTTCGAACGTCCAACGCTGCGGAACCATACAAGAGGTCAACTACCCGATTGTGGGAGGCGGTTACACCGTCCTCGCCTCTCGTACGTCCGTCACATGCCAGGGGGGAGACAGTGGTGGTCCAGTCTGGAGACCCATCAACCCTCGGATCCCGAGCGGCCTTATATCCGGAGGCACTCCGGCCGGCCAGTGCCTCTATGTAGCTCTTGACGATCAGCTGACGGGTACCGGGTGGGTTCTGCAATAGAGTTCCACGAGGAAAGCACAGCTTCCGGCTGACTACGGCCTCCCGGTGTTGGTTCGGCCTCGACGCCCTGGTCCCGGAATTGAACGACGTGACCGTTAGATGCGCGTTTCAGAGATTGTCTCAACGAATCGCCACTCTTGGGCAGATTCATGTACGTCTTGACTGGCCAGTTGCTCCCCATGGAGCGAAGGGCTTCCTGCGAGCATAGGGCTACTTGCCCGGTTGACGCTCCGTGGTCAAGGGGCCCGCGGTCGGAGCCTTGTACTCCTGGATCCAGGTGTCTTTCCACGCCTGGTCGTACTGGTCAGGGTTGCAGCCGGGGCGATAGACGGCGATCAGCTCCCGGGTGATGACCTCCCGGTGTGAGGCGGTTCCGCCGGGAACCTCGTAGTAGGCGATGTGGAGGGCATAACGGTCGGCTCTTTTCAGCCAACACGGAGCCGCTTCGTGAGCGAACGGGAAGCCGGCTTGCGACAGGTTGTCGGTGTGCCCGATGTAGATCACCCCGTACTGCTCGGGTTTGCGTTCGGGTTCCGGCCGGTAGAGAACGGAGAAGACCGCCGCTGTCTTCGGCGGCGTCCACCCCGCGAGAAGGCGGGGACCTTCGAACGGGTAACCGGCGAGCGACCCCAGCCTGATCACATCGGCTCCCATTCGTAGTCGATCTCCTCGTCCTCCCTGATGGTCTCGACCTGGGTCACCGGCCAGTCGGGCAGCCCGGCCGTCCTGGCGGCAGCGGTGAACACCTCGATGGCCTTGCGGGCGGCCTCTTCGGAGTCGGCGGCCTCCACGATCAGCTGCGCTCCGTACGAAGCCGTCCCCATCCCCGAGGCGATGCCGCCCGCCGTCGCCACGGCATCGGCCAGTTCCACCACCTCGTCGAGCTCGATGACACGGTCGCCCTCCGCCATCACCGACACGCTCCATCGATGCGTGGTCACCGCAACTCCGGGAGGCGTTCGGCCAGTTCTTCCAGGCTGGCGAGGTCGTGGCCCGACATGAGCAGGTCGATGTGCGGCGCGGCCACCATCATCCCCAGGGTCGACGGGACGAAATCGCGGTCGGCTCCCTTGTGCGGGTTGAGCCAGACGATCTTGTGGCTGACCCGGCCGAGTTGTTCCATCGCCCGGGCGAGCAGCGCGGGGTCACCCCGGTCGAGCCCGTCGGAGCAGATCACCACCACCGCACCCCGACTCATCCCCTTGCGGCCCCATCCCTTCACGAACGCGTCGATGGCCCCGCCGATGCGGGTGCCGCCCTCCCAGTCGAACACGGCCCGGGCGGCCTCATCGAGGGCGTCATCGACGCGTCGCCGCTCGAGGGCTTTCGTCACGCGGGTGAGGCGGGTGCCGAAGCAAAAGACCTCGACCTTGGCGGCTGCCTGGCGCGTCGAGTAGGCGAACTGGAGAAGGGCTCGTGAGTAGTCGGCCATCGAGCCGGACACGTCGAGGATCAGCACCAGCGGCCTGGCCTTGCGGCGACGCCTTCGCCACAGGAGCTCCGGCGGGGCGCCTTGCGACCGCATCGCGGCTCGGGCGACCCGGCGCATGTCGGGTCGGCTCCCCGATGGGGCCCTCTCGGTGCGGCGCGACCTCCGCATCGGAGGAACCATGCGGACCTTCTTCATGATCCGCCGGATCGCAGCCATCTCCTCGGGCGTGCAGGCAGCGAACGACTTGTGGCGCCAGATCTCGATCTGCGACGCCATCAACCCCATCTGCTTCCCGGGCTCGTCCCCCCCGGGCTCCGGTGGCTCCGCGGCGGGGATGTCGACGTCGATCTGGCGAACCAGTGCCAGCTTGCGGACCATGCGCTGGGTGTCGGATCTCTCGGGAGTGCCGAGAAACCACTCACGGAACACCCGGTCGTAGACGGCCAGGTGCTGTCGACGTGCCACCAGCGAGGTCCGGCCCGCCCAGAACACGTCGACCAGGTCGGACGGATCGAGCAGGGCGACGGCGTCGCAGAAGGTCACCATCTCCCCGGATCCGACGGGGACACCGGCCTTGCGGAGGGCGTCGGCGAAGCCGGTCAGCGACTCGATGTACTCGCGGGCGGGGGCGACTGTGGCGTCAGCCATCGACGGTTACCCGGTCGATCGACCCGAGGACCGTCTCCATGTCGTCGCGTTCCTTGATGACGGCGCCAAGAGTGTCGCGCACGGCCTGCTGGTCGGGGTCGTCGACACCGAGGACCGTCAAGGTCTCGACCCAATCCAGGGTCTCGGCGACGCCCGGCGGCTTGTCGAGGTCCATCGACCGCAGCCGATTGACCATCTCCACGATCTTGCGCGCCAGGGTCTCCGTCGTGCTCGGTGCCCTCACCATCACGATCTCCACCTCGCGCTCCGGGTCGGGGTAGCCGACCCAGTGGTACAGGCAGCGCCGCTTCAGGGCGTCGTGCAGTTCCCTGGTGCGGTTCGAGGTGAGTATCACCAGCGGCGGCGCCTCGGCCGTGATGGTGCCGAGCTCGGGGATGGTGATCTGGAAGTCGGACAGCAGCTCGAGGAGGAACGCCTCGAACTCGTCGTCGGCGCGGTCGACCTCGTCGATGAGGAGGACCGCTTGGTCGCCGCGGCGTATGGCCGAGAGGAGCGGACGCTCGAGGAGGAACTTGGGGCTGAACAGCTTGTCCACCGATTCGTCGGTCGCCAGGTCGGCCTCCGACAGCGCTCGGATCTGGAGCATCTGGCGGGCGTAGTCCCACTCGTAGAGCGCCTGGTTGGTGTCGATGCCTTCGTAGCACTGGAGGCGGATCAGCTCCCGCCCCAGCATCTGGGCCATGGTCTTGGCCAGCTCGGTCTTGCCCACGCCGACCTCGCCTTCGAGGAGGAGTGGCTTGCCGAGGGTCAGCGCCACGTACACGGCGGTCGCCAGTCCGCGGTCGGCGAGATAACCGCCTGACTCCAGCAGGCGGGTCAGATCGGAGACGCTGGAGGTGGGGGTGGAGTCGGAGGTCACCGCGTGGCTACGGACGCGTGTCGCCGAAGACGAGATCGGCCAGCGAGCCTGCAGAGCCGTCGAGCTTGCCCTCCCGTTCGAGACGGGTCCGCCACGCGTCCGTGGCGTTCTCGCCCTCGGCGCCGTAGCCGTCGAAGGTCACATGAGCCATGTTGCGACAGACCTTCGTGGGGCTGCAGTCCTCGTCCAGCTCGACACCGTGTGGCGCGGTCTGCCAGACAGAGGTGACGGTGTCGGAGGTGTTTTCTTCTCGTACGGTCATGGTTAGCTCTCCTGGTGCCCAGTCTACCCCTGTGGGCTCTCAGGTTCCATGGGTGGCGGCGATGGCTTCGGCCGCTATGGAGACCGCGATCTCCGCCGGGGTCGAGGCCCCGATGTCGATTCCGGCTGGTCCGCTGATGCGGTCGAGGTCCGTGGCGCCGCGGTAGGCGAGCCAGTCGGCCCGGTTCTCCTGCATGCGCCGGGAGCCGACCGAGCCGATGTATCCGGCTCTGCTGTCCAGGGCTGCGAGCAGCGCCCCGCCGGCGAGCTCCAGGTCGTGGGCGGCGACGACGACCATGTCGATCTCGGCCAGCGAGGCGATGACGCCGGTGGCCTGGCCGACGGAGCCGTGGACGCTGGTCTGCCAGCCGAGAAGGTTTCCGAGCTCGCCCAGTGCGTCGGCAATGGGGGACGAGCCGACCACGACGAGACGAGGTGACGCCCGGAACACGCTGATCAGCTGGCCTTCTTCCATTCGGCTGCCCGCAGGGCCGCTGAAAGCCTCCGCAACGCGCTCGGGGAGGTCGGGGTCGGTCTCGCCGTACACCTCGAACTGGCTCACTTCGCCATAGGTGACATGCCCGATGAGACAGAAAGGCACGCGCTCGGTGGCGAGGACCCAGAGCCTTTCGGGGAAGGCCTCGGCAGGCGCCACGACACCGGTCACACTTCCGGGGCCGCCCAGTCCGGCGATGAGGGCGTCGACTTCCGAGATGTCGACCTCCACCAGGCGGGCGGACTCACCCAGGCCGGCGTGAACCGACAAGGCACCGTCGATCACGCTCGAATCGATGCCGCCGAGCCGACCGCCACCGGGAGTGAAGGCCACGCTCCGGTTGGGATCACCGACTGGAACTCCGTCGGTGGCAACCACCCAGCCGACATCGGCCCGGGTGCCCGAACGAAGACAGGCAACAACCGGGAGGGCGATGTCGAACACGTTTCGAGTCTACGAGGCGGCGCGTGCGCCCAACGGGTGGACCATGGTGTCGAGGAGGGCCACCAGGTCGGCGAGGTCGTCGACGGTCCCCGCGGGCAGCAAATGATCGACGTGGGGGAGGGCGGCCCGCATTCCCCTGGTCTCCGGTCGATAACCGGGTCGCCCGGCCAGAGGGTTGAGCCAGATGAGACGGTGCACCGACCGGGCCAGGCGCGCGGTCTCCGCGGCGAGAAGCTCGGGATCGCCGCAGTCCCATCCGTCGGAGAGGACGAGCGCCACCGGGCCACCTCGTGCCATGCGACGGCTCCAGGCCCGGTTCCAGGCGGCGAAGGCCTCTCCGATCTTGGTGCCTCCCGACCAGTCGTCCACCCGGCTCCCCACCGCGGTGAGGGCGGTGCGTATGTCACGGCGGGCCAGTTCGTCGGTGACCCGCGTCAGTCGGGTGGAGAAGGTGAACACTTCGACGGTGCCGAGATGCTGGCGGGCCGCATGGGCGAACACCATGAAGAGCTCGGCATATCGCTCCATCGACCCGGACACGTCGGCGATGATGATCAGCGGGCGCCGCCGCTCCCGGCGACTCCGGTGCTCGATCGGCATCATCTCGCCCCCGGCCCCGATGCTCCGCTGCAGGGTCCGCCTCAAGTCGGGTCGCCGGCCGGACCGGTCGGGGACCCATCGGCGGGTGCGGAAACGGGCCGGACGCCAGAACATGGTCGCCACCAGCCGTCGGGCTTCGGCGAGTTGGGATTCGTCCAGGTCGGCGAAGTCCCGGCTGGAGATCCGCTCCGTCGCCGATGCGCCCTCCTGGGAGGCGAGCTCGTCGTCGGAGTCGCTGGTTTCGGGAGGCGCGATCAGCGGAACCACGGCCTTGACCTCGAAAGGCTCGCTCGATGGCACCGTGGCCGGGTCCCGGGCGAGGAGGAAGAAGCGGTCGAACTCCTTGTCGAAGACCGGGATGTGGGTGGGGTCGCTGACGGCCAGGCTGCGGAGCGCTGCCCTGAACTGGGCCGCGTCGGCCGGGTCGACGAGGGTCACGGCCCGGGCCATCCCGCCGACCTGGTCCTGAGTGACCGGGATCCCGGCGTGGCGGAGCGTCCGGCCGAAGGATGTCAGGTCGCCGACGGGCCCGTTCATCCGACGAGCTGTTCGAGGCCTTCCTCGCGCACCGCTTCGATGTCGTCCTTGTATTTGAGGACCACTCCGATGGTGCGGTCGGCGACCTCCGGCGTGAGCTCGCCGGCGTCGAGGAGTCTCAGGGACTCGGCCCAGTCGAGCGTCTCGGCGACGCCTGGAGGCTTGAAGAGGTTCATGCCCCGAAGCCTGGCCATGGCTTCGGCGAGCGACACCGCGAGGGCCTCGTCGATCCCGGGCACCTTGCGCCGGACGATCGCCGTCTCGATCTCCCGGTTGGGGTAGTCGATCCAGTGGTAGACGCACCGCCGCTTCAGGGCGTCGTGGATCTCCCTGGTCCGGTTGGAGGTGATGATCACGATCGGTGGGTCGTCGGCGGAAACGGTGCCGATCTCGGGGATGGTCACCTGGAAGTCGGACAGCAGCTCGAGGAGGAAGGCTTCGAATTCCTCGTCGGCTCGATCGAGCTCGTCGATGAGGAGAACGGCTCTGCGGCCATCGCGGCTCGCCTCGATCGCCTGCAGCAGCGGTCGCGCGATCAGGAAGTCGCGGCTCATGATGTCCCGCGAACCGACGGACCCTCCAGCCCCGCGTGCTTCGAGGAGGCGTATCTCCAGCATCTGGCGGGCGTAGTCCCACTCGTATAGGGCCTGTCCGACGTCGAGCCCCTCGTAGCACTGGAGGCGGATCAGGGGCTCTTCGGTCATCGCCGAGAGGACTTTGGCGACTTCGGTCTTGCCGACCCCGGCCTCACCTTCGAGGAACAGCGGCCTTCCGAGCTGCAGGGCGAGGTGGATGGCCACGACCAGGTCGTCGGCAGCGAGGTAGTCGTGCGCCTCCAGTTGCTCGGCGAGCGCTTCCACGGTGGACGGAATCACCCCGACAGGGTATCTCGCCGGAGCCCGGGTGCCTCGGGCCGCCGCAGCGCTGGTGGCTCCTGAGGAGTGCCCGGGCCGTGCCACTGGTGCGCGACTAGCCGGGAACGACTGTCACGACCCGTGTGTGGTATCCCGTGGCCCCATCCGGCGCCGGCGGGGCCACCACTTCCGTCTGGACCTCGCCCGTGCGGTCCGTGGCGCGCACTTGCAAGACGTAGGTGCCGGGCCCGGCCTCCCACTCGTAGACCCACTGGATCCAGGCGTCGGCGCCGGCACCGTCTCCGAGGCGCGCCTCACGCCAATCCCCTTCATCGATCCGCACCTCGACCTTGGCGATGCCCCGGTGCTGGGCCCACGCCACGCCGGCCACTGCCACCCTCCCCGCCACGACCCGCTCGTCCCGGCGAGGGACGTCGATTCGGGACTGGGTCTTGATCGGTCCCAAGCGTGACCATCCCCGTGGGATCCAGTATCCAGAGGCGGCGTCCCAGGTGGTGAGCTCGATCCGGCTCAGCCATTTGGTGGCCGACACGTACCCGTACAGGCCGGGTACCACGAGGCGGGCCGGGAACCCGTGGGCGACAGGCAGGGGCTCGCCGTTCATGGCGATGGCGATCAGGCAGTCCCGGTCGTAGGCCGCCTCCAACGGGAAGCCGCATGTGAAGCCGTCCACGCTCTCGCTGTAGACCTGCTCGGCGCCGGGCCGGACGCCCGCCGCCTCGAGCAGTGGCCGGAGGAGAACGCCCTGCCACACGGCGTTGCCGATCAGCCTTCCTCCGACTTCGTTGGAGACGCAGCACAGGGTGACCATTCGTTCCACCATCGGACGCTCCAGCAACTGGTCGTAGGTGAGGGAGATCTCGCGGTCGACCATCCCGTGGATGCGGACGCTCCAGTCGTCAAGGGAGACATTGGGGAACCGCAATGCGGTATCGATGCGGTAGAAGTCGTTGTTGTCGGTGACGAAGGGCGTGATGCCGGGCACCTCGTCCAGATCGCCCAAGTCCTCCGGAGCGATGGCGTCTTCTGCGGGCGGAAGTTCTTCGGCTGCCGGAGCGGCAATAGCCTCGACCCGGCGCCGTTCCAGAAAAAGCCCGGTGAACTGGGCGAGCGTGGCAGCAGCGGCCAGGGACCCGGCGAGCCCGATGAAGCGCCGTCTGTCCGACTCCTCATTCGACATCGACCGCCCGGGCACAAGGGTCTCCCGCCACCACTTGGTGGCTGCCGACAACAGCAGTCGGAGCGTGACGATGCCCGCGACGACGGCCACGACAGGGGGAATCACCACGGCCGGTGGTTGGGACGGCCGCTCCAGGACAGCCGCCATGGCGATGACGCCCAGCACGATGATCCCGCCGACACCTATCCACGGCCGTCGCAGCGAGAGCACCCCCACGAACGCACCGACGGCACCGATCACCACGAGCATGCCGATCCGAAGGGCGAGCTTGTCGTTGGTCCCAAACCAGGAAATGGCCAGGTCTTTGAGCCACGAAGGGGTCCGATCGATGAACGCGCTCCCTACCGCGTCGAGCGGTCCCACCACACCGAGGAGAGCCGCGGTCAGGGATCCTGCCGCCACTGCCGTCGCCGCAGCAAGGATCCCGACGACCATTCCTGTCCACCGCGGCGGGGATGGCGCGGGATGAAGGGGGGCCCGTGGAGCGCCCGGATCGACTTCAGGAGGCATCGTGGCGGACATCAGCCCTCCACAGCTTGCGGTTCCGGGCGAGAGGGGAGGCGAACGCCGATGTCGCCACCGGGGCCGTCGCCCAGCCAGACCTCTCCCTGGTGGACGTCGACGATGGCCTTGACGATGGCGAGGCCGAGACCCGATGACCCATCCGGGTTGCGCGCAGGGTCGGCCCTCGTGAAGGGCTCGAAGGCGACCGCACGGAAGTCCTCCGAAAAGCCAGGCCCGGTGTCGCGGACCCGGACCTCGACCGCATCCGCGCCTTCATGGACTTCGATGCTGACGATGCCGTCCTCT
This sequence comes from uncultured Acidimicrobiaceae bacterium, assembly GCA_964388105.1. Taxonomy (GTDB): domain Bacteria; phylum Actinomycetota; class Acidimicrobiia; order Spongiisociales; family ZC4RG35; genus ZC4RG35. The sequence goes on from CAYLYQ010000030.1 coordinate 17,577, forward strand.
GCGTGCCGGACCGCGTTGTCGAGGAGGTTCCTGAAGACCCTCGAGAGACCACTCGGTGACGCCATCAGTGTGGCCGCGCCGTCGGCGTCGAGGGTGACCTTCACCTGGTGTCGATCGGCAAGGGGGGTGATCGCCTCGACGGCCTCGTCGGCGAGCTCGGTGACCGAGACCACGGACCAGTCGGTGATTGGTGCCCCCGCTTCAAGACGGGCGAACTGGAACAGCTGGTCGACCAAGGACGAGATGGCGTCGACCTGTGCGGCGGCGACGTTCAGATAGCGCTCGGGGTCGGGAGCCAGACCGTCCTGGAGGCTCTCCACAGCTGATCGGAGTGCCGCCAGGGGCGTGCGCAGGTCGTGACCGACTCCAGAGAGGAGGTGCTGGCGCGCCCGTTCGACTGCCTGTCTCGAGGCTTCCGCTTCAGCGAGACGGTCGATCATCGTGTCGATCGCCCGCGCCGTTGCCCCTACCTCGTCTCCCCGCTCGATCCCGGTGCGGGCCGTGAGGTCACCGGTCGCCACTGCCGTGGCCACTTTCTCCAACTGGCGAATGTCGGCTGCCAGCGGTCTCGTCAGCTCCCGTCCCACGAGCAGGGCGATGCCGGCGGCGAGGACGGTCATCACGAGGAAGAGGCGGAAGTCGTGACTGGTGACGAACATCCGGTTGGAGGCGAGGACGCTGGCCAGGGCCGCGATGGTCAGCGAGCAGACGCCAACCGCGAGAGCGGCTGTGCTGACGCGGTGCCGCTTCGCCACCCAGCGACCGAGGGGACCGACGGCGACGGCGGCCGCCAATGCCGGGATGGCGAGAATGGCCACCAGTTCGCCCCTCTCCGAAGCGGCCGGACGGAGTACCAGTTCGGCCAGCAGCACGACAAGGACGAGGTATCCGGCGAGAGCGAATGCGAACCGGGCGCTCATCTCAGCCTTCGAACCGATACCCGACCCCGAACACCGTCGAGATCCATCGGGGGTGGTTGGGGTCGGTCTCGATCTTGTGCCGGATTCGACGGACGTGCACTGTCACCGTGGCGGGGTCCTGGTAGTCGGGCGCCGAATCCCAGACGTGGTCGAGTAGCTGGGCCCGGGAGAACACCTGACGGGGGCTGGCGGCGAGGAATGCCAGCAGATCGAACTCCTTGGGCGTGAACGCGACGAGCCGACCGCCGGCATGGACTTCCCGGGCCGTGGTGTCGATGCTCAGGCCGTCGAACTCGAGGACCCGGCCTGATCCCGCGTTCACGGAGTCCGCGCGGCGGAGGACACTGCGGACTCGCGCAACCAACTCGCGGGGCGAGAACGGCTTGACCACGTAGTCGTCGGCGCCGAGCTCGAGCCCCAGCACGCGATCGGGCTCCTCGATGCGCGCCGTGAGGAGGATCACCGGGACCTGACTCTTCTCCCGGATCTGCTTGAGCAGGTCGATCCCGTTGATCGACGGGAGCATGATGTCAAGGACCACCAGGTCGGGGTCGAACGTCTCGACAGCGCTGATCACCTGGGCACCGTCGCTGCGAGCCAGCACCTGGAACCCATCCCGGTCCAGATAGGCGGCCACGACCTCGAGCACCGTCGGCTCGTCGTCGACCACGAGAACGCGTGGCGATTCGACCATGACGGTCACGATACGAGCGTCGGACCTCCGTGTGAACCGGTCGCGCCGATGGTTTCGTGAACGTTTCGCAGCCTGTTCCTGCCTGGCAACACCGCTTCCTCAGAGTGGAGGTCGCAAGTTCGAGGCAAACGAAAGGACCGGCTCTGATGAGCTCACGACACCCCTTCTTCACCCGGCTCGTCGCGGCCCTCCTGGCCGCGGGCGTGTTGGCCGCCTGTGGCGACGGCACCCCGGATGAGATGACGTCTTCGACGATGGCGGATGAGATGACGTCTTCGACCATGGCGGATGAGATGACGTCTTCGACCATGGCGGACGAGATGACGTC
>CAYLYQ010000030.1:19618-23787 GCA_964388105.1 uncultured Acidimicrobiaceae bacterium
GGATTTCTCCCCCGTGGAACGGGGGAGTACCCCGAAGGGGGGAGGGGGTGCGACGGGAGCCAGGAACCACCCGACCACTTCGGACATCCAATGACAGATTCAGGCTCCTGCCGGACACATAGAGACGCACGTGCACCCCGACCGCCATCGCCGCTTCGAAGACGTCGCCGCCGAGGTCTTCGACCCGTTGCAGCGCTACCTCCTGCGCCGGATGGGTCCTGACGACGCGTCGGACGCGTTCTCGGAGACTCTTCTCGTGATCTGGCGCCGACTCGAAGAGGTCCCGTCCTCCAACCCTCTCCCGTGGTGTTACGGGGTGGCCCGACGGGTCGCCTCCAACCACCGCCGGGGCAGGAAGCGCCACCTCCAGCTCGTGGAGCGCCTGGAGCGGGAGCCCCCACCGGCCCCGCCGGAGGAGCACGTCGATCCCGAGCTGGAGGCCGCGCTCGCGTTGCTATCCGACTCCGATCGTGAGCTCCTCCACCTCTGGGCCTGGGAGGGCTTGGAGCCGCGCGACATCGCCACGGTCACCGGCCTCACGGTCAACGCCGCCACCCTCCGCCTCAGCCGGGCCCGCAAGAAGCTTGCTGCCGAAATGACACGACAGGATCCGCGCGCCTCCGGACAGGAAAGGGTTGGACGCACCAAGGAGCAACCCACATGACAGACGAGATGAGAGAGCGGCTCGCCCGCCTCGACCCCCTGCCACCCGGTGTGCCCGCCAGGACGACCGAGTCGTCGCAACACCTACTGGAGGAAATCATGAGTAACGAAGTCGCAGTGCGCACCGACACGAGGAAGTGGCTGCCGGCAGCGGCGGCCGCATTGGTGGTAGCGGGTATCGCCGCCGCCTTCGCCCTGGGTGGTGGAGGAAGCCAGCCGCTGGTCCTTTCCGCCCCGAGCGACGATCTGACCCAGATGTGCATCCAGTTCTCCGTCGAGGAGCTGGCCAAGGCGCCGGTCGCCTTCGAAGGCGTGGTCACCTCGGCCGATGGCGAGGCCGTCGAGTTGGACGTGACGCAGTGGTTCAAGGGCGGCGACGCCGACACCGTGGTCCTCGAGGCTCCGTCGGGCATGGAAGCCCTGATCGGTGGCATCCCGTTTGCCGAGGGTGAGAGCTACCTGATCACCGCTTACGACGGAACCGTCAACTACTGCGGGTTCTCCGGCCCGGCCACTGCCGACCTGCGGGACGCCTTCAGCGCTGCCTTCGGCAGCTAGGCGATTCGAAGAGCCCCCTGGCATCCCCTCGCCAGGGGGCTCCTTCGTATTTCATTGGGCCGGCCTGGTGAGATCCGTTCCGGCCGGCTCCCAGAGCTCGATCGGGTTGCCCTCCGGATCCTTGCAGTGGGCGAAGCGGCCGTTGGGGAACACCTCGTCCGTGACCTTGACCTCGACACCTGCCGATCTCAACTGGTCCACCATGGCGTCCAGGTCGGCCACCCGCAGATTGATCATCCACTGCTTGGCTTCGTCGCCGAAGTAGTCGGTGTCGAGCGGAAAAGGGGAGAACACAGTCGGGCCCTCGTCCTGCCACCAGGATCCTTCCTCGTAGGTCGCACCCGGGGGCCGGATCCCAAGGTGGGTCTCGTACCAGCGCGTGAGCGAGTCCGGGTCCTGGGCGCGGAAGAAGACACCGCCAATCCCTGTCACTGCCTCCATCGCCATATCCTATGGCCTCAGATGTTCGACACCCTGACCAATCGCTTCGAGTCGGTGTTCACCGCTCTCCGGGGCAAGGGAAAGCTGTCCGAGAAGGACATCGACCAGGCCCTGCGCGATGTCCGTATCGCTCTCCTCGAGGCCGACGTCAATGTCGGGGTCGTCCGTGACTTCCTGGGACGAGTCCGGGAACGGGCGCTGGGAGAGGACGTCTCCAAGGCCATCACCCCTGGCCAGCAGGTCATCAAGATCGTTCACGAGGAACTGATCGCCACACTCGGCGGGGAGAACGTCGGCCTGGCCAAGAAGCGCCCGTTGGTGATCCTCATGGTCGGTCTCCAGGGGTCCGGCAAGACCACTACCGCCGCCAAGCTCGCCCGCCACCTCGTTGACCAGGGCCGTAAGCCACTGCTCGTGGCAGCCGACCTGCAAAGGCTCGCGGCCGTCGAGCAGCTGGAGACACTCGGCTCTCGCATCGGGGTCCCTGTTCTCTCCGACCGGAAGTCCAAGCCCGTCAAGCTCGTCAAGGGTGCCCGAAAGGAAGCGGAGCGACTCGGAGGCGACGTGGTCATCGTCGATACCGCCGGTCGTCTCCAGATCGACCAGGAGCTGATGGGGGAGCTTGCCGCCGTCCACAAGGCCATCGACCCGGACGAGGTCCTGCTGGTGGTCGACGCCATGACGGGTCAGGACGCGGTCAACGTGGCGCAAGGCTTCCAGGAGCGGGTGGGGATCACCGGCGTCATCCTGTCCAAACTCGATGGTGACGCCCGCGGCGGTGCCGCGATCTCGGTGCGATCGGTCACCGGGGCACCGGTCAAGTTCGCCGGCGTCGGCGAGGGGATCGGTGACCTCCAGCCGTTCCACCCCGAGCGAATGGCGTCTCGCATCTTGGGCATGGGTGACGTCCTCAGCCTGGTCGAGAAGGCCGAGGCCGCCTTCGACGATGCCGAGGCCGAGGAGGCGGCACGCAAGATGGCGAAGGGGGAGCTCACTCTCGACGACTTCCTCAAGCAGTTCCAGATGATCAGGCGGATGGGGTCTGTAAAAGACATCCTTGCTATGCTTCCTGGCGCCGGGTCGCTCCTGCGTGAGGTCGATGTCGACGACCGAGACCTCAAACGGGTCGAGGCAATCATCCAGTCGATGACACCCGAAGAGCGCCGGAGTCCCAAGCTCATCGGTGGCAGCCGAAAACGCCGGATCGCGTCTGGCTCGGGCACCAGCCCGCAAGACGTGAACCGGTTGCTCAAGCAGCACACCGAGGCACAGAAAATGATGAAGACGTTGGCCGGGGGAAAGGGCATGCCCGACTTGGGCGCCCTGGTCGGCGGTCGACGTACGAAGAGGTGAATTGATGGCTGTAAGGATGAGGCTGATACGGATGGGCAAGAAGAAGCAGCCCATGTATCGCATCGTTGTCATGGACGGGCGTCGCCAGCGCGACTCCCGCTACATCGAGCAGATCGGGCGCTACGAGCCGCTCGCCAACCCGTCCCTCATCGAGGTGGACAACGAGAAGGCAGCCGCCTGGCTCGCCAAGGGGGCCAAGCCCTCCGAGCGGGTCGAGAAGCTCCTCAACATCTCCGGCGCGATGACCACGATGAAGGTTCGCACCGGTCAGGTCCACGTCGTCGGCGTGGAGAAGGCCCCGGCTCTGGCCGCTGCTGCTGCGGTTGCCGAGGAGCCCGCTGCCGAGGAACCTGCTGCCGAGACCGCTGCCGAGGACGCTCCGGGAGCTGACGAGTCCGCCGCCCCAGCCGCTTCCGAGGAGGAGTGATGGCCCAGGGTGACATCACCGAGCGCGTCGTCACCTACGTGGTGAAGAGCATCGTCGACGACCCCGATTCGGTCGAGGTCGAGATGGTTCAGCAGGGTCCCAATGAGGTGGTCGCCGAGGTGCGCACCGCCAAGGGCGATCTGGGCCGTGTCATCGGGCGCCGGGGCCGTGTCGCCAAGGCGATCCGGGCCGCCGCCGCCGCTGCCGGCGAAGAGGAAGGCATCACCGCCGGCGTTGAGTTCGTCGACTGATCCAGTCCGGGTCGCCCGTTTGGGCCGCCCCCACGGTCTCGACGGACACCTCGGCCTCTATGTCGACGAGGCCGACCTCGTTCACTTCCAAACCGGCTCGCAGGTCGATGTCGCCGGTTCCACCCTGACCGTCCGCGCTCTGCGCCGTGGCGACAAAGGGTGGCAGGTGGCATTCGAAGGGGTCGAGACTCGTGAAGGCGCCGAGGCGATCCGCAACCAAGACGTCTTCGTCGCCGCACCCAGAGAGCTCGACGAGGGGGAATACTGGCCCGAAGACCTCATCGGTCTCGAGGTGCGTCCCGTTGGCGGTGTCGTGGTCGGGGTCGAGCACGGACCGGCCCAGTCCCGTCTCGTGATCGAGAGGGAGGGTGCGACATTCGAGGTGCCTTTCGTCGCAGAACTGGTTCCGGTCGTCGACCTTGAAGCGGGGTACGTGGAGATCGTCGTCATCGACGGCCTCCTTCCCGACGCCTAGC
>CAYLYQ010000031.1:0-23474 GCA_964388105.1 uncultured Acidimicrobiaceae bacterium
GAAGCGGGGTACGTGGAGATCGTCGTCATCGACGGCCTCCTTCCCGACGCCTAGCCCAATAGCGATCGCCCGGGCCGACCCGCACCCTCCCTACGATCACCACATGGCCGAGCGGGCGGTATCGATCGGGACACTTCGCGAGAAGCCACTTCATGCTTCCTTGAAGAAGTGGTACTCCCACCCGGACGACCGAATGGAGGTCCCGATCGGAGGTTTCGTCATCGATCTGGTGCGGGACGACCTCCTCATCGAGATTCAGACCAGGAGCTTCTCGTCGATGAAGAAGAAGCTGAGGGCACTTCTCGAACTCGGACTACGGGTCCGAGTCGTCCACCCCATCGCCATGGAGAAGTGGATCGTCAAGATCGACGAAGGGGGGACCATCCTCGACCGGCGTCGCTCTCCCAAGCGCGGCGTCATCACCGACCTCTTCACGGAGTTGGTGAGCTTTGCCGACCTGCTGGAACACCCACATCTCGAGATCGAAGTCCTGCTCACGCGCGAGGAGGAGCTGCGCCGTCACACACCGGACAGGGCGTGGCGTCGCAAGGGATGGGTGGTGGTCGAGCGGCGATTGCTCGAGGTGGTCCAGTCGCATCGGGTCGACGACAACAAAGCCCTCATCGGCCTCCTGCCCCCTGACCTGGGAAACGAATTCACCACCGCCGACCTCGCCGCCGGCCTTGGCCGATCGCGCCGGTCAGCCCAGCAAATGGCTTACTGCCTGGCGAGAGCGGGCGCCATCGTCCCCACCGGCAAGATCGGCAACGCCATCACCTATCGAATGGAGGAGTCCGAGGCGTAGCCTTCGGCGCGTGAACGAGCAACCGGGAGTCGGCAGGAACACTCGAATCCTCCTTCTGGTCCTCGGTCTCGCCCTTGTCGCCCTCGTCCTCGGCCTGCTTGCCCTCGGCTTCTTTCGCTTCGGGGAGGGAGGAGAGGACGAAAACGGCGACCAGGCCACCACCCGACACTCAGACATCTCCCAGGTCCGATTCGATCTCGACAACGCGGGCCTCGAAGTCCGAGTCGGTGGTTCCGAGGTGGTGGTCGAGCGCCTCACATTCAGAGGGGAGGCCAGCGAGATTGTCGCCGGGGACTCCCTCCAGGTCGGGTTCGATTGCCCGGCCTTCAGCTTCGGATGTCGGGGGACGTATCAGGTCACGGTCCCATCGGGGACGGAGATCATCGGCGACTTGAGCAACGGCCGCGTGACTCTCATGGACGTCGACGGGCGCGTCGATGTGTCCACATCCAACGGCGCGATCGAAGTCACGGGAGCAACCGGGGAGGACCTGGTGCTGCGCACCTCCAACGGGTCGATCAGCGGATCGGGCTTGACCACGCCCAACGTCGACCTGCGCACCAGCAACGGCAGGATCGAGGTCTTTTTCGCCGAGCCGCCCCGATCGGTGCGGGCTCGGACCAGCAACGGCCGCATCGAAGTCTTCGTCCCGTCGGGCGTGCCGCCCTATTCGATCGATGCCAATGCTTCCAACGGGCGCACTGACCTGGACATCGCCACCGATCCTTCGGCTGATCTGAGAATGGAGCTGACGACCTCCAACGGGAACATCGTCGTGGCTTACGCCGACTGAGCTCAGCCCCTGGTGAACAGGGTTACGCCCTCCGTCCCGATCACCATGTAGGTGGGGTCGGTGGTGCCGGGGGTGACACCGAGGCGGACGGGCGTCCCCGGGTCGGAGGCGGTGAACGGGTTCATCATCTCTTCGAGGACGATGAGCTCCCCATCGGCCGAGACCTTGGCGTAGCCGGCGAGTTGCAGCGTCTCGTCGGCCGCCGGGAAGCCGAGGATGAAGAAGTGGAGGCTCCCTTCGTGATCGGTCACGACCTCGATGGTCAGGTGGGCTTCACCACCGAGGTCACCGGCCTCGAACACGAAGTCCTGGGTGATGCCGGCATCGACGAGATCGACGTGGATCGTGCTCGGGCTGACGGTCACCCTGTAACGACTCCCGTCACGGGCCCTCATGAAGTCGGTCCGCTCGGCGGTCTCCGCGGTCGGGTCGACCGCCCACAGGGATGAGTCTTCGAAGTCCATCGCGTAGATGATCTCGCCGTCATCTGCCCGGGGAACTGCGGCCACCGGCACCTCGAAGCCGTCCAAAGCCCCATCTCGATACCGGATGTAGTGGGTGCCGCCGGTGATGCGAGCGGCGAGAACCGTGCCATCGGCCATCACCTTGGGGAACGACCACTGGAAGTAGGTCCCGTTCACCAGCATCTCCGTGGGAACCGGAACCTCCTCGATGTAGGAGCCGTCCGGGCCGAAGTGGGCGAGGCGGAGCTTTGCAGTGTCGAGGAACCACCAAGACCCGTCCGGCGCCTGGGCACCGTACTCGGGTCCCCAGAAGATGCCTTCGCCGTCGCCACCCAGCGACGTGCCGAGGGTGTCCGGCGTCTCGCCGTAGGGGATGAAGAAGACCTCGCTCCAGGTGTCCGGCATCGCTTCGGTGGCAACGGGAAGGACGAGCTCTCCGTCGACCGTCGAACTGGTGGTGGTGGCGGGTGGTGCGGTCGTGCTCGTCGCCGGAGGTGCAGTGGTGGTCGTCGCCGGAGGTGCGGTGGTGGTCGTGGTGGCCGCGGTGGGCGAACAGGCGCCGATCAGAACGATCAGCGGGAGAATTCGGCGGAGTCTCATGCCGCGCGCACACTAGGACCCCCGTTGGGGCAATCAGTCACTACCTTCCGTGGCAACGACTTCAAGGAGGAGACCGATGGCAGACGCAGTGATCGTGGCCGCGGCCCGCACGCCGATCGGCCGGGCATACAAAGGGTCGCTGATCGACGTCCGCGCCGACGACCTGGCCGCGCTGGCCATCGACGCCGTGATGAAGAAGGTGCCCGAAGTCGACCGTTCGTCGGTGGTCGACGTGATGATCGGCTGCGCCATGACCCACCACGAGCAGGGTTACAACCTGGCTCGTCCCGCATCCCTTCTGGCCGGCATGCCCGACACAGTCCCAGCGACCACGGTGAACCGCTTCTGTGCCTCTTCGCTGCAGACCATCCGGATGGCATATCACGCCATCAAGACGGGGGAGGGCGACACCTTCGTTGCCGGCGGAGTCGAGTCGACGACCCGCACGTACGGGAAGGCGATCGATTCCGAGGACCTCAACCCCCGCTTCACCGACGCGACCCGCGACGACTACATCAGCAACGTCTACATCCCGATGGGGATCACTGCCGAGAACGTCGCCGAACGCTACGGGATCACCCGTGAGCGTCAGGACGAGTTCGCCAAGCGCTCACAGGACAACGCTGTCGAGGCCCAGAAGAACGGGTTCTTCGACCGGGAGATCACGCCGGTCACGCTGGCGGACGGCCGCACCATCACCGCCGATGACGGGCCCCGGCCGAACACGACCCTGGAGAAGCTGGCCGAGCTCGAGCCCGTCTTCAAGCCGGGCGGCACCGTCACCGCCGGGAACGCCTGCCCGCTCAACGACGGAGCCGCCGCGGTGGTCGTCATGTCGGACACGCGGGCTGCCGAGCTCGGTCTCCAGCCGCTGGCGCGGATCATCGCTTCCTCGGTGGCGGGGGTTGAGCCCGAGTACATGGGCATCGGCCCGGTTCCGGCGGTTCGCAAGGTCCTGGACCGGGCCGGCATGAGCCTCTCCGACATCGACGTGATCGAAATGAACGAGGCCTTCGCGGCCCAGGTACTCGCCAGCGTCGACCAACTCGGCATCGACATCGAGATGCTCAACCCGCACGGTGGCGCGATCGCTCTCGGCCATCCGTTCGGAATGACCGGCGCCCGCATCATGAACACCCTGCTCAACGACCTTCAGACCCTGGACGGGACCTACGGCATCGAGACCATGTGCGTCGGCGGCGGACAGGGCATGGCGATGATCGTGGAGCGGCTGTCGTAGCCATTTGTCGAATGCCGCTCTCGTTGGGACTTGTCCCCCAGCCGTAGGCTGGGGGAAGGGACCCGCCGGCGAAGCCGAGCGGGTAGGGGGTCGGCTCCCAAGTCATGTACGGACTGACGCGGTCGGGAGATATCCAAGGGTCGTACCCTTCCGCTGATGAAGGTCCGCGTCGTCACCATGTTCCCCGAGTGGTTTTCGGGGCCGCTCGGCGTCTCCATCGTCGGTCGGGCCATCGAGGACGGTGCGTTGGAGGTCGAACTCCTCGACTTGCGGCCTCACGGCCTCGGTAGGCACCAGCAACTCGACGACGCCCCGTTCGGCGGGGGCCCCGGCATGGTCATGCGCATCGAGCCTCTGGCTGCGGTGCTGGGCCCGCTCGAGGGGACCCACCGGGTCCTGTTCACCCCCTCGGGGACACCACTCACCCAGGAGACCCTCGATCGTTGGGTGACCCTCGATGAGATCACCTTCGTCTGCGGCCGCTACGAGGGCGTGGACCAGCGGGTCATCGACAACTTCATCGACGAAGAGGTCAGCCTGGGCGACTACGTGCTCGCCGGCGGTGAGGTGGCCGCTGCGGCGGCGATCGAGGGAATGGCCAGACTGCTGCCCGGCGTGGTCGGCAACCCGCAGTCCACAGAGTCGGAGTCGTTTCGAGACGGTCTCCTCGAAGAGCCCGTCTACACCCGCCCCGCCGAGTTCGGCGAGTGGGCCGTCCCCGACGTCCTCCTCAGCGGCGATCACGCTCGCATCGAAGCGTGGCGAGCGGAACAGCGCCTGCAGCGGACCCGGGAGCGGCGCCCCGACCTCGCGGATCGCTTGCCTGAAGAGACCTGATAGAATCCAGCCTTCGGGCCGATCGCCTGTTGCCCCGAGGAGTCCTCATGAATGAACTTCAAGCTGTCGAGAGCGCGCACGTCCGGGACGACGTACCCGACTTCCGCTCCGGAGACACCGTCAAGGTCCACGTCCGCGTCGTCGAAGGCGGCCGCGAACGTGTGCAGATCTTCGAAGGTGTGGTCATCGCCCGTAACGGCGAAGGCGCCCGTGCCAGCTTCACCGTCCGCAAGATCAGCTTCGGCGTCGGTGTGGAGCGCGTCTTCCCGGTCCACGCACCGATCATCGCCAAGATCGAAGTGGTGCGGAGGGGCGACGTGCGTCGCTCCAAGCTGTACTACCTGCGCGAACGGGCCGGCAAGTCGGCCCGGATCAAGGAGCTGAGGGACTGAACCCCGAATCTCCCGGCCGGCACCTCGCCCCGGACGAACCCGAGCGAATACCTCCCAGTCCGGAGGTCGCCGCCGAACCACCCGAAGAGAAGAAACAGCTCCCCGCGAAGAAGCGTTCCTTTTGGCGTGAGCTCCCGGGACTTCTGCTCACCGCCCTGGTCATCGCGGTTCTCATCAAGACCTTCCTGATCCAGCCCTTCTACATCCCGTCGGAGTCGATGCTCCCGACGATCCACATCAACGATCGTGTGATGGTCAACAAGCTGTCCACCCGCTTCGGCGAGCCCGAGCGTTTCGACGTGATCGTCTTCACCGACCCGTCGGCACCCGAGCGCGAAGAGTCGTTCCTCGAGGCGGTGCGCCGGTCGGTTCTCGAGGCAGTCGGCGTGAGCGTCCGCGAGGAGGACCTGATCAAGAGGGTCATCGGTCTTCCGGGCGAGACGATCACCATCGAGAACGGGCGGGTGCACGTGGACGGGGTGCCGATCCAGGAGCCGTACCTCCCGGAAGGTGTGCAGATGGCCGACTTCGGCCCGGTCTCCCTCGCCGAGGACGAGGTGTTCCTCATGGGTGACAACCGCGAGTTCAGCATGGACTCCCGGGCGTTCGGGCCGATCAAGGTCGACCACATCATCGGCGAGGCCGTTCTCATCATCTGGCCTCCCGGTCGAGTCGGCGGGTTCTGACAACACCCCAAGATCCGGGCCCGTTAAAAACCGACCGGGCATATGATCGCAAAGGTCTCGCCGGCGGAGGATCGAGGAGTCATGGAAGAAGACCTGGAGCGCTACGAATCCGAGGTGGAGCTGAAGCTCTACAAGGAGTACCACGACGTTCTCCCCATGTTCAAGTACGTGGTGGAGACCGAGCGCCGGTTCTATCTAGCCAACCAAGTCGACATCGAGGTCAAGGAGTCGAACGGCTCCATGTACTTCGAGGTGCTGATGAAGGATGCTTGGGTATGGGACATGTTCCGCCCGGCCCGCTTCCTCACCCAGGTGCAGGTGCTGACCTTCCGCGACGTCAACATCGAGCTGCTCGAACAGGCGGGCCTCCAGATCTGAATCGCCGGCGGGTAGGTGACCTCGGCGAGGGTTTGGCTCGCTGGTACCTCGCCTCGCACGGCCTGACTGTCCTCTCCACCAATGTCAGGGTCGGCCGCGGCGAAATCGACATCCTGGCCCGCGATCGCGGCGTGCTCGTCTCCATAGAGGTGCGCACCCGTGTCGGCGGTGGTGACCCCGCCGACGCTGCCGATCCCGCCAAACGCTCCCGTGCCGAAAGGCTGGGGCGCGCCGCCGGGGCCAGGAGGTTCGACGTGGTCGGAGTGGCCATCGACCGGGACGGCTTCGAGGTGCATTGGGTTCCCTCCGCTTCCTGATCGACCGCCGCGCCGTAACCTGTCCCGATGTCCTCGCCGGCCATAAAGGTCGCCAACCTCCACAAGTCCTACGGGCGGACCCAGGCCCTCGTCGGACTCGACTTCGAGGTCCCCGCGGGGAAGGTCACCGGGTTTCTCGGTCCCAACGGTGCCGGGAAGACGACATGTTTCCGGGCGCTACTCGGGCTGACTCGCGCCGACTCGGGTGACATGGAAGTCCTTGGCCTCCGGAGCCCCTCCGGGCTTCGTGAGATCAGCAAGAGGGTCGGTGTCATCATCGAGGAGCCGGGATTGATCAAGGCCCTCACCGGTCGGGTCAACCTCCGGGTCGCGGCGGACACCCTCGGCTTCGGCCATGAGCGGATCCCCGGGCTCCTGGAGTTCGTGGGAATGACCGCCGACGCCGACCGTCGCGTCAACGAGTACTCCAAAGGCATGCGTCAGCGCCTCGCCCTCGCGGCGGCCATGGTCGGCGATCCGGAGCTGTTGATCCTCGACGAGCCACTCGACGGCCTCGACCCTGCCGGGCAACACGTCTTCAAGGCACGGTTGAGGGGCCTTGCCGAAGAGGGCAAGACCGTCGTGGTCTCCAGCCACAACCTGAGCGACATCGAAGCGCTCGCCGACTACGTGGTCGTCATCAACCATGGTCACCTCGTCACCCAGGGGCCATTGTCGGACATGCTCGAGCCCGGTGGGATGCGGGTGGAGGTCGCCACTCCCGACGAGGCCGTGACGGTCCTCACCGCGGCAGGCATCCCGGTCTCCCGCACCGGCGACGCCCTGAAGGTGGAATCGGAGGACGGATCGGCGATCGTCCGGTTGCTGGCCGGCGCGGGGATCTACCCCAGCCTCGTCGCACCGGCGCGGAGCTCGCTGGAGCAGGTGTTCCTCGGGATGACGGGAGATGGCTCGTGAGTCTCCTCCACGCCGAGTACCTCAAGCTCGCTCGACGCAAGCTCTACCCGTCGATGGTGTTGGTGCTGGCCCTCTTCACCCTGGTGGCCGCGTTCTTCTCCCTTCTCTTCGAGCAGCTCTTTCCGGGCATGGCCGAGGGTCTGCAATCGGTGACCAAGCCCGAGGCTTACGAGTTCGGTATCACCCAGGTGGCGTCCCAGGCCTGGTTCCCGATGCTCCTCGCCGCGGTGGCGATGGGCGCGGAGTTGTCCGGGACCGTTTGGGCCACGTCACTGACCCGGGATTCGTCCGTTCTTCGCCATGTCGCCGCCCGGCTCTTGGCGTACATCCTCGCCAGTTGGCTGGCGTTCGTGATCTGCATCGGCGTGTGGGCGGCCTTCACCTACTTCTTCGCCGAAGGCTCGGGAGGGCCTGAGGCGACGGTGTGGCTCAACCATTTCTGGAAGGTGGGTCTCGTGGCCGCGGCGTGGACTGCCTTGGGTCTCGGCGCGGTGGCAATGCTCAGGTCGGTCGGGCCGGCAATCGGCGCGGTCCTGGCGTTCTATTTCTTGGAGGCGCTGATCTCCTTGTGGGACCCATACGAGACCATCTCGGCCACCGCGGCCTCGACAGCGATCTTCGGGCTCCCGATCCCAGACTTCTTCGAGGACTTCGTCCCGGGCGCCGGCATGTCGCTGCTCCACGCCGCCCTCGTTCTCCTCGGGTGGACCGCGGTCGGCTTCCTGCTCACCTGGTGGGGCCTGCGCCGCCGCGACGCCTGAGACCGAACGATTGGTCCGCAACGCTGGCTGAGTCGGAGTCCGTCGAACGGGCCGGTTGCATCTTCCCGGAGTGAGAGCGTCGACAGGAGGTCCCCGCGGATCGACGCTTCGGGCTGGATGCCGGCGTCAGCGTTTCCCGTAGAGCCGGCGCTGCTCCTTGTACCAGCAGCCGTGGTGCCAGTGTCTCCGCAAGTCCGGCGCGTCTTCGGGGACCACCACGAGATGGAAGGTGCCCGGTGGGATGGAGTTCTGACATCCAGGGCAGATGTACTCCTTGCGCGCCTGATAAGGCTGGACGGGGGTGACGATCAGGTCGGAAGTACTGCCCATACGATGGCTGCGATAGCGACGGCGCCGGCCAGGATCATCATCAGGATGTCGACGGCGTCCTTCTCGTGCTTCCGGAACGGGTTGAACCCCATGCCCTGACGGTACCTCTCGAGAGCGTCCTGTCTACATTCCCCCCATGGCCTGGCTCCAAGTGTCCGACGAGGGTGCGGTCCGGACGATCACCATCGACCGCCCCGAGCGGAAGAACGCCGTCCCCGCCGACGGATGGGCGGAGATGGAACGGGCCTTCGAGGACTTCGACCGTTCTGCGGCCCGCGTCCTGGTGGTCACGGGTGCCGGAGGCGACTTCTGCGCCGGCGCCGACATCGACGAGAGCCGTCTCGCCACGCCGCCCTCGGTGCCCGAGCGGTACAGCCGAATGAAGCAGGTGGGCTCCGCGGCGATGGCACTGCACCGTCTCTCCAAACCGGCGATCGCCGCGGTGGACGGCGTGGCGGTGGGTGCGGGCATGAACCTCGCGCTGGGCTGCGACGTCGTGATCTGTTCCACGCAGGCGAGGTTCTCGGAGATCTTCGTGCGACGGGGTCTCACCCTGGACTTCGGCGGGTCGTGGCTCCTGCCGCGAGTCGTCGGGTTGCAGCGCGCCAAGGAGCTGGCGCTGTCCGGTCGGATCGTCGGCGCTGACGAGGCGGTGCGCATCGGCCTGGCATTGGAGGCGGTGGAGCCCGAGCGACTCATGCCGCGGGTCTTCGAGCTCGCGGAGTCGTTTCTGGCCGGTGCGCCGATGGCGCAGTCCTTCGCCAAGCAGGCGATCGACGCCTCCTTTCACTCCAGCTTTGCCGAGGCGCTCGGTTGGGAGGCGGAGTCCCAGACAATCGCCCTGGGAACGGACGACGCCCGTGAAGGATTCGCTTCGTTTCTCGAGAAGCGCCCTCCGCACTGGACCGGGCGCTAGCTAGGCAGGGGGGCGACCCCCTTCCGTCGGGCGATCTCGCTCCATACCTTCGGAAGCATGAACGCCGCCACCACATCGGTGACCCTGGTCGGGGGTGACGCCCGCCCGGTGGAAGTCCAGGTGCACGTCGGCCACCAGAAGGAGTCGTTCCGGCTCAGCGGCCTGCCGGACACGGCGGTCCGGGAGGCCAAGGACCGGGTCCGGGCCGCCATCACCTCGACGGGCCTCCGCTTCCCCAACCGGGCCGTGACGGTCAACCTCGCCCCGGCCGATGTGCCCAAGGCCGGCACCGATTTCGACTTGCCCATCGCGCTGGGTGTCCTGGCAGCATCGGGCGCAACTCCTCGCGGAATCCAGGCAGTGGCCGTCGGGGAACTGGCCCTCGACGGCTCGGTCCGCCCCGCGGGAGGCAGCATCGGCGCCGCCGTTCTCTCTGCCCGCCAGGGTGTGCCGTGCCTCGTGGCCAGGGCCGTGGCTTCGCAGGTGGCGGTGGTACCCGGATCCCGTGTGTTCGGCGTGAGCACCCTCGCCGAGGCCGTCGCCTTCCTCAGCCAGGAAGGTGACCACCAGGTCCCGGTCACTGCGGACGACAGCCGTCTGGTCGACGATGCGGCCGACATGGCCGAAGTCCAGGGCCAGTCCGTGGCGCGCCGTGCGATGGAAATCGCGGCCGCGGGCCGCCACCACGTGCTCCTCCACGGCCCGCCCGGTGGCGGCAAGACCATGCTTGCCCGCCGGTTGCCCGGCATCATCCCGCGGCTGTCGGAGGAGGCCGCCGTGGAAGTGGCGCTGATGCACGCCGCGGCCGGCCTCACCCGGCCCATGCTCCGTGTGCCCCCGTTTCGCGCGCCACACCACACCGCGACACGGGCTGCGCTGGTCGGAGGAGGTTCCGGTGTCCCTGTGCCCGGCGAAGTCAGCCTTGCCCATCATGGAGTCCTCTTTCTCGATGAGCTCGCCGAGTTCCCGAGAAATCATCTCGACACCCTCCGTCAACCTTTGGAGGACGGGTTCGTCACGATCGCCCGCAAGGGTGTGTCCGTGACGTTTCCTTCTCGCTTCCATCTGGTGGCGGCCACCAACCCGTGTCCGTGCGGATTCCTTGGCGACCGTCGCAAGCCTTGCGTGTGCTCGCCATCCGAGGTTGCGCGCTATCGCCAGCGGATCTCGGGTCCCTTGCTCGATCGCTTCGATCTGGTGGTCAAGGTCGGGCGGGTGGAGGAGATGACCCTCGGTCCCGCGGTCGGGGAGACCTCGGAGGTCATTCGCAAACGGGTCGAAGAGGCGGTGAGGTTCGCAGCCGAGCCCTCGGGCGGATTCCATCCTCAGGCGGAGCGCATGATCACGTCATCTGTGGAACAAGGCCTCGTCACCGCGCGCGGGGCCACTCGGACGGCACGGCTGGCCCGGACGATCGCCGATCTCGAGGCCCAACCGGTGGTCGGGGAGGCCCACGTCGCCGAGGCGATGGCCCTCCGGACGGCGTGGTGAGGCAGCTCTCACCGGGTGATGCGGGATACCCGGGTGGTCTCTTGGACCTCGAAGAGCCGCCTCCGATCTGGGTCGACGGCTCGTTTCGGACCGATCCGGGCGTGGCCGTCGTCGGGACTCGCAAATGCACGCGTTACGGGGTCGGCCTCGCCGACTCATTCGGTGCGATGCTGGCGCGAGTCGGATGGACGGTGGTGAGCGGTCTCGCTCGCGGCATCGACGCTGCTGCCCACCGCGGTTGCCTCGCCGCCTCCGGCCACGGGGTGGCCGTCCTCGGTTCCGGAGTCGACGTCTGCTACCCGGCCGAAAACCGCCCGATCTACGAGGCGCTGGTGGGCGGCGGGGGAGCCGTCGTCAGCGAGTACGCCCCCGGCACTCCTCCAGACCGGTGGCGATTCCCGGCGCGCAACCGCATCATCGCCGCCATGTCGGCGGCGGTGGTGGTCGTGGAGGCCCACGCCAAGGGCGGGGCGCTGATCACTGCGCGCCTGGCGGCCGAGATCGGTCGTCCGGTGTTCGTGGTGCCGGGCGATGTCGACCGGCCGGCGTCGGAGGGCTGCAACCGTCTCATCAAGGACGGGGCGCATCCGGTTCTCGGAGCCCCAGACCTGCTTGCCGAGCTCGAGCTCATCCTCGGCCCTGCCACTCGCCGAGGTGCCGGGTCGTGTTTGCCCGACGGAGGCGTGGACATCGACGAGCTGCCCGATCTCTGGGGGCTCAGCCCCGGAGAGGCCTTGGTGCGGCTGGGCAGGATGGAGCTGGCGGGTGAAGTCCGGCGGGAAGGCGCCACTGTCTATC
The DNA here is from genome assembly GCA_964388105.1 of uncultured Acidimicrobiaceae bacterium. Classification (GTDB taxonomy): domain Bacteria; phylum Actinomycetota; class Acidimicrobiia; order Spongiisociales; family ZC4RG35; genus ZC4RG35. Next base: position 11,727 of record CAYLYQ010000031.1, read on the forward strand.
CGGCGGGACACGGTTAGCCTCACCTGAATGTCGCAGTCCCCTTCGGGCAAACCGACGCCAGAGCCGTCCATGTTGCGACGCGCCCTTGTCCCATTGCTCGGCGTCGGCCTCCTCGTGGCGGTCGCCTATCTGGTCGCAGGCTCGCGCGGAGGAAGCCCCGACGCGTGGTTCGGTGTCCCTGAACTGCTCCGTGACAACGCCCGTGACTTCACGCTCGCGGCCCTCCTCCTGGCGACCGTCGTCGTCATCCCGGTCACCATTCGGGCCTTGTTCATCCGCATGCGCCTCGGCCCCGGTGAGCGGAGGTCATCGGTGCTCGCGGGCATCGTGCTCCTGCTCCTCACCGTCTTTGGCATCTGGCTGTTCCTGCGCCTCGTGCCGCCCGACGCCTTCGACATCCAGGTCCAGGAGATGCCCACCGAGCCCCTCAACCCGACAGAGGGTGAAGGGGTAGTCACGGAGCCCGAAAGCGCCGCCGGAGTCGTGGTCTGGCTCGCCATTCTCCTCGCCGGCGTCGGAGGGTTCGCCGTGTACAAGTGGATGCAGGCCAGGCGCCGACCCCTCATCGACTTGCCCGATTCCAGGGCGAGAGAGATGGTGACCCGGCGCCGTGTTCTCATCGGCCTGCTCGACGAGGCCATCGAGGCACTGCGCAACCACCCCGATCAGCGCGAGGCCACCATCGCCGCCTGGGCCCGGCTCGAGACCGCGGTCGACGCAGTAGGTGTGCACCGCCGGCCGTCCGACACACCGACCCAGTTCCTGCAACGGGTTCTGGACGCCGTCGAGACTTCGGGCCCCGCAGTGGAGCGCCTCACGACCGCCTTCGAGCGGGCCATGTTCTCGCCGCACACGATCGACCGACAGACTCAGCTCGAGGCGGTTGACGCTCTGGTGGCGGTGCGGGACGAGCTCGGGGTGCTCGACCGGGTCGTCGTGGAGACCGTCAATGCGTGATTTCGTCCGCAAGACAGTCCGATTGGTCCTGATCGGCGCAGCCACGTTTGGCCTGGCGCTCGGGGTGTTGGGCCCTCTTGTCGAAGACGATGTCGAGGTTTCGGTGGTGGCTTCGATCACCGCCGTGGGCATCTTGATCTCCTACGAACTGCTCAAGACCGCGCGGAAGTCGGGACGGCTGGCGTGGCATCGGTTCCCACCGCTCTGGCAACGTCGCCAGGAGAAGGCCGACCCCGAACTGCCCGACGCCGTGTGGGAATGGGAGGCGCTCATCGGCGCGGCGCGTTCGGATGAGCGCGCGATGGACCGGTTGCTGCGACGGATGGCGCCGCTCGCCACCGACGCCGGGTCTCTCCAGGCCGTCAGGGTCTCGTCAGGCGAGGAGTTCGAACGTCAACTGGAACGATTCGTGGAGGAGACCCGCCGTGGCTGAGCTCACCATGACGCCGGACCAGGTGGGCGCCCACGCCCAGGCCATCGTCACCGAGGTCGAGCGCGTCATCGTGGGCAAGAGACCCGTCATCGAGCTCGTGCTGTCCGGCTGGTTGGCCGACGGCCACATCCTGATCGAAGACGTCCCCGGACTCGCCAAGACGCTGCTCGCCCGTTCGCTCGCCCAGGTCACCGACGCAGCCATGACCCGGATCCAGTTCACGCCCGACCTGATGCCCGCCGACGTCACCGGCTCCTCGATCTGGAACCCGTCGACCCGGGAGTTCGAGTTCCGCCCCGGCCCGATCTTCTCCAACATCGTCCTCGGCGACGAGATCAACCGTGCGCCACCGAAGACCCAGGCCGCCATGCTCGAGGCGATGGCCGAGCGTCAGGTCTCGATCGACGGCGTCACCCACCGTCTGCCGCGGCCGTTCCTGGTCATGGCGACCCAGAACCCCGTCGAGTTCGAAGGGACCTACCCGTTGCCCGAGGCCCAACTCGATCGGTTCCTCGTTCGGGTCAGCGTCGGTTACCCCGACACCGAGGTGGAACGGGAGATCCTGCGTCGGCGGATGGAGCGGGGGACCGACGACGTCGATCTGGCCCGCGTCGTCGACAGGGAGACCCTGGTTGCGATGCAGCAGGCCGTGGAGAGGGTCCACGTCTCGGAACCGATCCTGGCCTACGCCGTCGACCTCGTCACTGCCACGCGGTCTGATGCCAAGCTCCAGACCGGTGCCAGCCCGAGGGGCTCTCTGGCCTTGGTCAAGCTGGCGCGCGCTCGAGCCGCCCTGAAGAACCGCGACTACGTGGTGCCCGACGACATTCAGGCGGTGGCGGTGCCCGCCCTCGCCCACAGGGTGATTCTCCGGCCAGAGCATTGGGTGCGCGGGGTTCGCGCCGACGACATCATCGCCGACGTCGTCGCCGCCGTTCCCACGCCCATGGCCGACGACCTCGTGCGCGACTGATGGGCAGGCCGACTGGCCGTGTGCTGGGGTCAGCCATCCTCGCGATTGCCGCCCTGTTCGTGGCCGTGCTCACCAGGAGGGCCGATGCCGTGGTCGTGGCAGCTCCCTTCGCGTTGGTCAGCCTCGCCGGCCTCGCCATGACGCGAACTCCATCGGTCGAGGCTCGAGCCGTGTCGGCGACCCGGTTCGTCGAAGGGGAGGCCACCGACCTTGCCCTGGAGGTCGTGGCGTCGGGCCGGGGCCGGATGAAGATCAACCTCTCATTGCCGGTCGGCGTGGAGGTCATCGGTGGTGCCGATCCGGCATTGGAGATTCCCCTGTCGTCCGGGACCCACCGGGTCGAGTGGAAGATCCGGTTCGACCGATGGGGCTCGTTCGGGCCGTTGCGGATCGGCGTCACCACGACGGACCGGCTGGGTACCCGGTCGGAATCCCGGGTGGCGTCCACCGAACCGGTGCGGGTCTATCCCACCGAGGCCACCGTCCGGGGAACGCTGTCGCCCAACGCCCTGCGCACCGTCACGGGCGGTCATCTGTCCCGACAGCGCGGCGACGGGATCGAGTTCGTCGACATTCGGGAGTTCACCCCCGGTGATCGGGCGCGGGATGTCAACTGGCGCATCACCGCTCGCCGCGACCAGCCGTGGGTCGACCAGCGACGCCCGGAGCGCAGCGGAGAGGTCGTCTTGTTCCTCGACTCGTTCGTGTCGGTGGGCGACCAGTTCGACAGCACGCTGCGGAGGGCGGCCGAGGTGGCCGCCGCCGTCGTGCGCCGTCACATCGGGGTCAACGATCGGGTCGGCCTGGTCGACCTGGGCGGGCTGCTCCGCTGGCTCCGGCCCGGTGGGGGCACCGCCCAGTTGTATCGGCTCATCGACGTGCTCATCGAGACGGAACGGTTCGCTTCGAGCGCGGCCAAGACGGTTGACGTCCTCCCGGCTCGGGCGCTGCCCAGGCGTTGTCTCGTTATCGCGCTCACCCCGCTCATCGACCCGCGTGGCATCGAGGCGCTGCGGATGCTGCGCGCCCGCGGCTTCGACGTGGCAGTCATCGAGGTGAGCCCGACCTCGTTCGTGCCGGCGCCGATCGATCACAGGCAGGCCGTCGCCCGCTCGCTGTGGCATCTGGAGCGGGACTCCACCCGGGCGGATCTTCGACGACGGGGCATCGCGGTCGCCGAGTGGGACGGCTCCGAGCCGCTCGACACTGTGATCGACTCGCTCGGGGTGTTCCGATCAGCGGTGCTGAGGGCGGCCCGATGAGCCGGCAGACGGTGTTGTTCGCTGCCGCGGCGGTGTGCGCCGTCGGCGCGGCGGCGGTCGTCGGTGCGGGGGAGTCGTCGCCATTGATCTGGATGGTGGCACTGACCGGTGTTGCGGTCTGCCTGGGTGGGGGTGCGGCGGGTCGGCCCGCGCCCCTGTTCGCGGGCGCCGCCGTCCTCGTCGGGGCATACGGGACCACCCTGGCGACCGGCTCGTCCGACGCCGTCGACTCGCTGGTCTTCGCCCTACTCCTCTGGCTGACCGTGGAGCTCAACATGCGGTCGATGGAACTCCGCCGTTCCGTGGTCCCGACGGGACCGGCGACCGTGAGCTGGCTGGTCGGGGTGGGCGTCGTGGCTGGGAGCACAGCACTGTTGTGGCTGGTCGTCAGCGCGATCGAATCCTCTGCGCCCGCAGGAGGCATCCTCTCCCGGGTGCTCGCCATCGGGGCGGTGGTCGCCGTCGCCGCCATGGTGTCCGGCCTGCCGCGGGGCCGCAAAGACCGCGCACTCCCGGGCTAGAGGGGACTCCTCCAATAGCATCGGTCGGGTGACGATCCCCGACCTCCCCGACTGGGCCGTGGCTCCCGTGTCCGAGTATCTCGGACGGTTGGAGTCCCAGCGGAGGCTCTCTCCTCACACCGTGGCGGCCTACCGGCGCGATCTCGCCCAGTTCTTCGACTACTGCGGCCGGAGCGGTGCCAGGGCCGTCACGGACGTGGAACGGACCGTCGCCCGGCGCTACCTCGCCTTCCTCGACACCAGGGGATATTCGCGGCGCTCGCTGAGCAGGAAGGCTTCGTCGGTGCGGGCGTTCTACGCCGATGGAGTGAGGCGGGGGTCGTGGGACTTCAATCCCTTCGACGGCGTCAAGCGTCCCAAGCTCGATCGTCCCCTGCCGCATGCCGTTCCCGCTCGCGCCCTCGCCCACGCATTGGACTCGATAGACACGACGAAACCGTCCGGACTTCGGGACCGCGCCCTCATGGAGACGCTCTATGCGTCGGGTATGAGGATCTCGGAGTTGACGTCATTGACCTTGTCCGACATCGGTTCGGAGACCGTGACCGTGGTGGGCAAGGGCGGCAAGAGGCGCGTGGTGCCGCTGGGAGGTCCGGCCCGTGCGGCCCTGGCCGAATACGTGAAGAGGGGTCGACCCCATCTCGCCGGCGGCGACGCCGGGGACGCCCTCTGGGTGGGGGATCGGGGCCGGCCCATGGACCCGCGAGGGGCGCGGCGGGCCGTCGAACGCCACCTGGCGACCTTCCCCCACGCCCTGAGGCACTCGTTCGCCACCCATCTGCTGGAGGGCGGGGCCGACCTCCGCACCGTCCAGGACCTCTTGGGTCACTCGGACCTCGCCACCACCCAGATATACACTGCCGTCAGCCGGCGCCACTTGAAGGAAACCTATGAGCGAAGCCATCCACGAGCCTGAACAGACCCAGATCGAGGCTTTGTGGGTGCGTTTCAAGGAGTCGGCCGATCCGAGCGTCCGTGAGCGTCTCATCCTCCACTACTCGCCTCTGGTCAAGTACGTGGCGGGACGGGTCGGAGCCGGTCTGCCTCGTTCGGTCGATCAGGGGGACCTCGCCAGCTACGGGCTGTTCGGCCTCATCGACGCCATCGACAGGTTCGAGCCGGACCGTGGATTCAAGTTCGAGACCTACGCCATCAACCGAATCCGGGGCGCGATCCTCGACGAGCTTCGGGCACTCGACTGGGTGCCTCGCTCCGTTCGGTCACGCGCGCGTCTGATCGAGACCGGCATCGCCGAGCTGGAGCACAAGCTGCAGCGGACCCCGACGGAGGAGGAGATCGCGGCTCACGTCGACATGAATCTCGACGACCTCCGCGACGCGCTGGCGGAGATCGGCCGCTCCGGTATCGCCGCCCTCGACGAGTTCGTCTCGGGTGAGTCCCACACGTCGATGGGGGAGATGCTGGCCGACCCGAGCGGGATCTCGCCGGAGCAGGCCTTCCAGGCCGAGGAGACCCGCCGCCATCTCGTCGACGCCATCGGGCGGCTCCCCAACCGCGACCGTCTCGTCGTCACCTTGTACTACTACGAGGGAATGACGCTGGCCGAGATCGGCGACGTGCTCGGTGTCACCGAGTCACGGGTGTGCCAGATCCACGCCAAGACGATGATGTCGCTCCGCAACCGCCTCCAGTAGCTATTGGATTTCTCCCCCACGCCAGCGGGGGACCCGGAGGGGTGAGGGGGCCAACAGGATTTCTCCCCCACGCCAGTGGGGGAGTACCCCGGAGGGGGGAGGGGGCGCGAGCGCAGCGGGCCCTTACGACTTTGGAACCGACCCCCTACCCACGGCTGCGCCGTGGGTCCCTTCCCCCGTCTGCGACGGGGGACAAATCCTGAGGGGTCAACAGGATTTCTCCCCCACGCAAGTGGGGGAGTACCCCGGAGGGGGGAGGGGGCGCGAGCGAAGCGAGCCAGAATGGACTTCCCTACTTTTCCGCGGCCAGATCGGCGATCTGCGGCTGCAGGGCCCGGATCAGTTCGGAGGCCGGCATTCCCACGAGAAATCCCCGGCTGCCGCCGTTGATGAAGATGGTGCCCATCCCTGAGATCTCGTCGTGACAGAAGACCGGCAGAGCCTCCCTGGTGCCGAAAGGTGAGGTCCCACCGAATTCGTATCCGGTCCAGCGGCGGGCACGATCGGCGGAGGCGGGCTTGACCGACTTGACCCCGAGCTGGCGAGCGAGGGTCTTCGCCGACACCTCGTGGTCGCCGTTCATCAACACGATCACTCCCTCGCCGTCCGAAGTCTCGAACACGATCGTCTTCACCGTGTCGTGGAGGTCTACACCGAGCGCGTCGGCCGCACCCGCGGCGCCCGGATGTCGCTCGTAGTCGAACAGGTGGGTCGTGTAGGCGATCCCGGCGGCCCGGATTGCCCGCAGCGCCGGGGTGACCGGCTCCTTCTTCGAGGCCATGCCTTCAGGGTATTGGCCCATCACCCCCGCCTCATCCCGGGCCAGCAGCTCTCGGTACCGGTCGGGCTCCTCGACCATGAGCAGGGCCGACAGCACTTCCTCCTTGACTTCGGGGATGGTCTCCACCCGAACGCGTTCTTCGAGGATCCCCACGGCCGCCATGGAGATCGACCGCGCCACAGCCCACGCCGCGTGACCGCGGACCAGGGCCGACGGGTGGTCGAGGTGGGCCACGATGCCCGGCAGGGCTGCAGGCTCCCCGCTGTTCCCCGCCGCAACCAGAACGTTGCGCCGCAGGTGTCGTGCCTCCCGGCCCGGGACATACCACCACGAGAATCGCTCCAGCAGCTCCGCATCGGAGGCAGCCAGGAGCTCTGCGAACGGCAGATCCAAAGCCTCGCCGCCTCTCACCTTGAGCGCCGGGTGCCCGGGCGGACATGAGGTGAGGCAGTCGTCGCAGCCGTAGATACGGCGCCCGATCGCGGGGCGAATCCAGTGGGGGAGTGAGCCAGGGCTCTGCAGCCATGCGGCCAGGCATCGCCGGGCATCGAGGGTCTGGCCGTCGAGCGCCCCGGTTGGACATGCCGGGAGGCATGCGGTGCAGGTTCCGCAGTCTCGAACCATCGGCCGGGTGGGCTCGAGCTCGGCGTCGGTGACGACGGTCCCGAAGAGGGTCCATGGCCCCCGACCCGGCCCGAGCACCATCGTGCTCTTTCCCCGCCAGCCGATGCCGGCCCGGACCGCGGCGGCTCGATCGAGGAGTCGGTTGTCGTCCACCAATCGCTCCGCCCGGTGTCCCGACGCGCGCAGCGTCGCCTCGATGGCGTCGAGCGGGGCGTCGAGGATCCGGTAGTGATCGGATGTGGCGAATCGGGCGACGACGGCGCCGGCCGGAGCCGGCCCGAGCGACGATTCGAGGTAATAGACAGCCACCACCGCCAACGAGCGTGCCCAAGGGAAGGTCGCGGTGACGTCGGTGGCCACCGCCGGGTCGGTGTAGGTGAAGTGGAGCCGCCCCGAGCGGCCCGAGGACAATTGGGCGGCCATGGCGGCGCGGTCGGGCTCGAACACGTCAACCGCACAAGCACCGACGGCCGTGGCGCCGTGGGCCACACCCGTCTCTACGAGCCGTTCGGTCAAGGACGCCATCACGGCGAGTCTGCCAGACCTCCCGATTACCGAAGAACCCCTCGCGCCCGTAGAATCACGCCCATCAATCACGTCCGCAGCCCCTCGCTGGTCGAGCCAGTCTCGTTCTGAGGGAGCCCCGGAAACGGGTGCGGGGCCGCAACGGCCCGGCGGACGGAAGCGAAACCAGAAAGGAATCAGAGTGGCTGAAGTCACCATGAAGCAGCTGCTGGAGGCAGGCGTCCATTTCGGGCACCAGACCCGGCGCTGGAACCCCCGGATGCGCCCGTTCATCTACGGCGAGCGCAACGGCATTCACATCCTCGACCTGCGCCAGACCGTGACGCAGGTCGCCGATGCGGCGAAGTTCGCCAGGGACACCGTCGCCAACGGCGGGAGCATCCTGTTCATCGGCACCAAAAAGCAGGCCCAGGGCCCCGTCGCCAACGCCGCCACTCGCGCCGGCATGCCGTACGTCAACTACCGCTGGCTGGGCGGCATGCTCACCAACTTCCGGACCATCCAGAAGCGGGTGTTCTACATGCGTGAGCTGCGTCGCCTCGAGGACTCCGGGGAGATGAACAACCTCCCGAAGAAGGAGCGCCTCTCGCTGCGTCGTGAGCTCGGCAAGCTGGAGCAGAACCTCGGGGGGATGGTCGACATGCAGCGCCTCCCGGACGCCGTGTTCATCGTCGACGTCAACACGGAGGCAACCGCGGTCGCCGAGGCCTCGCGCCTCGGGATCCCGATCATCGCCTTGGTCGACTCCAACTCCGACCCGGACGAAGTGGACTACGTGATCCCGGGCAACGACGACGCCATTCGCGCCGCCGATCTCATCGCAGGTGCGATCGCCGACGCCGCCATCGAAGGCAAGGAGATCGCCGCCAAGGGCCGCGCCGCCGCCCGGGAAGGGGAGGACTCCTGATGGCCGACTTCACCGCCAAGGACGTACAGCAGCTCCGCCAGGACGCCGGTGTCGGCATGATGGATGCGAAGCAGGCGTTGACCGATGCAGGCGGCGACATCGACGCCGCCTTCCAGCTCCTCCGCGAGCGCGGCCAGGCCAAGATGGCAAAGCGCGCCGACCGCGAGGCGAACGAGGGCGTCGTGGGCAGCTACATCCACCTTCAGAGCGGGCGCCCGGTGATCGGGGTGCTCGTGGAACTGGTGTGCGAGACCGACTTCGTCGCCAAGAGCGACGAGTTCCGCCAGACCGCCGACGACATCGCCATGCACGTCAGCTGGTCGGAACCCCGCTGGGTCACCCGCGACGAGGTCGATCAAGCCGCGGTCGATGAGGAGAAGGCTGTCATCGCCAAGCAGGCGGAGGCCGAGGGCAAGCCGGAGAACATCATCCCCCGCATCGTCGAGGGGCGGATCGAGGCCTTCTACACCGACCACGTGCTCTACGAGCAGAAGTTCGTCAACGCAGAGCGCTTCGACGGTACGGTTGGCGACATGATCGCCGCCCTCGCCACCAAGATGGGCGAGAACATCTCGGTTCGTCGCATCGCCCGTCTCGCGGTGGGTTCGTAGATTGGACGAAGCTCCCAGGCGCCGGGTCCTCCTCAAGCTCTCGGGCGAGGCGTTCGCCGATCCCGAGCTCGGCTACGGCATCGATCCTGCGACGGTTCAGCGTGTCGCCGAGGAGGTGGCCGAGGCTGCCTCCGGAGGGGCCGAAGTGGCCATCGTCGTCGGTGGCGGCAACATCTTCCGGGGGGTGTCCCAGGCAGCAAAGGGCATGGACCCCGCCAACGCCGATTACATGGGGATGCTGGCCACGGTGATCAACGCCCTCGCTCTCCGGGACTTCCTGGAGAAGCAAGGCGTCGCCACCCGCGTCCAGAGCGCCATCACCATGCAGGAGCTCGCCGAGCCGTACATCCGGCTCCGAGCCATCCGGCATCTGGAGAAGGGCCGTGTCGTGATCTTCGCCGCCGGTACCGGCAACCCCTTCTTCACCACGGACACCACGGCCGCACTGCGCGCCATCGAGATTGGGGCCCAGGCCCTCCTCAAGGCGTCCAAGGTGGACGGCATCTACGACCGCGACCCCGCAACCAACCCGGATGCCACCAAACTCGACGAGCTCTCCTACATGGATTTCATCGCGGCGGAACTCCGGGTGATGGACACCACCGCCGTTACCATGTGCAAAGAGCATCACGTTCCGATCCATGTCTTCGACATGACCGTCCCCGGCAACATCGTCAAGGCGGTCCGCGGCGACCGGATCGGTACCGTGGTCCACTGAGAGGAGGATCCGATGATCGGTGATCTCCTGAGGGAGGCCGAGCAGAAAATGGAGCAGGCCGTCGAGCACGTCGGCAGCGAGTTCGCCACCGTGCGTACCGGCCGGGCCAATCCCCAGATCCTGCACCGGGTCCTGGTGGACTACTACGGCTCGCCGACCAGCCTGCAGCAGCTGGCGTCGATCTCGGTCCCCGAGCCCCGCATGCTCGTCGTCACCCCGTTCGACAAGTCGGCCATCGGCAACATCGAGAAGGCGATCCAGCAGTCCGACCTGGGTGTCAACCCGGCGAGCGACGGCAGCATCCTTCGCATCGTCTTCCCCGCCCTCACCGAGGAGCGCCGCAAGGACCTCGTGAAGGTGGTGAAGAACATGGCGGAGGAGGGCAGGGTGGCCATCCGCAACATCCGACGCCATGCCAAGGGCGACATGGAAGCTCTCCACGGCGAGATCTCCGACGACGACATCCGCCGCGGCGAGGAGGAGCTCCAGAAGCTCACCGATCGCTTCGTCGATCGGATCGATGCGCTCGTCGCCAACAAGGAAGAGGAGCTGCTCGAAGTCTGATGAGCGAGCCACCGGAGCGCAAAGGTTTCTCCCGGCCCTGGGAGGGCGACGAGGAAGAGTCGGCGAAGGTGGTGCAGCTGCCGGGCTTCGAGGACAAGACGGCCGAAGAGGCCGAAGAGGCCCCGGACCGGCCCGCGAGCCCCGGCGTGACAGTCGACGATGGGTCCGAGGACACCGATTGGCTGAGCGACGAGTCATCCGACTTCGAGGTGACTCCCTCCGATTACACCGCGACCACGACCGCCGAGTACCAGGGACTTGCCGAAGAGGTGAGCAGGGCGGCCGGTGAGGAGTGGGAGCAGCAGGCCGTTTCGGCGTCGCTTCCCGGCGTGGAGAGCGGCCTCGTGGGTTTCGAGGATGTGTCAGGGCGTCGGATCGGCTCGCACGAGGAGTACGAGGCGATCGCCCAAGCCGAGACCTCCGATCTCGCCATGCGCATCGGCTCCGGTGTCGTCATCTTCGGGCTCTTCTTGGGGAGTCTCCTGCTCGGCGGAGTCTGGTTCACCGCCTTTGTGACTCTGGTGATGGTGGTCTCGCTTGGCGAGCTCTACGCCACTTTCCGCACCGCGGGCCACAAGCCGCTGGCTCTCTTCGGGCTGCTCGGTGTGATCTTCATGGGCATCGGTGCGCACCGTGCCGGGGTGCCGGCCATCGCCATCTGGGCGGCCGTGGCCACGGTGGTCACGGTGTTGTTCGTGTCGCTCGCACCGCGACGCAACCCGCTGGCCGATGCATCTGTGACCGTGCTCGGTCTCGGCTGGGTCGGTCTCCTCGCCTTCGCCATCGTGATCGCTCGGGGACCCTCACCCCTGGAGCACATCCTCTTCATCGTCCTCACGGCTGCTCTCAACGACATTGGCGCCTTCTTCGTCGGTCGCTCGTTCGGCAAGCGTCTGATGGCCCCGAGGCTCTCGCCCAAGAAGACTTGGGAGGGCTTCTTCGGCGGGCTGATCGCCAGCGCCATGGCTGCGACGGTCATGGTGTCGTTCCCGGCCTGGGAGCCCATCGGCCTGGCCAACGGCCTGCTGCTCGCGGCCATCATCGGGCTCGCCTCGCCTCTCGGCGACCTCATCGAGTCGCTGGTGAAGCGGTCCCTGGGCGTCAAGGACATGGGCTCGGTGCTCCCCGGTCACGGCGGCATGCTCGACCGCATCGACGGCCTGCTCATCGCGCTGCCGGCGGTCTACTTCGCCTTCCGCGCCTTCGGCCTTCTGTGA
>CAYLYQ010000032.1:0-23263 GCA_964388105.1 uncultured Acidimicrobiaceae bacterium
GGGGCACTCGGGATCGCGTCGCTGATCGGCACCTCTTTGGCCGGAGTCCTGATCGACCGGTTCAATCCGCGCCGGGTGGTCATGGTGGGCGAGGCCCTATTCATCCCCGTGGCACTGTCACTCATCTTTGCGGAGACCGTCCCGGCGATGGCCCTTGCCACCTTCTTCTTCGGGCTCGTCGGCGGGCCGATCCACACCGCCATCGCCTCGTTCGCGCCGTTCCTGACCGAGAACGACGCCGAGCTGGGGCGGATCAACAGCGCCATCGAAGCGGGAGGGTGGCTCGCCTTCATCGTCGGCCCGGCACTGGGGGCGGTGATCGCGGGGTCGGTCGGCGTGGACGGGATCTTCGTGCTCAACGCCTTCACAGCCGCGGCCGCCGCATTCCTCATCTCCCGGGTGACGATCACCAGCAAACGGCAGGTCCACGAGCGCGAGTCCGGATTCGCCGAGTTCAAGGAAGGCCTGCGGTTCGCCTACGGCAACGAGCGGCTTCGGTTCTACATCCTGCTCGGCTCCGCGGTGTTCCTCCTGTTCGGCTTCTTCGCGGCCCTGGAACCGCTGTTCTTCCGCGACGTCGTCGGCGTCGAGATCGAGACCCTGGGCTGGGTCAATGCCCTCTTCGGGATCGGGATGGTGACCGGCACCCGCATCTCGGCCCGCCTCCCGGAGCGCTACCGGACGGCGCGGGCCTTGACTGTGATCGTCGGCCTGAACGCAGTCGGTGTCGTCCTCTACGTCGGAACGGGGATCCTGCCCATCGTCGCCACCGCCGGCGCGGTGTGGGGTCTGGTGATCGGCGCCATGGTCCCGCTGCACCGGACCCTTCTCCAGATCAACTCCCCGGATCACATGGTCGGGAGGATCATGGGGGTGAACCAGATGCACTCCGAAGGCGGGCATCTCATCCCGCTGACGTTCGCCGCCGCCCTCGCGGCGGTCTTCGGCGTCCAGCGCACCCTGGTGTCCTCGGGCCTGGTGGTCCTGGTGGCTTCGGTGCTCTTCTGGCCCGGTGCGAGACGGCTGGACGCCACGCGTCAGGTGGAGGTGCCGGCTCCCGTGGTGCCGGAGCCGGAGGCCGGGCCGCTGGCCCACGGCCACTGACCGAAGGGGTCAGTGGCGACGTTCAGCGCTTCTTGGCGACATCGCCGAGAATCTGCCAGGAGGCGAAGCGGCCGGGGGCGCCCATGACGCAGCCGCCGGGGTGGGTGCCCGAACCGCACTGGTAGTAGCCCTCGATTGGGGTTCGGTACTGATTCCAGCCCGGCGCCGGCCGGAAGAAGAACATCTGCGGCGCGAGGAACTCCCCGGCGAAGATGTTCCCTTCGGTGAGGCCGACCGTCCGCTCGATGTCGAGCGGTGTGACCACCTCGCGGTGCAGGACGAGGCTCCCGAAGCCGGGGAAGATCTCCTCGAGGCGGGCCTGCACCGTGTCGCCGAGGTTGTCCCGCTCGGTGTCCCAATCACTGTCGCGCAGCTCGTATGGCGTGTACTGGATGAAGCACGACATCACGGCCTTGCCCGGCGGAGCCATGTCCGGGTCGATGTTGGACTGGATGCACCCGTCGATGTAGGGGCGCTTGCTGAACTGGCCGTACTTGGCGTCGTCGAAGGCCTTCTCCAGGTAATCGAGGCTCGGCCCGATGTTGAGGAAGCCTCGCAGGTGGTCGTTGCCCTCGAGCCCCGGGAAGGTCGGGTTGGAGTCGAGTGCGAAGTTGACCTTGGACGAGGTCCCCTGGAAGCGGAACCGGCGAATGTCCTCGACGAGGTCGGCGGGGAGCTCCCGGGGATCGACGAGCTGCATGAACGTCCGCCGCGGGTCGAGCGCGCTGACCACGACCGGGGCGGTGAACTCGGTGCCGTCCTCCAAGACGACGCCGGTGGCGCGACCGTTCTTGGTGACCACGTGATCCACCGGTGACTCCAGTCGGATCTCCGCGCCGAACGCAGCAGCCGCTCGGGCCAGCACCTGGGTGAACCCGCCATTGCCGCCTTTGTGGAACGACCAGGTCCCGTAGGAGCCGTCGTACTCGCCGAACGAGTGGTAGAGCAGGACCAGGCCGGATCCCTGGGAGCGGGGACCCACCTTCGACCCGATGATCCCGGAGGACGCCAGCCAGCCCTGCATGATGTCGGTCTCGAAGTAGTCCTCCAGGATGTCGGCCGTGCTGCCCGTGAGCAGCCGGACCATGTCGTGGAGCACCCGCGGCGGGAGGTCGGCGAGATAGGAGCCGATGGCGGCCATGCGAGCCCGCTCCTCGGGGTCCTTCGAGGTGATGTCGGGGGGGATGGCGTCCATGAGAGGCCGGATGGCGTGGACGACCTGGCTCATCATGTGGCCGTAGGCGAGGTAGGCGTCCGCGTCGTGGGAGGAGTGCCGGGCGATCTCGTGCAGGTTCTCGTTCGGGTCCTTGCCCATGAACAGGTAGTCGCCGTCGTCGGTGGGGGCGAAGGTGGACGGCATCTGAAGCGGCATGAACCCGTGCTTGGGCAGCTCCAGCTCCTGGATGATCTCCGGCCTGAGAAGGCTCAGCGCGTAGGAGAAGGTCGTGAACTGGAAGCCAGGGTGGAGCTCCTCGGTGATGGCGGCGCCACCGACGAGGTGTCGCCGTTCCAGGATCAGCGTGCGCAAGCCCCCCTTGGCCAGGTATGCGCCGTTGACGAGCCCGTTGTGGCCGCCGCCGATGACGATGGCGTCGTAGTCGTTCTTGGCTGGCATCTCTTACCTCAGGCTGTCTTTCGTGGTGGGTTGTAGAACGGCAACCGGGTGACCTCGGCTCCCACCATGTCATAGCGGTGGTCGATGGTCACCTCGAGCCGGAGCCGGGTGCCGGGAGCGGCCATCCCTGGCTCGACCCGGGCGATCCCGATGTGGCGCTGCAAGACGGGGGAGTACAGAAAGCTCGGCGTCCACCCGATCTGGCGATCGTCGGTGTCGTAGAGCATGTGCTCGCCGTGGCCCGGCGTGTGGTCCTTCGGAGGGATCAACCCGCGGTCGGCATGGACCCGGTACCAATCCTCCCAGTCGGCGACGATCCCCACCGTCCGCCACCGTGAGGTCTTGTTGGCGACCTCGTTCTCGATGGCTCGGCGGCCGATGAAGGCCCGGTCGTCTTCGGCCAGGTCGCGGAACATCCACCCCATGCCTAGCTCGTGAGGGGTCGACCTCTGATCGTCGTTCCAGGCGTATCGGGCCGACTCGAAGTCGACATCGATCAGGATCAGCCCGGCTTCGACGCGAGTCATGAGAAGGGCGTTCTGGCCGGCAGGGATCACGCCATACGGTTCGGCGACCTCGAAGAGGCGGTCCCACACCGCCACGGCGTCGTCGGCCTCCACCCAGATCTCGTAGCCGAGGTCGCCCGTGTACCCGGTCCGGGAGATGGTGACCGCGGCATCCCCGATCTTGGCGGGAGTGAGGTGGAAGTAACCGATGTCACGCATCTCCGGAGCGATCTGCGACACGACCTCCCGGGCATAAGGGCCCTGCACCGCCAGCGCACCGAGACCGGCGGACTCGTCCTCGACCTGGACCGAGAGGCCTTCGGCGTGGTCGGAGAAGTAGGCCATGTTGGCTCGGGCGGTGGTGAGCAGGAACTGGTCGTCGGAGAGGCGGAGCACCACCCCGTCCTCGAGAACCCAACCGTCGTCGTCGCACCACACCGTGTACTGGGCCTGGCCCGGCCGGCACTTGCGGATGTCCCGGGCGAGGATCCCCGCGAGATAGCGCTCGGCATCGCGTCCGGTGATTCGGTACTTGAACAGCGGGGAGGTGTCGATGACGCCGGCGGAGTTCCGCACCGCCCAGTACTCGAACTTGTCGGCCATCCGGTACTTGTCAGCCGACAGGTAGCCGGCCCAGTGGCTCCACAGGCCGGTCTTGTTTGCCTCGGCCGTGCGGGGGTGGAAGGGGGTCTCCTTGATCATGGTGCACCGTTGACGAGGATCACGCTGGGACGGTAATGCGTCGGCGAGGGGCCTGGCCGATCAGCGCCTCTCGCGTTCCGGCGCCATAGGGACGACCGACCCGTTGCCGAGGTAGTGGTTGGCGGCCCAGCTGAGGAACTGGTGAACGGTTCCCTCCCAAGAGGACAAGGGACCCGGGCGGTAGCCCTGATTGGAGACACCCCTCTGCACCGCCTCGCAGGCGGTCCAGTCCTCACGGTTGGTGATGTCCCAGAAGTCGACCGCGTAGGAGGGGTCGAAGCCCTCCAGATCGAAGGCCTCCGGCGGCCACAGCCAGGCGCACTCGACGTGGGTCTCTCCGGCGGAGAGGGGGGTGATGCGGTGGGTCATCACATAGTCGGGGTGCAACGACAGCAGCAGGTTGGGGGTGACGGTGAGGTACCAGACCTGGCGGGCGGCATCGCCGTCGATCTTCCGGAAGTTGATTCCCTTGGAGGCGCCGTCGAGGGACATGGTGACCGCATGGGACTTGAGCTCCATCGTGCCCCCCAGCCACATCCCGGTGGGCTGGTGATCGCGCCCCGAATCGGGCGGTGTCACCTCGCAGAGCTCCGGGTGGATGGTCGAGCAGTGGTAGCACTCGTTGTAGTTCTCGGCGATCACCTTCCAGTTGGCGGCGATCACGTACTCGTGCACGACGGCGGTCCGCAGGAGCTCCGTCTCGTAGGGAGCCATGATCTCGCCGAGGTTCCCGAAGTGGGTCTCGATGTCGGGCGCCGACCCGGACAAATCGACCCAGACCCACCCCCCGTACACCGCCGACCGGACGGCGATCAACGGCCACTCCGACATGTCGAAGCCGGGCGTTTGGGCGAAGGTCGGGGCGGCACGGAGCGACCCGTCGTAGCGGTAGGACCACGAGTGGTAGGGGCACCGGATCAGTCGGGCGTCGATGGCGTCGCCGACGGGGGCCAGCTCGTGCCCGCGGTGGCGGCAGACGTTGGAGAACGCGTTGAGGTCGCCTTCGACGCTCCGAGTCAGCAACACACTCTCGCCGGCGACTTCCACGGCGCGGATCTGGCCCGGCCCCAGCAGTTCGTCGAAGCGGCCCACGCAGGCCCAGGTGCCCCGGAAGAGATTCTTCATCTCCCAGTCGAACACAGCGTCGCTGGTGTAGGCCGCGGCCGGCAGGGTCCTGCTCTGCCCGAATGGGGCGGTGACCTGCTCGAGAACGGAGCGGTCCAGCCCGGCCGGGAGGGTCACTCCTCTTCCTCTTGCCCCGCTGCCGTCGAGAGCGCCCAACGCAGCTCGGGCCCGTCGATGGGTTTGACCACGGCCGCGTCGGCTCCCGCCCGACGCGCCAGGAACCGGTCGGCGTGGCGGTCGAGGAGCAACACGACTCTCGGGTGCGGGTCCATCGCCTGCCTGATGGCGCGGGTGACGGCCATTCCGCCCATGCTCCCCACCTGCATGTCCACGACGACCGCGTCGGGTCTCGCCTGGCCGATGACCTCGGTCGCCCGGCGGGGGTCGGACACTTCGAGGTACTGCCAGGGCTCGGCGGCGAGCGCCGACTTGACCTCGTTGATCACCCACGGCGCGTCTGCGACCAGGACCATCTTCGACATGGCCCGGACGATAGACGGGTCACCCGGCCGCCCGGCCACCCCGGAATGGGATCAACTCGTGGCGACCCCTATCGTCGGGGACCGTGAAAGCAGTCCGGGCGCTGGTCGCCATCGCCTGTCTCGCCCTCACGGGCTGTGCCGCTTCGGAGGGCGGAGCGATCGAAGTCATCGACGTCAGCGGCCCTCTCGACGCCCGTGCTCTCGACTTCATCGCCGACTCGCTCGAGAACGCCGCGGCTCGGGGCCAGGAGATGGCGGTGGTCCAGGTCAACTCGCCTGCCGTCCTCGACGGCGATGCCTTCGACCGCGTGGTGGCGATGCTGGCCGAGCCTCCGCTTCCGGTCGCCACCTGGATCGGGCCCTTCCCGGCTGTGGCCTACGGGGGTGCTTCGGTCCTGGCTACGACCGCCGAATACGCCGCGGCGGCCCCCGGATCCACCTGGGGTCTGGTCAACCCGACGGTCCTGGGCGAGTCACGTCCCGAGGTCATCGGGCCCGAGGACGTCCGCCCGGTCGAGGAGCTCGAATCGGTCTCGCTGGAGCCGGCACTGCGCGACTATCTCGCGCGCCTCGACGGCGAGGAGTTCCCGACGGCCGAGGGCGCGGTCACCGTTTCCACCCTCGAGAGTGTCGACGGCCAGCAGATCGTCAAGACCATCGTGTTCCGCAAGCCGGGGATCGTGGACCGGTTCTTCCGGCTCGCCGTCATCCCGGAGGCAGCCTTCTTCTTCCTGACGGTGGGCCTGACCATCGTGGCCTTCGAGTTCTACGCCCTCGGCCCGGGAGTGGCCGCCGCCGTGGCGGCGGTCTCGTTGTTCCTCGGGGGTTGGGGCCTCGTCACTCTTCCCACCAGGTGGTGGGCGGCGGCATTGGTGTTCGCCGGCTGGGCCCTGCTGACACGCTCCCACCAGGCCGGCGGCGCCAAACCCTCCCTGGTCCTGGGAACCGTGGCCCTCTTCGTCGGCGGCCTGTTCCTGGTCGACGGAGGTGGCCAGATCGATCCCAGGTGGTGGCTGGTCCTGTTGTCGGTGCTGGCCGTCCTGTTCTTCTACCTGCTCGCCATGCCCACCGTGCAGAGAGCGCGCCTCTCCACCATGACGGTGGGCCGGGAGAGCCTGATCGGAATGCGCGGTATCGCTACCGGACCGTTCTCGCCTGATGGAGTGGTCGAGATCGAGGGTGCCCGGTGGCGGGCGACCGCGCACCGGGAAGCGGGACTGGTGGCCGGTTCCGAGGTGCTGGTGACCGGGGTCGACGGCCTCTATCTCGAGGTCGACGCGGCCGAGCCTCGCGAAAAGTAGCGGCACATCTTCCAGATTTTCCCTGGAACCTGCGCGGGATCGCGGTTAGCTTCCGCCGAGTTGTCGCACAAGCGGGAGGAGCAACTGTGCCGACGAAGGACGATTGGCAGTTGAGGGCGTTGTGCCGTGGGAACCATGCCTACCTCTTCTTCCCACCGTCGACTTTCGAGAGAAAGGACGAGCGGGAGCGGAGAGAGACGAAGGCGAAGGCCATCTGCGGCGTATGCCCGGTGAGGGCGGAGTGCTTCGAGCACGCCGTTGCCATTCGCGAGCCGTTCGGGATCTGGGGCGGCCTGACGGAAGTGGAGCGCCGGAGTGCTCCTCTGGTGAACTGAACCGGCGTCCGTAGGATGGCCGGGTGTCTGATGCCGGCGTCGTAACGCCCCGTCCGGCGGCCAGTGTCATCGTCCTGCGCCGCGCCCACCCTTTCGAGGTCCTGGTCGTGAAGCGACGCGGTGGCGGCACCTTCGGTGACCTCGTGGTCTTTCCCGGCGGGACGGTCGACGAGGCGGACCGCGTCCACGCCGGCACCGACGACGATGACACCGCCCTCCGGGTGGCCGTGCTGCGGGAGCTCGCCGAGGAGACCGGCTTGCTCGCTCTCGCCGATCGCACCGTCCCGGCCCGCGAGAGGTCCGGGGCCGCGTTGCTCTCCGCCCTTCGTGAGACCGGCGACCGGCTGTCGGTGGACTCACTCACCCTGGTCTCGAGGTGGGTGACTCCGGCTTCGATGCCGTACCGATTCGACACCTGGTTCTACCTCCTGGCCGTCGAGGACCCTCCCGAGGTCATCGTCGACGGCGTCGAGATGACAGGGCACTTCTGGACGACTCCGCGCGCCGCCATGGAGCGCGCCCGGTCGGGCGAGTGGCAGATGATCCTCCCCACCCTCTCGCACCTGCGTTGGCTGGAGCGCCGCCGATCGGTGGAGGATGCTCTCCTGTCAGCCGCCGGAGCGGACGGGCGGACCCTGATCACGCCCGCGGTCATGGAGGACGGTTCACTGGTCCCTGTCCCTGCGCCCGCCGATCCGGTCGAGGCCTTCCCGTGAGGATCGAGCGGGTACTCGCCAACAACCCAGGGCCCTACACCGGGACAGGCACCAACACCTGGCTCCTCGACGGTGGCGGTGGGGCGGTCATCGTCATCGACCCCGGCCCGGTGGACCGCGTCCACGCCAACGCGGTGCTGGCTCGCCTCGGCGACCGCCGTGCCGTGGCGGTGCTGGTGACCCACACCCACACCGACCATGCGCCCCTGGCGAACCCCCTGGCGGCTGAACTGGGGGTGCCGGCCCTCGGCCACGCTCCGGGCCCCGGTTTCGACCCCGACGGAAGGCTCCTGGAAGGCCAGACCTTGGGCGTCGGCGACCTGGACCTCGAAGTGGTCTACACGCCCGGCCACGCCGACGACCACCTCTGCTTCCGAGTCGGTCGCGTGATGTTCACCGGAGACCACGTCATCGGCGGGTCGTCGGTGATGGTGGAGGATCTCGGCAGGTACCTGGCCTCCCTGCGCCGGCTGCAGGGGATCGAGATCGACCGGATGTATCCGGGGCACGGAGAGGAGATCGACCGGCCGGCCGAGGTCATCGACTGGTATCTGGCGCACCGGATGCAACGCCACGGCGAGGTCCTGGCGGCGGTGGCTTCGGGTGCTTCGACGGTCGACGAGGTGGTGGAGATGGTCTACGCCGGAGTCGACCGGTCTCTGTTCCCCCTCGCCGCCAGGTCGGTCGCCGCTCACATGAAGTTGCTCGCGGAGGAGGGCCGGATAGCCTTCAGTGACGGTCGCGCCGACCCGATCCCTCCCCCATGAAGCCCGCTGTCACCAGATTTGCCCTTGCGTTGCTGGTCGTCGCGGTCGCCCTCCCCGCCATCGGCCAGGTGACCTCGAGTGACGTCGCCCGGGCGGAGCGTGAGCTGGACCAGGCGATGGCGGACGCCCAAGAGCTGGGATCACGGGTGCAGGAAGCGTGGGCGCGTCAGCTCGAACTCGATCACGAGATCACCCAACTGGAGGAGGCCATCGGCCGCACCGGCATGCTGCTCGCCGACGCGGAGGAGCGGTTTACGGCGGTCAGCGTGGAGATGTACATGGCAGCCGCGAGCGGGACGGCCGTCACGATGATGCTCAACGTCGACACCGGGACCTATCAGGCCGGTCTCGAGTACCTGCGGACCGTCAACGGCTCGGGCCGGGAGCTCATCAACGAGCTCGGGATCCTCGGGACCGAGCTCGACCGGCTCACCGTGCGCAAGTCCGAGGCTTCGGCCGAGCAGGCGGAACTCACGGTGGAATTGGAGTCCATGGCGGCCGACTTGATGGCCGAGGTGGAGAGGGCGCAGGTCAACTACGACCGGCTCGTGGCGGAGAAGGCCCGACAGGACGAGGAAGAGCGTCGGAGAATCGAGGAAGCCCGTCTTCTCGCCGAGGCGGCGGCCACTTCCACCACAGCTCCCCCGGCGGCCACCACCACCCGGCCGACCACCACCACGACGGCTCCGGCGACCACCACCACGGACGGTGGGGCGGCGCCCACCACCACCGCACCACAGGAGGCGACACCACCGTCGCCGGCCGGTGGCGTTTGCCCCGTCGCTGGCCCAGTGACGTTCAGCAACTCCTGGGGTGCTCCCCGTTCGGGTGGCCGGACCCACCAGGGCGTGGACATGATCGCGGCGCGCGGCACCCCGATCGTCGCCATCTACTCGGGACGCATCCACCGGATCACCACCGGGGCCCTGAGCGGGCTCGCCGTTTGGCTCCGTGCGGAGAACGGGGATCAGTTCTTCTACGCCCACCTCGACTCGTACGGCGACATCTCCACGGGCCAGCAAGTCGAAGCGGGGTATGTGATCGGCTTCAACGGCAGCACGGGCAACGCCCCGGACTACCTGCCGCACCTGCACTTCGAGTGGCATCCGCGGGGTGGTGCAGCGGTCAACCCCTATCCGCTGGTCCGGTCCCTCTGCTGAAAGCGAAAGAGAGGACCCTTAGCGGGTCCTCTCTGTTCGTCTGGGCCTCCCTTGCCCAAGCCCCCACACCCTCATCAGACACTCTGTGGCCGAAGGGGCACGTTCTGTGCGTCATTGTCGGTCACGGAGGGTGGTCAAGGAAAGGACGATTCCCACCTCACCCAGAAGGACTAGTCACTCCAAGATGCGGTAACTTCGCCGCCCTGTGGAGGGACCCGAGGCTGTGTTGACCATCCCCACCCCCTTGGCGGGTTGGCAGCGGCGTGTCCTCGCCGGGCTCATCGACGCAGTCCCTCCGGCCTTGTTCGCCATCTGGAACCGGGGCTGGCCGGCCATCGTCGTCGCGGTGGCCTACCTGTGGCTCCTCGGCCACCTGGACGGCACGACGGGACAGACGCCTGGCAAGGCCCTCGTCGGGCTGCGGCTCGTCGACGCCGGTGGTGCCCCGCCGGGCAAGCGGGTTGGGATTGCCCGGAAGTTCCTCCACGTCATCGACCTGGCTCCGCTCGGCGCCGGATTCCTCCTCCCGTTGGTCCACGTGCGCCGGCAGACCTTTGCCGATCAGATCGTTGCCACCTACGTGGTCGGCGGGGTCACGCCACGACGGCTGTCGCTCGTCCTCTGGCTGCCGCCCCGGTCAGACTGACGCAGCAGCCCCTTCTTCGAGCTCGGCGATGAGCTTCGCGATCCTCCCGGTGCAGGTCTCCATCCGCAGCGGCGGCACTTGGGCGACGAGCCGTGACGCGATTGCTGCGAACTCTGCTGCGGCGTCCCCGTCGCCATCGACCGCGACCGGCCTCCCCGCGTCGCCGCCTTCCACGACCCGCCGGTCGAGCGGGATCGATCCGAAGAACGGCACTCCGAGGTCGTCGGCGAGCTCCGCACCGCCGCCCGTCCCGAACATCTCCCCGGACATGTTCTCCACCACTCCGACGATCGGCATGTGGGAGCGCCGGGCCATGTCGGCAACTCTGACCGCCACCTTCTGAGCGGCGCGCTGCGGCGTCGTGACCACGAGCATCTCGGCCTGGGGGAGCATGCGGGCCAGTGCCATCTGAACGTCGCCCGTGCCGGGCGGCATGTCGACGATCAGGTAGTCGAGCTCGCCCCACGACACCTGGGTGAGGAACTGCTCCACTGCCTTGGAGAGCATCAGGCCCCGCCACATGAGCGCCGTCTCCTCCGACTCGATGATCGATCCGGTGGACACGACCTTGACGCCATGGGCATGGAGCGGCTGGATCAGCTTGGTGTCGGCGTCGGCTTCCAGTCGCCCGTCGACACCCATCATGCGGGGAATGGAGAAGCCCCAGATGTCGGCGTCGAGCAAACCGACTTCGTACCCCTCCCGCGCCAGCGCCACCGCCAGGTTCGCCGATGCCGACGACTTGCCGACGCCACCCTTTCCTGACGCCACTGCGATGACACGGGTGACGGGTGCCACCTGGGTGGCCGGAGCGCTGTCGCGCGCCTTCATGCGCACGGTCGACATGAGTTCCGCTCGCTGGGACTTGGTCATGGCCGTGGTCCTGACCTCGACGGCCTCCACTCCGGGGATGTCGGCGATCCTGCGCTTGGTTTCGCCCTCGAGGTGGTTGCGGAGAGGACATTCGGCGATGGTCAGTGCCAGCCCGACCTCGACGGCGGCCCCGTCGATCCGGACGTCCGTGACCATCCCCAGTTCGACGACGTTGCCGCCCAGTTCCGGGTCCTGCACCCTGGCCAGGGTCTCCATGACGTCTTCGACGGTGACCATCAGCGCTTCAGGGTAGGGCGCGGGTTCCGGAATGAAACCGCCGGTTGTTGGGGTACACTGACAACCAGGCCACCGCACGAGGCAGGAGCAGATGACCCAGATCCTCAACATCAAGTCGAACCGCATCGTCACCCTCACCGACGCCGCCACGACCAAGGTTGCTGAGTTGATCGCGGCCGAGAACGAGCCTGCCCTGGCCCTTCGCATGGCCGTGCGGCCCGGAGGGTGCAGCGGCTTCCAGTACGAGATGTACTTCGACACCGAGATCGAGGAAGACGACGTCGTCGAGACGTTCGGAGACGTGAAGGTCGTGGTCGACCCGTCCAGCGCCGAGATGGTGCAGGGATCCGTCCTCGACTACCGCGACGGCCTCATGGGCGCCGGGTTCGCCATCGAGAACCCGAACAAGACGCACGCCTGCGGCTGCGGCAACTCCTTCTCGTAATCCTCTGAGATCTCTTCCCCGATTCATCGGGGGAGTACCGCCGAAGGCGGGGAGGGGGTCGGTTCTCCACTCCAGTACGGCCTGACGCGCCGGGAGTTGTCCGTCGCGCACGGACCCCCACCCCCATTCGCTTCGCTCTGGGGACTGATCCCCAGGGGGAGTACCCTTGGCGCCATGTCCAAGAGCATCCCTTCCACGCCGTCCGCGCCCACCCCGATGGGTCCCTATTCCGTCGCTGCGGAGGCGGCCGGCCTGGTGTTCGTCTCCGGCCAGGTGGCCATCGACCCTGCCACCGGCGAGCGAGCGCCCGATGACGTGGCCGCCCAGGCCAAGCAGGTGATGGAGAACATCGGAAGCATCCTCGGCGACGTCGGCCTCGGTTACGACGACATCGTCAAGACCACGATCTTCCTGGCCGACATCGCCAGCTTCCCGGCGGTCAACGAGGTCTACGGCTCCTACTTCGCCGCCGCGCCCCCGGCCCGGTCCACCTTCCAGGCGGGCGCCCTGCCGGGAGGGTTCCTCGTCGAGATCGAGGTGGTGGCGGCCCGATGAACGCGGCGGAGATCCTCGACCGTCTCGGGCTGTCCGAGGAGAACTCGGGGGTGTACGCGGGTGGCTGGCTGGATGCGTCCGGCGAGCTGGTCGAGGTTCCCAACCCCACCACCGGCGAGGTGATCGCCAAGGTCCGAATGGGATCGTCAGAGGACTACGAGAAGGTGGTCGCCAGCTCGGTCGAGGCGTTCGCCCGCTGGCGGGCGCTGCCGGCACCGAAGCGGGGCGAGTACGTGCGCCAGCTCGGCAACGCCCTTCGCGAGCACGTCGAGGACCTCGGTGCCCTGGTCACCTTGGAGATGGGCAAGATCCTCCCCGAGGGCATCGGCGAGGTCCAGGAGATGATCGACATCTGCGACTTCTCCGTCGGTCTCTCCCGTCAGCTCTACGGGCTCACCATCGCCTCCGAGAGGCCCAACCACCGGATGTACGAGCAGTGGCATCCACTGGGTCCGGTGGGAGTGATAACGGCGTTCAACTTCCCGGCGGCCGTCTGGTCCTGGAACTCCGCCATCGCCGCGGTCTGCGGCGACACGGTGGTCTGGAAGCCCTCGGAGCGGACGCCGCTCACCGCCATCGCCATCACCAAGATCGCCGCCCGAGTGATGGAAGGGTCGGGTTTCGAGGGTGTCTTCAACCTCATCGTTGGTGACGGGGCCACGGTCGGTTCCGCCATGACCGCCGACCGGCGACTGCCTCTCATATCGGCAACCGGCTCCACGGCCATGGGACGGATCGTGGGCAAGGCGGTCGCGGAGCGCATGGGCAAGTCGATCCTCGAGCTCGGCGGCAACAACGCGGTCATCGTCATGGACGACGCCGACATCGAGCTCGCCGTGCGGGCGGTGCTGTTCGCCGCCGTGGGCACCGCGGGGCAACGATGCACGACCCTGCGCAGACTGCTGGTGCACGAGGCCATTGCCGACAAGCTCGTGTCACGGCTCTCCGACGCCTACCGGCAGGTCACGATCGGCGATCCCCTCGAAGAGGGGACGCTGATGGGCCCCGTCGTCAGCGAGCGCGCCATCTCCCAGATGATGTCGGCGCTCGAAGCCGCGAGGTCTCAGGGTGCGCAGATCGTCACCGGCGGCAACCGCATCGACCGGCCCGGCTTCTTCGTCGAGCCGACGATCGCCATGATTCCGAAGGACGCCCCGATCACCCAGGAGGAGACCTTCGCCCCGATCCTGTGGGTGACCGAGTTCGGCACCCTCGAGGAGGCGATCGAGATCCAGAACGGCGTCGCCCAGGGCCTGTCCTCGGCCATATTCACCGAGTCGTTGAAGAACGCCGAGCGGTTCCTCAGCGCCACCGGGTCTGACTGCGGGATCGCCAACGTCAACATCGGGACCTCGGGGGCCGAGATCGGGGGCGCGTTCGGGGGCGAGAAGGAGACCGGAGGAGGCCGAGAGGCCGGATCGGACGCCTGGAAGGCCTACATGCGCCGCCAGACCACCACCATCAACTGGGGTGACGATCTCCCGCTGGCCCAGGGAATCGAGTTCGGTTGAACCCAGCCGACTGGGACGAGAAGTACCGGGCGGCGAACCGGCTGTGGTCGCCGGAGCCCAACCTGTTCGTCGCCGACCGCCTGGCCCACCATCCGCCGGGCCGGGGCCTCGACCTGGCCGCCGGTGAAGGCCGCAACGCCGCCTGGCTCGCCCGGCGTGGCTGGGAGATGACCGGCGTCGACTTCTCCCCGGTGGCGGTGCAGCGGGCAGAGGAGGCAGCTCCCGACGTCGAATGGCACCTCGCCGATGTCCGCACCTGGGAGCCCTCAGGGCATTTCGACCTGGTCCTGGTCGCCTACCTGCAGGTGGTGGCGGACGAGCTGGAGTCCGTGGTCCGGCGGGCGGCCACCTGGCTCGACCCGGGTGGCGAGCTGTTCCTCATCGGTCACGACCGGACCAACTTGGAGCACGGGTATGGCGGTCCCAGCCGTGAAGAGGTGCTCTGGGAGCTCCAGCTGATCAAGGAGTGGCTCGGAGGCCTCGAGATCGTCGAGGCCCAACGAGTGCGTCGGCCCGTCGAGACCGACGACGGCTTGAAGCTGGCGCGCGACACGCTGGTGCGGGCGCGCCGCCACTGAGAACACTCTCCCCGCTGCCTGCTGTACCTTGCGCCGGCAAATGAGGGTCGTCCACTCCGCCGATCACGTCCACCACGACATCCCGGAAGCGACCTGGGTGGGCGTGTTGATCTCGACCGATGAGGTGCCGGCGAGGGTCGACGCCATCCTGGCGGAGCTCGGAGACCGCGAGTTGGTCGAAGCCGTGGCCCACGACGCCTCGGTACTCGACCGGGTGCACGACCCTGACATGACCCGGTACATGGCTTCCGCCCATGCGGAGTGGAAGGCCGCCGGCTACATCGACGACCCGGGCCAGCCCTATGTGACCGCATACGCGTTCCCCAACCCCAAGCTGGGAGCCGGTCGACCGCTGAGACTCCCCGCGTCACCCGCGGCGCGAGCCGGGGTCTGGGCGACCGACACGATGACGCCGATCGGGGAGGGGACGTTCCGGGCGGCGCGCGCCGCGGTGGACGCGGCCGCAACCGCAGCCGACCTCGTCATCGGCGGCGAGCGGTTCGTCTACGCCGTCACCCGCCCACCCGGCCACCACGCCGGCCGGGCCTTCTTCGGGGGCTCTTGCTATCTGAACAACGCCGCGGTGGCCGCCGAGCATCTCACCCGCAACGGTCTCCCTAGGGTCGCCATCGTGGACATCGACGCCCACCACGGCAATGGGACCCAGGAGATCTTCTTCAGCAGAGGGGACGTCTTCTACGGATCGGTCCACATCGACCCCGGGGCGGGGTGGTACCCGCACTTCGTCGGCTTCGCCGACGAGACCGGCGAAGGCGACGGCCTCCGCGCCAACCTCAATGTCCCACTGCCGCCGGGTACCGGCGATTCGGGTTGGTTGGAGGGCCTCGACCGGCTGATCGCCGAGGTCGGCCGCTTCGATCCGGACGCCATCGTCCTCTCGCTCGGTGTGGATGCGGGCCGGACCGACGAGAACAGCCCCTTCGAGGTCACGGAAGCCGGCTTCTCGGCCGCGGGCCGCCGGATCGGCGGTTTGAATCGGCCCGTCGTGGCAGTGCAAGAGGGCGGCTACGACCTGGACACATTGGGAGCACTGGTCGCAGCCGTGCTCGACGGCATTGAGGAAGGGATGACGGAATGAACATGTGGGTCGACCAAGACGAGCACCAGGGTCTGCCTTCGATGGACAGGCCGGATGCGCCGAAGTCACGGTGGTCCTTCGAGGCGATCGCCGCCGTCGAACGCCCCCACGATCTCGCCGTGTCGCCGGACGGATCCCGCATCGCCTTCATCCTCGACCGGGACACCTCGGACGTGTGGACCGTGCCGGCGGCGGGTGGGCTCCCCACACGGGTGACCACCAACCGCAATCCGATGGCCTTCTGGGAGGACACCACTCCCGCGTGGTCTCCCGACGGGCGTCGACTCGCGTACGACCATGACGGCGAGATCTGGCTGGCCGAGGTGGGAGGGGGAAAGGCCAAGAAGCTGGCCGAGGCGGGCTCTCCGGCGTGGATCGATGACGAGACCCTCCTGGTGACGGTGGACCGTGACGACGAGACCCGGCTCGCGGTCATGTCGGTCGACGACTCATGGCCAGTCGCCATCACTCCCAAGGGACAGAACGTCTCAGGCGGACGGGTCGTGCCGGGCGGCGGTGCGGCGGTGTACTTGAACTTCCCGCGTGACGACCGCAACGCCAGCGAGATCTGGTGGGTCGATCTCGACACCAAGGAGACCAGGAAGTTGACGGGTGTCCCCGGAATGCACGACTTCGATCCACAGGTCTCTCCCGACGGCTCGGCTCTCGCCTTCGTCTCCGAACGGTCGGGCTGGTGCCAAATCCATCTTCTCGAGCTCGCCACGGGCTCGGAGCGCCAACTCACCGAGGGGGAAGGGGACTTCGGCGGGCTCGAGTGGCATCCGTCAGGTGATCGCCTGGTCGCCACCAGGGCTCGTCGGGGGCGCTCCTCATTGGTCAGCGTGTCGCCGGAAGACGGGACGGTCACCACCCTCTCCGAGGGTGGCAACTGGACCGAGCCACATTGGGTCGGCGATTCGGTCGTTGCGGTCTACGAGGATCACCTCACGCCCGTGGGCCTCGTCGAGGTCGATTCTCGAGGAGGCACCTTGCCCTTGCTGGGCCCGCCGCCGACCGAGATCCAAGGTGCACATCACGTGCCGTTCGAAGAAGTCACCTTCCAATCCTTCGACGGGCTGGAGATACACGGCTTCCTCTACCGCCCGGCACAGACCGACTTGCCGGTGCCGGCTGTGGTCTATCCCCATGGCGGCCCGACCGACGCCTACGGCGACTTCTGGGATGGGCACGCCCAGTACTTCGTCGACAAGGGCTATGCCTGGCTCGCCATCAACTTCAGGGGGAGCACGACTTACGGCCGGGACTTCGAACGGGCCAATCACGGGGTGTGGGGGGTGGCCGACACGAAAGACTGCCTCGCGGCACATGACTTCCTCGCCGGGCTCGGGTGGGTGGACCCGAAGCGGATCGCCATCTTCGGTGCGTCTTACGGCTCCTACATGGCACTCGCCAGCATGACCAACGACTCGGAGCACCGCTTCAAGTGCGCTGTCCTCAAGTACGGCGACTCCGACATCACATCGAGCTGGGCGCACGGGGACCGCGGAGGCCGTGAGGACCTAGAACGGATGATGGGCACACCCGCCGAGGCCCGCGATGCCTACCGGGCCGGTTCACCGCTCTGGTCGGTCGCCAGCATCGAAGGACCTCTCCTCATCGCCCACGGGGATCAGGATGCGCGGGTGCATCCCAGGCAGTCGGCCCAGCTCGTGGAGGAGTTGAAAAAGCACGACAAGCCCTTCGAGTACGTGACCTATCCGACCGAAGGCCACGGGCTCCTGCGGACCGCCCCCCAGGTCGACTTCTACCGCCGCCTGGAGCGATTCCTCGACTGGCATCTCATGTAGGGAGTTCTTGCGGGGCGATCCCGATTCGAGTGTTACATTCGCCGCGTATTTCGGAGGAGGCTTTCATTTGAGACGCACAGTCGTCTGGCTCACCGCCCTGGTCCTTGCCATCGCCACCGTCCCGGCTGCTCTTGCCCAGAGCAACCCCACGACCTTGGTGGTCGGCCTGACCCAGAACTGGGACACGCTCAACCCCAACGCGGGGTACCTGGTCAGCGAGTGGGAGGTGTGGGTCCTCCAGTACGAGACCTTGACGACCACCGACCTGGACCTCGAGATCGCTCCCGGCCTCGCCGAGTCGTGGGTCGGATCCGATGACGGCCTCACTTGGACCTACACCCTCCGCGAAGGCCTCACCTGGTCGGACGGCGAGCCCCTCACCTCCGAGGACATCGTCTGGAACATCAACACCTCCGTCGAACAGGAGTGGTGGAACCACTACGAGACCACCCAGAACCTCACCGCCGTGGCCATCGACGAACGCACGGTCGAGATCACCAGTGCGGTCCCCGATCCGAACCTTCCCAGACTCAGCGTCATCATCTTCCCCAAGCACATCTGGGAGGAAGTGGCCGTCGATGCCGACGCCGCCGCCACCTACGACAACCTGGATGGCGTGGGGAGCGGTCCCTACGTGCTCGAGGAGTATCAGCCCAGCGAGTCGGTGACGATGGTGGCCAACCCGAATTGGTGGGGGTGGGAAGGCCGTGAACCCGGCGTCGAGACCATCATCTTCCGCCAGTTCGGCAACGCCGATGCCATGGTCGCCGCCCTGCAGACGGGCGAGATCGATGCGGCGGCATCACTGCCCGGATCCGCCGTCGCCCAACTCGAGTCCGACCCCAACATCGAGATCGTGGCCGGCTACCAGTCCGGTTGGGAGCAGATCGGCATCAATGGCGGCATGGGCGCGGGCGACTTTCATCCGGCCGTTGCGGATCCCCTGGTTCGCCGAGCGATGGCGCATGGTGTGGACACCCAAGCGATCGTCGAGGACCTCTGGTACGGGTACGCCGAGGAGATCCACGTCATCAATCCGGGCATGTCCAAGAAGTGGACTCCCGAGATCTCCGACGATCTGAAGTTCACTTACGACCCGGCGAGGGCCAATCAGATCCTCGATGACGCCGGTTACCTGGACACCGATGACGACGGAGTCAGGGAGATGCCCGACGGGACCAACCCTCTCCACTTCCGTCACATCGTCAACACCAACACCGATCTCGGCCAGGCCCTGGGCGAGCTCTTCCTCGGCTGGATGGCGGCCATCGGGATCGAGGTCGAGCTGGTGGCCCTGGACTCGGATCAGACCGGCACCGTCATCGCCGAGGGTGACTACGAGACGTTCAACTGGGGTTGGACTCCCGGCCTCGACCCGACCGGGATGGTCTCGGTGTTCATCTCGGACGAGATCGGCGCCTGGAACGACGCCAACTGGTACGACGAGCGCTTCGACGAGCTCTACGAGCTCCAGGCGGTGGAGCTGGACGAGGCGACCAGGATCGAACTGGTCCACGAGGCGATGGAGATCCTGACCGAGGCCGCCGTGTACATCGGGATGGTCGAGGGCGCCGAGTTGCACGCTTACCGAACCGACCGGTTCGAGGGCTGGGTTCGCCAGCCCGCCGACGGCGGCCCGATCATGTTCTCCTCGAGCTCGCCGAGCTACGCCAACCTCCAGCCCGTTGGTGCGGAGCCGACGACGACCACCACGGAGGGGTCGGGCACAACCGTTCCGGGAGCGACCACTTCGGTCCCGGCGTCCACGACCGTCCCAGCGGCGGACGGCGACGATGGCGGTATCAACTGGTTGCCCATCGGCGCGATCGCCGTTGTGGTTGCTGCGGTTGCGGCGGTGCTGGCCAGTCGCCGCAGGTCCGAGGACGAACGGGAATAGGACCTGGCCGCGACAAGTAGTGAAGATCGGGGTCGGCGCCGGAAGCTGATCCTGCGCAAGCTGGTCGGCTCGCTGCTGACCCTGATCTTCGTCGTCAGCTTCAACTTCTTCCTGTTCCGGATCGTTCAGACCGACCCGCTCGCCCACATGTTCCGGGGTCGGAACATCCCGAAGGAGGTGCAGGACAACCTCCGGGCGGCCTTCGGTCTGGACCAGCCGATCTTCACCCAGTTCCTCTACTACCTGAGGGAGACCTTCACCGGCAACCTCGGCGTCTCGTATCACAGCCGGCAGCCCGTCTGGGACGAGATCTCCCGCCGGATCCCGGCGACCCTCGCCCTGCTCGGGGTCTCGGGACTGTTCGCCGCGATCGTCGGAACCTTGGGCGGGATCGTCGCGGGGTGGCGGCGCAACACGTGGAAAGACCGGGCCATCACCTCTTCCACCATGCTCTTCTATTCCGTCCCTGACTTCTGGTTGGGGATGCTCTTCTTGGTCGGGTTCTCGGTGATCCTCGGCTGGTTCCCCGTCGGTGGCATGGGGACGGTCGGCGTCTCCCTGACAGGCATGGCGGCGGTGGTCGACTACCTCAGGCATCTCTTCCTACCGGCGCTGACCCTGACCGTGGCCTATCTGGGCGAGTACACGATGGTGACCAGGAGCTCCCTCGTCGAGGTGATGTCCGAGGACTACCTCACGGTGGCCAGGGCCAAGGGCCTGAGGGACAAGGTGGTGCGCAACCGGCACGCCCTGCCCAACGCCCTGCTCCCTGTGGTGACGCTGGCCGCGCTCAACCTGGGCTTCATCTTGTCGGGGGCGATCGCCGTCGAGGCAGTTTTCTCGTGGCCAGGGTTGGGGCAGGCCACGGCGCAAGCGATCAGGGGCCCCGACTTCCCCATGCTCCAGGGTTTGTTCCTGCTCTTCTCGGCGTCGGTGATCCTGTTCAACCTGATCGCCGACGTTCTCTACCTGTACCTCGACCCCCGGGTGGAGGAGCTATGACCGCGCTCGCCCAGAGGCCCAAGGAGGAGGTGGTCGCGGTCGGCTTCTGGAGCCAGTTCCGGAAGTCGAAACAGGGGATGGTCGGTCTGTACGTCCTTCTCGTGTTCGCCGCCATGGCGCTGGCGGCTCCGTTGATCGTCGACCAGAGCGAGTTGAGCGCGGTGGCGGCCAGGGCTGCGGGCAACCCGCAGTGGGCACCGCCCTCCGAGTTCCCGCCCATGGGCACCGACCACCTGCGACGATCGGTGTGGGCGCAGTTCGTGTGGGGCTCCCGGATCTCTCTCTTCGTGGGCGTGGCCGCCACGGCGGTGACGATGGTGATCGGTTCGACCATCGGGGTCATCGCCGGATTCCGTGGCGGGAGGCTCGACGCGCTGCTCATGCGTCTCACCGAGTGGTTCCTGGTCATCCCGTTCCTGCCGCTGGCGATCGTCCTGGCCTCGATCCTGGGGAGGTCGATGTGGAACATCATCTTCGTGATCGGCGTCACCTCCTGGCCCTGGATGGCCCGGTTGATCCGGTCCCAGGTGCTCACGGTGAAACAGAGGCTGTTCGTCGACCGCGCCCGGTCACTCGGAGCCGGGAGCCGTCACATCATCCTCCGGCACATCCTCCCCAACGTCAGCGGCCTGATCCTGGCCAACGCCACCCTGTGGATCCCGATCTCGATCCTCTCCGAGACGTCGCTGTCGTTCCTCGGCCTGGGCAATCCGACCAACCCCTCATGGGGCAAGACCCTCGAGGAGGCCTTTGCCAACGGCGCCATGACTCGTAACGCCTGGTGGTACTTCGTCCCGGCCGGTCTGGGCATCCTGATCGTGGTCCTTGCCTTCACGATGATCGGGCGCACGCTCGAAGAGATCGCCGACCCCAAACTGGGGAGGCAGCGATGAGCGACAACGTCCTCACCATCGAGAATCTTCACGTCACCTATCACACGGGCTCGGGCCCGGTCCCGGCTGTGCGCGGAGTCGACCTGGAGATTGCCAGGGGCGGCTCCGTCGGGCTTGCCGGGGAGTCGGGGTGCGGCAAGTCGACGATCGCCGGGGCAATCCTCCGCCTCCTCTCCCCGTCCACGGAAGTCAACGGACGGGTGGTCCTCGACGATCGCGACATCTACGCGCTCAACCCGGGGGGCCTGCGCGCGGTCCGCTGGACAGCAGGATCGATCGTCTTCCAGGGCGCCCTCCACGCGCTGAACCCGGTGCAGAAGGTGGGCGAGCAGATCGCCGAGCCGATGCTGGTCCACAACACGGTGTCCTCGCGGAAACAGGCATCCGCCCGAGTGGACGAGTTGCTGGCGAGCGTCGGCATCCCGGCGCGGCGGGCCCACTCCTATCCC
The DNA here is from genome assembly GCA_964388105.1 of uncultured Acidimicrobiaceae bacterium. Classification (GTDB taxonomy): domain Bacteria; phylum Actinomycetota; class Acidimicrobiia; order Spongiisociales; family ZC4RG35; genus ZC4RG35. Next base: position 21,807 of record CAYLYQ010000032.1, read on the forward strand.
CACCAGCTTTCTGGAGGCCAGAGGCAGCGGGTCCTCATCGCGATGGCGCTGGCATGCGACCCGTTGCTCCTCATCGCCGATGAGCCCACGACCGCACTCGACGTCATGGTCCAGGCCCAGGTGCTCGCCCTGCTCGCGGACCTGAGGCGGGAACGCAATCTGGCGCTGCTCTTCATCACCCACGACCTCTCGGTGCTGACCACGACCTGTGAACGCCTGGCGGTCATGTATGCCGGGCGCATCGTCGAGGAAGGCGTGGCCGACCAGGTGTTCTCCGATCCCGATCACCCATACACGCGGGGCCTTGCCGCTGCCTTCCCCACGATCGGCGACATGAGCTCCCGGCTGGCTCCCGCCGGGCTCGGCGGCGACCCGCCGACCCCGGACAACCTGCCCCCAGGTTGCCCCTTTCACCCGCGCTGCCCCTTGGCACAGCCGGAATGCCAGTTGGAGGAGCCGGCACTGCGGATCTCGGGGCCGGACCGGAGGGCCGCATGCATCCTGGTGTGACCCCGCTCATCGAGGCGACCGACATCCACGTCCACTTCGGTTCGGCTCGGGCAGTGGACGGGGCGTCGCTGCGGGTCATGCCCGGCGAGGTGGTCGCGCTGGTGGGGGAGTCCGGATCCGGCAAGACCACCCTGATCAGGTCTCTGCAGGGCCTGCAGGCGATGACTTCAGGCGAGCTTCGGATCAACGGCAAAGAGCCCCGGTGGGTCTCCAAACGCAAGGGACACCGAGTCTTCAACGACCCGTCGATCCAGATGGTCTTCCAGGATCCAACGGGCGCCCTCAACCCTCGCCACACCATCTACGACATCGTCGCCGAAGGTCTCCGCATCCGCGGCCGCAAGGGGAACGAGGAGGAGCTGGTGGCGCGTGCCCTCTCCCGGGCGGGCCTCCGCCCGCCGGAGCGCTTCTTCCGCCTCTACCCGCACGAGATCTCCGGGGGTCAGCGCCAGAGGGTGGTGATCGCCGGAGCGATGGTCATGGAGCCGGCCCTGCTCCTCGCCGACGAGCCGGTTGCGAGTCTCGACGCCTCGATCCGGGGCGAGATCCTGGCGCTCCTGCGCGGACTGGTCGACGACACCGGGCTGACGGTCCTGGTGGTGACACACGACCTGGGGTTGGCGTGGAACATCGCCGACCGGATCGCGGTGATGTACCTGGGGCGGATAGTCGAAACCGGGCTGGCTGAGGAGCTCCTGGCCGATCCGCAGCACCCGTACACGAAGGCCTTGCTCTCGGTCGTGCCCGAGTCGAAGGCCTTCGAGCCTCAAGTCCTGAAAGGCGAGATCCCCGACCTCAACAGGGTGCCTCCCGGTTGTCGCTTCCACCCGCGTTGCCCGCTGCTGCAGTCCGGCACTCTCCCCGAATCGATCGCAGCGCGCTGTCCGGTGGACGACCCCGGCTCGGTGAGCATCGGAGCCGTCCGTCAGGCGGCCTGCTGGGCCGTA
>CAYLYQ010000033.1:0-2997 GCA_964388105.1 uncultured Acidimicrobiaceae bacterium
TCGAAGAAGGCAACCCCGTCAAGCAGACCGGCAACGTCCTCTCCGTTCCCGTGGGTGACGCCATGCTGGGCCGGGTCATCGACGCGCTGGGCAACCCGATCGACGGGCGCGGCCCCATCGAGGCGACCGAGCGCCGTCTTCTCGAAGTGCAGGCGCCCTCCGTCGTCGAGCGTCAGCCCGTCACCCAGCCGCTGCAGACGGGCATCAAGGCAATCGACGCCATGACCCCGATCGGCCGTGGCCAGCGGCAGCTGATCATCGGCGACCGCCAGACCGGCAAAACCGCCCTTGCCGTGGACACGATCATCAACCAGCGCCAGTACTGGGGCACCGATCAGGCCGTCAAGTGCATCTACGTGGCAATCGGCCAGAAGGCATCCACGGTGGCCGAGGTCGTCGACACCTTGAGGGCCCACGGGGCCATGGACTACACGGTGGTCGTCAACGCGGCAGCCTCCGACGCTCCTGCCCTCCAGATGTACGCCCCGTACGCCGGCTCGGCGATCGGCCAGTACTGGATGTACAACGGCGAGCACGCCCTGGTCATCTTCGACGACCTCTCCAAGCAGGCGGTCGCCTACCGGGAGATCTCCCTGCTGCTGCGCCGGCCCCCGGGCCGTGAGGCGTACCCGGGCGACGTCTTCTACCTCCACAGCCGGCTCCTCGAGCGCTGCGCCAGGCTCTCCGACGAACTCGGTGGCGGGAGTCTCACCGGGCTTCCGATCATCGAGACCAAGGCCAACGACATCTCGGCGTACATCCCCACCAACGTGATCTCGATCACCGACGGGCAGTGCTTCCTCGAGACCGACCTGTTCTTCCAGGGCATCCGCCCGGCCCTGAACGCCGGTGAGTCGGTGTCCCGGGTCGGGGGTAACGCCCAGATCTCCGCGATGAAGAAGATCGCCGGCCCTCTGCGCCTCAACCTGGCGCAGTTCCGGGAGCTGGCAGCGTTCGCCGAGTTCGGCTCCGAGCTCGATGCCGCGTCGCTGGCGCAGCTGGAACGCGGCCGCCGTGTGGTCGAGGTCCTGAAGCAGCCTCAGTTCTCGCCGGTGCCGGTCGAGGAGCAGGTCCTCGCCCTGTTCGCGGTCACCGAGGGCCACATGGACGACGTCCCGGTGGGCGACGTCCGGCGGTTCGAGGCCGAGCTGCGGCAGTTCTTCAGGGATCGGTACAGCAACGTGCTCGCCTCGATTCGCGAGACCGGCAAGCTCCCCGAGAGCGACGAGTTGATCGACGGTGTCAAGGCCTTCAAGGAGACCTTCACCGCCACCGGCGGCCAGGAGTAGGCAAGCTTGGCCAGTGCCGCGCTCCGTGACACCCGACGCCGGATCAAGAGCGTCGAGGCGACGAAGAAGATCACGCGCGCCATGGAGTTGATCGCGGCCAGCCGTATCCCGAAGGCGCAGGCCCGGGTCATGGGGTCGAAGCCCTACACCGAGAAGCTGATCGAGGTGATCAAGAACGTCGGAGCGGCGGGCGCGGGTGCCCATGCCCTTCTCGAGCGCCGGGATGCGAACAAGGTCGGCGTGCTGGTGGTCTCCTCCGACCGCGGCCTGGCCGGTGCGTACGCCTCGAGCATCATCCGGCTCGCCGAGATCCGCATCGCCCAACTGGAGCGTGAGGGCAAGGACGTGTTCATCTACGCGGTCGGGAAGAAGGCCCAGTCGTACTTCCGCTACCGCGATTTCCGCATCGAGCAGGCCTGGTTGGGCGTGACCGATACCCCCGGCTACGGCGACGCCCGCGCCATCGCACGCACGCTGATGGCTGCCTACGGCGATGGCCGCATCGACGCCGTGGAGGCCTTCTTCACCCGATTCCATTCGGCGATGACGCAGGTCCCCACCGAGATCGAAATCCTCCCCATCTCCGCACCCGAGATGGGAGACGATGAACAGGCCGGCCGCGTCGCCTACGAGTTCGAGCCGTCCCCGGGCGAGATCCTCGACCGGCTGCTTCCGATGTACGTCGAGGCGCTGGTCTTCAACATGCTTCTGGAGGCCTCGGCCTCGGAGCACTCGGCGCGTCGCCGGGCGATGAAAGCCGCCACCGACAACGCCGAGGAACTGATCAAGATCCTGAGAGTGCAAGCCAACCGGGCCCGCCAGGCCGAGATCACCACTGCCATCACCGAGATCGTCGGTGGGGCGGAGGCTCTGGTCGGGTCGGAGAAGTGAATCAAGAGGAGTCGTAAATGAGTGAAGCCAAAGGTCGGATCGTCAAGGTGGCCGGCCCGGTCGTGGACATCGAGTTCCCGCCGGACAGCCTTCCCGAGATCCTGAACGCCGTCGAAATGGAGTTCGTCGTCGGCTCCGAGACTCGTCGGGTCATCGCCGAGGTGGCGCAGCATCTGGGCGGGTCGAAGGTCCGCGCGGTCGCTCTCGCCCCGACCGACGGCCTCGTCCGGGGCACCGAAGTGACCGACACCGGCTCACCGATCACGGTGCCTGTGGGCGATCAGACCCTCGGGCACATCTTCAACGTCTGGGGCGACTCGCTCGACGCCCCGGACCAGGACTTTTCGGAGCCTCGCTGGCCGATCCACCGCACCCCGCCGGCGTTCGAGGACGTGGAGCCGCAGAAGACCGTCTTCGAGACCGGCATCAAGGTCCTCGACCTGATCTGCCCCTACCTCCAGGGTGGCAAGATCGGCCTGTTCGGGGGCGCCGGTGTCGGCAAGACCGTCCTCATCCAGGAGATGATCAACCGGGTCGCCACCCAGCACGGTGGTGTGTCGGTGTTCGCCGGTGTCGGTGAGCGCACCCGGGAGGGCAACGACCTCTACCTGGAGATGCAGGACACCGGAGTCATCGAGAAGGCGGCCCTGGTGTTCGGTCAGATGGACGAGCCGCCGGGAGTCCGCCTCCGTGTCGCGCTGTCGGCACTGACGATGGCCGAGTACTTCCGTGACGTGCAGAACCAGGACGTGCTGTTGTTCATCGACAACATCTTCCGGTTCACCCAGGCCGGCTCCGAGGTGTCCACCCTGCTGGG
>CAYLYQ010000033.1:3097-22761 GCA_964388105.1 uncultured Acidimicrobiaceae bacterium
CGGGTGACCATCGGCGTCTATGGCGGGTTCATCCAGGTGCTCAACAACCAGGTGACACTGATCACCGACCGCGCCCAGGTGACCGCCGACCAGTCCCAGGCGAAACAGGTCGCTCAGGAACTGGCCGAATCGGCGACCTCCGAGGACTGACGCTCCTCAGGCTGCAGCTGCCGCATCGAAAGCGGCGAGGACGGAATCCCACCCGGGGTCGTACTGGTCGCGGAGTTCGATCCCGCGGTCGCCGAATTCCTCCTATCCGCGGTGCTCCAATTAGAGCAGGGTGGCGCGTCAGCTTCTGCCCTGACGAGTACGATCCGAAATGGAGCACCTACACCGACGGTATAACGGGTGGGGTCTACTGGTGTTACACCGAGGTTAAGAACAAATACTCGGCTGGCGCGAATGCCAGCTTCCTGATCGAATGGAACTGGTGCCCGTCTCACTCGGCGAATCGGTGGATGCTCTGGATGGGCGGCGTCCTGTATAACTGTATCGCCCATTCATCAACTGTAGGATCGAGGGCGTCAGCGTTCCTCGAAACGACTCGGCAAGGAACAACCATCGATCGCAACATCGATGTGAAGTTCACCAATCTTCGCACGAGCAACGCCGGGTCGTCCGCCCTCAACGTGTTTGGGACAGGAGTGCATGTTCATTCGAACAACTACTCGTATCAGCTCGTGAGCAACACGGCATTCAACGTATACCTAGCCCCCCTGGATTGAGATGGCCAAACACAGAGCAATCATTCTGAGCTGCGCGGCGTTAGCCGTGATAGCCGTATCGTCCTACGCAGTCAGTGCTGGATCGCAGCCTGGTTGCGACCCATCGAGTGATCTAATCGCGGAGTCCGATCAGTTCACACCATACGAACTGCAACGGAGCGCCTTCGACGCAGAGCTTCCTGCGGGCGAGACCGCTGCAGTATCCGCCGCCGACACACTGTCCACCGGAGCAGCCGAGCAGCTGCCAACGCGTCAGTTGGACGTGGTGACCGATGGAGGAGCCGTATACAGCTACTACCTAGGCCAGCCGGTCGGCGGCATGCGAGTTTCGGAGTTCATCAAAGCCGGAGGCATTCAGATCCACCGGGAGCCCATGTTCGAGAAGGCCAGCTTCGCAGAGCATCTCCTCGCCAATCTCGGAGAACGTGCAACTTCAGTTGCGGTAGGCCCCTACAAGGGGGCAATGACTTGGGCAGACCCTGATATGGCTGGTAATCGCACTCATAACCTCTACTGGTCGGATGGCGAGTTCAACTACGCCGTCATTCTCGATGCCCCGGCACACGAGACCCTGAACCTGGGACGATCTCTGGTCTGTGGCCAATAAGTTGCGTAGCGAGGCTTGGTGCACGTCGAATCACCGACTTCTTTCGTGGGATGAGCCCGAGTCGGCAATGCTTGCCTACCAGGAGTTTCAGGACGCGCCCGCAGCGGACTCGTAACCGCTGAGGACGAAGTCCCACCCGGGGTCGTACTGGCTCCGAAGCTCCAGCCCGCGCTCGCCGAATGCCTCCCAGCCTCGGTGCTCGATATAGAGGGTGCTCCCCTTTCCGTGGGGCGAGAACCGGACTTCGAGGACCGAGCCCGCAATCGGATTCATCGTGGGGTGCCAGGAGAGCATGAAGCGCTCGGGCGGGTCCCAGGCGACCACTTCCGCCCAGACGTATTCGGCGCCGTCGGCTGCCAGCTCCACCACCTGACCCCCCAAGCGCCCCTCGAATCGGACGCCCACGGGGAGGGCGGTGACTTCGTCGGCGGAGATCGAGTGAGTCCGCAGAGGCCACCATGTGTCGAGTCGCTCGGTGAACAGTCGGAAGGCGTCTTCTGGTGGCAGGGGGATGTCCCTGGTCTTGATTATCGGCTCGATGGTCACTTCGACTCCCTTTTCGCTGCGTCTTCGAATCGATCGAGGACCTGATCCCAGGTCGTCTCCATCCAACTCCGGAGGGCTCTCATGCCATCCGGGTCGACGGAGTAGATCCGTTTGGTCCCTTCGGGTCGGACGTCGACCAGGCCCGCGCCGGCCAGGACCTTCAGGTGCTGGGACACGGCAGGCCGGCTCACCGGATGCTCGAGTGCCAGCTCCCCCACCGCCATGGGGCGGCGCGCCAGGCTCTCGAAGATCGCTCTGCGCGTCGGGTCGGCGAGTGCCGCCAATTGCATGCCTGCGTCCATGACAGAACTGAGTGTAAGCATCTGCTAACGGTAAGTCAACTATTACGCAAGGCAGGCGGCTACGGTCGGGCCGATGGAACTCACCGAGTGCCGCCTGTGCCCTCGCCTGGTCGATTGGCGGCAGAGGGTGGCGGTGGAGAAGCGGGCGGCCTTCCGTGACGAGGTCTACTGGGGCCGTCCTGTGCCGTCGTTCGGCGATTTTGATGCCGCCATCCTGGTCGTCGGTCTCGCCCCGGGCGCGCACGGGGCGAACCGCACTGGCCGCATGTTCACCGGCGATCGATCCGGCGACTTCCTCTTCGCCTCGCTTCACCGCACCGGCTTCGCCAATCAGCCCTCCTCGGACCACGCGGGCGATGGGCTGCGGCTCGACGGGCTGCTGATCACGGCCGCAGTCCGGTGTGCGCCTCCCGACAACAAGCCCACCACCCAAGAGGTGGCCAATTGCTCCCGGTGGCTCGTGCCCGAGCTCGCCCGTCCGGATGTGCGGGTTCTGGTGGCCCTGGGCGGCCTCGCCTTCGGCCAGATCTTGAAGCACGCCTCGGCCTTCGGCTGGGACTTCGCTTCGCCTCGCCCCCGATTCGGTCACGGTGTCGAGGTGCACTTCGCCGACGGCCCGACCCTGCTGGCGAGCTACCACCCTTCGCAGCAGAACACATTCACCGGCCGGCTGACACCGGAGATGCTGGACGCGGTCTGGATGCGAGCGCGGGAGCTATCTGCCCAGCCGGGCCACGAAGTGCTCGACAGCTTCGGGGAAGCCGCGCCCTAACGCCTGGGTGATCACCGGGAAGAACAACGAGGCGAGAAAGCCCTCGATGGACACCGTAAGGGCCACGGTCACGTCGGTGCCGGCCTCGAGGGGGGAGAGCGAGACGTCGATCGAGCCTCCGACGTCGGGCGACTGGATGAGCCAGACCAGGCGCGAGCCCTCGACGCGTTCGTCTCGGAGCGCCACTCCGCGATAGGGGCGACCGCCGATGGTGGTTTCGAAGGAGAAGGAGGCGAGCCGGCCCGCCTCGTCCCGCTCTGAGTCGGTGACGTGATCGACGCCTGAGATTCCCTCCCAGGTCGACGGGTCATCCAGGGCAGCCCACGCCTCTTGGGGCGAGACGGGTGTGGACGCAGTATGCGTGAAGGTCTGGCTCGGCACCGGGGCAAGTTAGCGGCCGGGGCACCGAGAGATTGCGCCGGATAAATCGGCGGCTGGTTCGGGCCGGGCATTCGTAGAATTGCCCAGGACCCCTTCCGACCATGCTGATCGCACGCGACCTCGCCATCGAAGCCGGTATCCGGACCCTGCTCCGGGATGCCTCCTTCAGCGTGCAGTCAGGAGACAAGATCGGCTTGGTCGGCAGGAACGGCGCCGGGAAGACGACTCTGATGAGAACCCTCCACGGCGACCTCGAGCCGACCTCAGGGACCATCATGCGCTCCGGTCGCATCGGCTACTTCTCCCAGGAGGCAGCCCTGCCCGACTTGGAGCACGCCGACGCCACGGCATTGGAGAGGATCCTGATGGCCCGGGAGATCGGCGCCATGCAGCGCCGCATCGAACATGCCCGCGCCCGCCTCCACGATCTCGACGGCGACGAGCGAGACCGCGGGATAGCCCGCTTCACCCGGCTCCTCGAAGAATTCGAGGCCAAGGGGGGCCTGGTCGCAGAGGCGGAGGCCAAGCGCATCGCCGCCAGCGTCGGGATCGGCGCCGAGGAGCTCGAACAACCGGTGCGGACGATGTCGGGTGGACAGCGTCGGCGGGTCGAGCTGGCGCGGATCCTGTTCGCCGAGACCGACATCCTGCTCCTCGACGAGCCGACCAACCACCTCGATCTCGATGCCAAGGCGTGGCTGATCGACTGGCTGGCGTCCTACAAGGGGGGCATCCTCGTCATCTCGCACGATCTCCCCCTCCTCGACGAGGCGATCACCTCCGTGCTGGCCCTGGAGAACGGGAAGGTCGAGGCCTACCGGGGCAACTACTCCCACTACCTGGTGGAGAGAGACAAGAGGCGGGAACAGCAGGAGCGCGCACGCCGGCACCAGGACGAGGTCATCGGGAGGCTCGAAGAGAACATCAGGCGCTTCAAGGGGCGGACGGAGAAGATGGCCAAGGTCGCCCGCGCCATGGAGAGCCGTGTCGAGCGGCTCAAGCGCGAGTTGGTCGAAGTCCAGAAGTCGGGCAACAAGGTTCGTCTCGCTTTCCCCCAGCCAGAGCCGTCCGGTCGCGTTCCACTTGCGGCCACCGGGCTCGCCAAGGCCTTCGGGGACAACGTGGTGTTCGTCGACATCGAATTCGCCGTGGAACGCGGGGAGCGGATGCTGCTCCTCGGTCTTAACGGTGCCGGGAAGACGACTCTGCTGCGCATCCTGGCCGGTGTGGAGACCGCGGACCTCGGCGAAGTCCAACTCGGGCCCAAGGCGACGCTCGGGTACTACGCCCAGGAGCACGAACAGATCGAGGCGGGCAAGACCGTGATCGACCACATGCGGTCGGTCTCCCGCCTGCCCGACCAGAACCTGAGGTCGGTGCTCGGTCTCTTCCTACTGGCGGACAAGATCGACCAGGACGCGGGGACGCTATCCGGTGGCGAGAAGACGAAGCTGGCGCTGGCGATGCTGATCACCGCGCGGCCCAACGTGCTCATGCTCGACGAGCCCACCAACAACCTCGACCCGCAGGCCCGGGAGGCGCTGCTCGACGCACTCACCTTGTACGAAGGGACGGTGGTGCTGGTCAGCCACGACACCGACTTCGTCGCCCAACTGGGCCCCGATCGGGCGATGCTCATGCCCGATGGGGAGATGCGGTACTTCGACGAGGACCTCCTCGACCTGGTGGCGCTGGCGTGACGGCCGAGCGGATCTACCACATCGCCGACCGGCTCCACTGGGAAGAGGCACTCGCCGCTGGCGAGTACCGGTGGTCGACACTCGGGCTCGATCTAGACGAGGTCGGATTCATCCACTGTTCGTTCACGCATCAGGTCGAGGGCGTCGCGGGCCGTTTCTACACCGATCACCCGTCGCCCCTCGTGGTGCTCGAGATCGACTCCTCGGCCCCCGGTCGCGCCGGTGTCGACGTGCGCGTCGAGGACGGGGGAGAGGGAGAGCTCTTTCCTCACATCTACGGGCCCATCGATCCCGACTGGGTCGTTGCAGCCCACGATGCCCTCTTCGATGCCGATGGGCCGTTCGCCTGGGGTCACATCTAGGCTCATCCCATGCCCAGAGCAATGGTCCGGGAGGTCCCGGACTCCTTCGTACAGGCCCTCACCATGGGCGACCGCCCGGTCCTCGACGTGGAACGAGCCCGATCACAGCACGCCGCCTATCGCGACATGCTCACTGACGCGGGGTACGACCTGACCGTGGTCGCCGCGGACGAGAACTGCCCGGACTGCCCGTTCATCGAGGACGCCGCCGTTGTCCTCGACACATTCGCCATCATCACCCGACCCGGGGCTCCCGAGCGTCAGCCCGAGACCGGCCCGGTGGCCGACGCTCTCTCCGCTCTGATGCCGATACAGGCGATCGGGACGCCCGGAACCGTGGATGGTGGTGATGTGATGAAGGTCGGCAACACGGTGTTCATCGGACGTTCCGCGCGAACCAACGATGCCGGGATCGCCCAGTTCGCCGAGCTGGCATCGGCCGACGGACTGAGGGTGGTGGCGGCCCCAGTCTCCAAGGTGCTTCATCTGAAGTCTGCGGCCGTGCCGCTGGACGACGAGACGATCCTGATCGCATCCGACTGCACCGATCCGTCGGTGTTCGTGGGATACCGGCTGATCGAGAAGCCGCCCTCGGAGAAGCACGGAAGCGCTCTTCGGCTGCACGACGGCCGCGTGGTGGTCACGGCGAACAGCCCGATGACGATCGGAACCCTTCAGGGCGCCGGCTACGAAGTCGGCTGGGCGGATACGACGGAGTTCCAGAAGGCCGACGGCGGTCTCACCTGCCTGTCACTCCTGTTCGACTGACCGAGCCTTCCGTACCTCGATTCTGTCGCTCTCGTCCGGTAGCTTCGTCAGAAGGAGGACGGGAAGGGAGAGCCCGTGACAACTGAAGCAAAGCGCAACGCCTTGTATTCTCGACTCCAGGAGGTCCTCGGCGACGAGCCGGCGGCGACACTAATGGCCATGTACACCGGAGAGCCGGCCACCAAGACCGATCTCATCGAGGCTCGCGACGAGCTCCGGGGCGAGATGTCTGCCATGCGCGACGAGCTCCGGGGCGAGATGTCTGCCATGCGCGACGAGCTCCGGGGAGAGATCAGCTCGCTGAGGTTGGAACTCAAAGGCGACATCGCCGAGATTCGGGAGGACATCCGCGAACTGCGTTTCGCGGTGCAGTCCAACGTGCGGACCTTTGTGGTGACCCAGACCTCGACGGTTCTGGCCGTGGCGGCGATAGTCCTCGCCTACGACCGCTTCCTCTGACCCGAAGTCACTCGGCTTCGGCTGAGATGCGCTTCCGTCGGGATATCACCAGGGCGGTCAGCCCGGCCAGCGCCAGGACTCCGAGACCGACTCGGGCGATGACCGAGGCCGAGGCAGCTTCGGGCCCGTCGGTCGGCGACAGTCCTAGGTCCTGAGGGAGGAGTGCCGGAACTGCGGTTGGTCCCGGCTCGTGCGATTCGGCGAGCTCCTCCAACACCGCCGGATCGAGCATGCTGCAGAGACCCGAGGTGAGATTGGTCCCGTCCGCATAGAGGAGGATGCCCGCCTCCTGGCCGGTGGGCTGTTCCCAGCCGCAGCTGGCGCTGTCCATGCCGGAAACCACCTCCACGGTCGGGCCGAGGTCGGACTTAACCCATCGGGTCACCTCGAACAGGTAGACCGCGTTGAACTCGTCGGGCGCCCCCGCTCGCTTCTCCACCATCGTTCCGACGAAGGCCCCGCCGGCCTGGTCGAGGAGGCCCCCCGGATCCATCGGCTCCATGCACGAGCACGCGGATGCCGGCCGCGGAGCGAACGACACGGCCACGGCCACAACAAGCATCAGCAACGCCAGTCTGGAAGTCCTCTTCATGAGGTTTCGACGCGTTTCTCGTCTTCCCGGTTCCCCTCGAATCTGTCACCTCGCCGAGATCCGGACCGACATCCGTGAACTGAGGGCAACGGTCGAATCCAACGTGCGCACTTTCGTTGTCACCCAGACTTCGACGGTGCTGGGCGTGGCGGCGATAGTCCTCGCCTACGACCGGCTCTTCTGACCCCGGCCGACCCGGGGCCGCGGATCGCGGGACAAACAAACGGTCGTTTGGGTATGCTGGTCCCATGACACCCGAGGACCGCTTCCAGGCGCTGGTCGACGCCGAGGAGAAGATCGAGCCGGCAGACTGGATGCCGGACGGCTACCGGCAGACCCTGATCCGCCAGATCGCCCAGCACGCCCACTCCGAGGTCATCGGCATGCAGCCCGAGGGCAACTGGATCACCCGCGCCCCCAGCCTCCATCGCAAGGCGATCCTGATGGCAAAGGTCCAGGACGAGGCCGGGCACGGTCTCTACCTCTACTCCGCGGCGGAGACGCTTGGGGTTCGCCGCCACGAGCTCCAGGAGCTGCTGCACCAGGGCAAGCACAAGTACTCGTCGATCTTCAACTACCCCACACTGAGTTGGGCGGACATGGGCACCATTGGATGGCTGGTCGATGGCGCCGCCATCACCAACCAGGTGATGCTCACACGCTGCTCTTACGGGCCTTACGCACGAGCGATGGTTCGCATCTGCAAGGAGGAGTCGTTCCACCAGCGCCAGGGGTACGAGATCCTCATCCGCCTCTGCCAGGGGACGCCCGAGCAGAAGGCGATGGCCCAGGATTCGCTCGACCGCTGGTGGTGGCCGGCGCTGATGATGTTCGGCCCTCACGACTCCGACTCCACCCACACCGAGCAGTCGATGACCTGGAAGATCAAGCGGGTCTCCAACGACGAGCTCCGCCAGCAGTTCGTCGACATGACCGTTCCCCAGGCCGACTACCTGGGCCTGACCATCCCCGACCCGGATCTCCGGTGGAACCCCGAGCGGGGCCACTACGACTTCGGCGAGATCGACTGGGACGAGTTCTGGAAGGTCGTCAAGGGATTCGGGCCGATGAACCGGGACCGGGTAGCTCACAAGGTTGCCGCCTGGGAAGAGGGCGCCTGGGTGAGGGAAGCTGCAGCAGCCCACGCCGCCAAGAAGGCCGCGAGGGCCGCCTGATGACCTACGAAGTCCCGCTGGCGCCGGGAGAGAAGGCGGAGATCGAGACCACCACCGGCACCGGCTCCGTCGGCTGGCCGATGTGGGAGGTGTTCGTCAGAGCGCGACGCGGTGTCTCCCACGTCCATATCGGGAGCCTTCATGCCCCCGATGCGGAGACCGCCCTCGAGAACGCGCGTGACGTCTACACCCGCCGGGGCGAAGGCGTCAGCGTGTGGGTCGTGCCGAGCACCGAGATCTCGGCCTTCGAACCCGAGGCTGCTGCCGAGTACGTGGAGGCCAACGAGAAGGTCTACCGCCTGGCCACCTCCTACGAGATCCCCGACGAAGTGGGGCACATGTGAACTGGGCTGACCTGATCGCCCACGCCGACGACAACCTCGTCCTGGCGCAACGACTCGGCGAGTGGATCTCCAACGCCCCCGAGCTCGAGATCGACATCGCCCTCGGCAACATCGGGCTCGACCACCTGGGAGTCGCCCGGGCGCTGTACACACATGCGGGTGCGTCCGAAGGAAAGACCGAGGACGACTACGCCATGCTCCGGGACGAGCGCCAGTTCACCAACCTGCTCCTCGTCGAACAGCCCAACGGGGACTTCGCCTCCACCATCGTCCGGCAGTTCCTCTTCGACGCCTATCAGCTGCAGCTCTGGGAGGACCTGGCCGCGACGAGCGACGACGAAGTCGTTGCCGGGGTGGCGGCGAAGGCGCTGAAGGAGGCGAGCTACCACTTCCGATTCTCGTCGGGCTGGCTGGTCCGTCTCGGCGACGGGACCGAGGAGTCGCACGATCGGACGCAGAAGGCCCTCGACGCCCTCTGGCAGTACACCGACGAGATGTTCGAGGCTCCAGTGACATCCGGATACCGGACACCTTGGGACGCCCTTGTCACCGACACCCTCGCCGAAGCGACGCTGACTCGACCGACCGATCCATATCAACGCGGTGGCGGTCGCCGTGGGATACACACCGAGCACCTCGGGTCGCTCCTCGCCGAGATGCAGTGGCTGGCCCGCAGCCATCCGGGAGCGACATGGTAGGCCCCCTACCCCAAAGCTCCGCTTGGGGGGCCCCTTCCCCCTTGCCTTCGGCACGGGGGACAAATCCCTCTCTTTACGACATCGCGGCGCGCGTCGTCGACCCCGAGATCCCGGTGCTCACCATCGCCGACCTGGGGATACTCAGAAGCGTCGCGATGGAAGGAGACAAAGTCGTCTGCACCATCACTCCGACCTACTCGGGCTGCCCGGCGATGCGGCAGATCGAGGACGATCTCCGGGACGCCCTGGTCAGGGAGGGCTTCGAACAGGTCGAGATCCGCACCGTTTACCAGCCGGCATGGACCACCGATTGGATGACCGATGAGGGCCGGCGCAAGCTGGCCGAGTTCGGCATCGCCCCGCCGGGAGCCGAAGAGACGGTGTTGTGCCCGCGGTGCGACACGGGGAGCCCGCGAATGGTCGCCCGGTTCGGCTCCACCGCGTGCAAGGCGCTCATGGTGTGCAGTTCGTGTGGCGAGCCCTTCGACTGGTTCAAGCAGCTGTGAGCGACCTCGCCTTCCACCCGCTGCGCGTCACCGAGGTCACACGCCTCACCGACGATGCGGTAGCCGTCACCCTCGACGTCCCCGACGAGATGAGAGAGCGGTTCGACTACCTGCCCGGCCAACACGTGACCATGAGGCTCTTCGTCGACGGCGAGGACACCCGCCGCTCGTACTCGATCTGCGCTCCCGCGGGCTCGGGCAAGCTCAGGGTCGGGATCAAGAGGCTCCCAGGCGGAGCGTTCTCCAATCACGCCAACGACACCCTTGCCGCGGGCGACACGGTCGAGGTGATGCCCCCGGTGGGCGAATTCACCATCGACATCGACCCGACCCGCGCGCAGCGGCGCGTAGCCGTCGTCGCCGGATCGGGCATAACCCCGGTCCTGTCTCTCATCGCGACCTCTCTGGAGCAGGAGCCGGAAGCGGTCTGGACGCTGATCTACGGGAACCGGACGGTGTCCAGCATCATGTTCCTCGACGAGCTGGAAGGCCTCAAAGACCGCTTCCACCCGCGTCTCCAGCTTTTTCACATCCTCAGCCGCGAGGGCTCGGACGTGCCGCTGCTGTCCGGGCGGATCACCGGCGACAAGATCCGCACCATCCACGAGCGGCTTCTCGGAGGCGCCGAGATCGACGGGTGGTATCTGTGCGGCCCGTTCGAAATGGTGGGATTGGCGAGGGACACTCTCAGGGAGATGGGGGTCCCGGACGAGCGGATCCATGACGAGCTCTTCTTCGCCGGCCCGCTCGACACGGCATCCTTGCCGCCCGAGCCGCCGCCTGGTGAGGGGACGGTCGATCTGACGGTGATCCTCGACGGTCGGGCGGTCCAGACCCGGATGACGCCGGAGACCTCCATTCTCGACGCCGCACTTCGAGTTCGGACCGAGCTTCCGTTCTCGTGCAAGGGCGGGATGTGCGCGACCTGCAAAGGTCGCATCGAGGAGGGAGAGGTGACCATGACGAAGAACTACGCCCTCATCGACTCCGAGATCGAGGCCGGTTACGTCCTCACCTGTCAGGCCCATCCCACGACCGACCGCGTAGTCGTCAGGTACGACCACCGCTGATGACATCGACCAGGAACACCAGGCGCGACGTCGTGGAGGCTGCGGGCCGGCTCTTCGCGGCCAAGGGCTACCACGGGACCTCGATGCGCGACCTCGGCCGGGAGCTGGGGATGCTCGGCGGGTCGCTCTACTCCCATGTGGACTCCAAGCAGGAACTGCTGGTCGATGTCGTGCAACAGGGGGCCAGTCTGTTCGAGGCTTCGGCATCCTTGGCCCTCGCCGCGTCCGACGATCCCGCGGAGAGGTTGCGGGCCTTGATCGTCGGGCACATCGGGGTGATCGTCGGCAACATCGATGTGGCACGCACCTTCCTCAACGAGGCCCGTGTCCTCGCTGACCACTACAGGGCACGGGTCCTGGAGGCGCGCGACAGATATGAGAGCGTCTTTCGGGAGGTTCTTGCCGAAGGTGCTCGCCGGGGAGTCTTTCGGAAGGACATCGATCCTGCGCTGAGCTCGATCATGATTCTGTCGATCCTCAACGCCTTGGAACGTTGGTACGACCCGGCCGGGCGAGTTGATCCCGAGAGCCTGGCAGAGCGCCTCTATGAGTTCGTCTACCGCGCCCTGCGGTAGGCGTCCTACCATCCCCCCACCGTGCGCATCGTCCTCGCCTACTCAGGTGGCCTCGACACTTCGGTGATCCTGGCCTGGCTCAAAGAGACCTACGACGCCGAGGTCGTCACCTACACCTGCGACGTCGGTCAGGGTGGCGAGGTCGCAGAGGCGGAAGCCAAGGCCCTGGCCACCGGGGCGGTGGCTGCGGTCGTCGACGACCGGAAGCTGGAGTTCGTTCGTGACGCCGTATTCCCTGCCGTCAGGGCCAATGCGGTGTACGAGGGCGAGTATCTGTTGGGGACCTCACTGGCCCGGCCCATCATCACCAAGGGCCTGGTCGAAGCCGCCCGGGAGCATGGAGCCCAGGCGGTGGCCCACGGCGCCACCGGCAAGGGCAACGACCAGGTCCGGTTCGAGCTCTCCACGGCGGCGCTGGCGCCCGACCTGAAGACGATCGCCCCCTGGCGGGAATGGGACCTGAAGGGTCGTATGGACCTCATGGCGTACGCCGAGGCGAGAGGGATCCCCGTCCCCACCACCAAGGCTTCGCCCTACTCGATGGACGCCAATCTCTTCCACATCTCCTACGAGGGCGGCATCCTCGAAGACCCGTGGGAGTCACCACCGCCGGGGATGTTCCGGATGACGACGGACCCCGACATCGCCCCTGACGATCCCGAGGAGATCGTCATCGGCCTGCGTTCAGGAGATGCCGTCTCCATCGACGGCGTCGAGATGGGCCCGGTCGAGATGCTGACCGAGCTCAACCAGCGAGCGGGCCGCCACGGCGTCGGACGAATCGACATCGTCGAGAACCGCTTCGTCGGGATCAAGAGCCGCGGCGTCTACGAGACGCCAGGCGGAACGGTGATGCACAAGGCTCGGCGCGCGGTCGAGTCGATCGTCCTCGACCGCGAGGTGCTCGCACTGCGCGACTCCCTCGCCGGGAAGTACGCCCAGATCGTCTACAACGGCTTCTGGTTCGCCCCGGAGCGCATCGAGTTGCAGAGACTGATGGACTCCATCGCCGAGCCGGTCACCGGCGAAGCCCGTCTCCGGCTCTACAAGGGATCCGTCACCGTCCTGGGCAGGCGTTCACCCAACACCCGGTACGACCCGGAGGTGGCCACCTTCGAGGAGGACAAGGTATACCGCCAGTTCGACGCCGAGGGGTTCATCAACCTCAATGCGCTGCGTATCAGGGGTTACGGGGAGGGAAGTTGACCCTCTGGGGCGGCCGCTTCGGTGATGCGATGTCGGCCACGACCTGGGACTTCACCACGGACGAGTCCGATCGGCGGCTCCTCGAAGTCGATGTCCGCGGCTCGATCGCCCATGCCGGGATGCTCGGCAAGCAGGGGATCATCTCGGATGAAGAGGCGGCGACTCTCGTGCAGGCGCTGGAGCAGATCCTCGCCGACGCCCGGGACGGGCTCTTCGAGTTCACGGAGACCGACGAGGACGTCCACACGGCGGTGGAGCGAAGGCTCCGTGAGAAGGTGGGGGAGGTTGCCGGCAAGCTCCACACAGGGCGTTCACGGAACGACCAGGTGGCCCTCGACCTCCGGTTGTATCTGGCCGGTGCGGGGGAGACCCGGAGGGAGCAGGCTCGTTCGCTCGCCTTGACCCTGGTCGAGCTCGCCGAAGGGCACGCGGCGACAGTCATCCCGACGTACACCCACCTCCAGCAGGCCCAGAGCACCACTCTCGCCGACCACCTCTTGGCTTACGCCTGGATGCTGGTGCGTGACCGGGAGCGCCTTGCCGACTGTCTGGGACGCCTGGCTGTCTCGCCACTGGGAGCAGGCGCGAGCGCGGGATCGTCGCTTCCGCTGGACCGGGAAGCCGTTGCCCGCGAGCTCGGCCTGATGGGAACCATCCCCAACACGCTCGACGCCGTTGGTTCCCGCGACTTCGTTGCCGAGTACGCCTTCGTGTGCGCCCAGGCGATGGCCCACCTTTCCCGGCTCGCCGAGGAGATCGTTCTCTGGACCACCCGGGAGTTCGGCTGGGCCCGGCTCTCCGACGAGGTGGCGACGGGGTCCTCGGCAATGCCACACAAGAAGAACCCCGACATCGCGGAGTTGGTGCGCGGGCGCGCCGCCACCGTCTCCGGCGATGTGGCAGCGCTGCTGGCACTGCAGAAGGGCCTCCCCCTGACCTACAACCGGGACCTGCAGGAGGACAAGCGGCTCGTCTTCCATGCCGACGACACGCTGGCGGGCGCGCTATCCGCCATGGAGGCGCTGCTCCGCGGCCTTACCTTCGATCCTCCGGCACCGAGTGCCGACACCGCAAGCCTCGACCTTGCCGAGCGGCTGGTCCGCCGCGGCGTCCCATTCCGTGAGGCCCACGAGATCGTGGGGCGGGTGGTGCAGCGGATGGAGGCCGGGAGGCGAGGAATGGAATCGGTCACCGACAACGATCTCGAAGCTCTCGACACGAGATTCGAACCAGGCGACGCGGCTGCGCTCGACCCAGAATCTTCGGTTCAGGCCCGGCGTGTGACCGACCGCGTCACCGCCCAGATCGCTGAATTGCGCTCCCTGCTCGACTAGCGGACGAGACCGACGATGAGACTGAAGATGGCGGTCTGTGCCGTCAGCGCGCCGACAATCGCCACCAAGAAGGTGCGCTGGTAGTCCCTGACCGACTTTGCCAGTTCATCAATGCCGCCTTCGAGGCGGGAGATGTCCGACTTGGTGGCCAGCCCGTCGCCTTGCTCGCTGGGAAGGTGCTGCATCATGTAGTCGGCGTGCTCCGGTCCGAGCACTTCTCCGAGGCGATTGTACAACGCAAGACGCGCCGGATCGGAAGACATGTCTTGAGCATGCAGGCCCGGTCGGTCCTGGTCAACCCCCGCGCGAGCCTCAGTTTTCGCTGATGGCGCCTGATTCGTTGACGGTCCAGGTGCCGAGGGAGCGAATGAGGGCGTTGAGATCGCCGTCGCCCCGCTTCGCCTTGGCCTCCTCGACCTGGCGGTTCATCTCCACCTCGTAGGTGGGCCGGACCACGTTGCGGAACACGCCGAGCGGTGTGGGGCCGTACGGGCCGTGGGAGAGCCGGGACAGGGCGAAGGCGATCGACGGGTCGGGGCGGGTCTCGTCGTGGACCAGGATCGCCTTGGGGTCGACCGAGGCGGCATCGACGATGGTCGCCTGGCCTTCTCGCATGATCACGGCCTTCTTGCCCTCGTCGAAGACGATCGGCTTGCCGTGCTCGAGGTCGATGCGGTTGTGGACTCGCTCTTCCTTGCCGGTGAGCTGGATGAACGCCTTGTCGTTGAACACGTTGCAGTTCTGGTAGATCTCGATGAAGGCGGTGCCCTCGTGCTCGTAGGCCTGCTGGAGGAGCGACTGGGTCAGGTTGCGGTCCATGTCCAACGTCCGGCCGACGAAGGTCGCCTCGGCCCCGAGAGCCAGCGACACCGGGTTAAAGGGGTAGTCGATCGACCCGTACGGCGATGACTTGGTCGTCTTGCCAACCTCGGAGGTGGGGGAGTACTGGCCCTTGGTCAACCCGTAGATCTGGTTGTTGAACAGCAGGATCTTCAAGTTGACGTTGCGCCGGAGGGCGTGGATCAGGTGGTTGCCGCCGATGGAGAGCCCGTCGCCGTCGCCCGTGATCACCCACACCGACAGGTCGGGACGGGTGGCAGCGATACCCGTGGCGATCGCAGGCGCCCGCCCGTGGATGGAGTGCATCCCGTACGTGTTCACGTAGTACGGGAAGCGCGAGGAGCAGCCGATGCCCGAGACGAAGACGAACTCTTCACGGGGCCGCCCCAGGGTGGCGAGGAACTGCTGCACCGAGGCGAGGATCGTGTAGTCCCCGCATCCCGGGCACCAGCGAACCTCCTGGTCGGTCTGGAAGTCGGATCTTGTGTACGAGAGTGTCACTTCAGCATCTCCAGGATCTTGGCGGCGATTTCGGCGACCTTGAAAGGCTCGCCGGCCACCTTGTTGAGGCCGGTGGCGTCGATCAGAAACTCGGAGCGGATCACCTTGAGCAACTGCCCCGTGTTCAGCTCGGGGATGAGGATCTTCGGGTAGCGGCTCAGGACCTCGCCCAGGTTGAGGGGGAGGGGGTTGAGGTAGCGAAGGTGGGCCGTCGCCACCTTCTTGCCTTCGAGCCGCGCCCTGCGAGCCGCAGCACGGTTGGCTCCGTATGTCGAGCCCCAGCCCAGGACGAGCAGTTTGGCGTCCTCATCGCCCTCGACTTCGACCGGCGGGATGTCGTTGGCGATGTTGGCGACCTTCCATGCCCGGGTGTCGGTCATGAGCTGGTGGTTGGCCGGGTCGTAAGAGACGTTGCCCGAGACGGCTTCCTTCTCCAGGCCTCCGACGCGGTGCTCGAGACCCGGGGTGCCAGGGATCGCCCAGGGACGGGCGAAAGTGTCGACGTCGCGCATGTAGGGGAGGAACTTGCCGTCAGGCCCGTTGGGGTGCCTGGAGAACTCGACGTCGATCTCCGGGATCGCGTCCAGGTCGGGCAGGAGCCACGGCTCCGACCCGTTGGCTACATAGTTGTCGCTGAGCAGCAGGACGGGCGTCATGTACTTGATGGCGATGCGTGCCGCCTCGATGGCCATGAAGAAGGCGTCTGAGGCGGAGGCAGCCGCGAGCACCGGGATCGGCGACTCGCCGTGGCGTCCGTACAGCGAGAACATGAGGTCGGACTGCTCCGGTTTGGTGGGGAGCCCCGTCGACGGTCCGCCACGCTGGACGTTGATCACGATCATGGGCAGCTCGAGCATGAAGGCGAGAGAAATGCCTTCGCTCTTCAAGGCGATGCCCGGTCCGGATGATCCGGTGACGGCCAGGTTCCCCGCGAATGCGGCGCCGATGGTCGAGCCGATCCCAGCGATCTCGTCCTCGGCCTGCAGCGTCCGCACGCCGAAGTGCTTGTGGCGGGACAGTTCGTGCAGGATGTCCGAGGCGGGCGTGATCGGGTAGGTGCCGTAGAACAGCGGGAGCCCCGACTTCTTCGACGCCGCGATCAGGCCCCACGCCAGAGCGGTGTTGCCGGTGATGTTGGTGTAGGTGCCGGCAGGCAGGGAGGCGGGCTTGACCTCGAAGGTGACCCTCGTGGCCTCGGTCGTCTCGCCGTAGTTGTACCCGGCCTTGAAGGCGGCGGTGTTGGCTGCGGCGACCTCGGGAAGCCTGGAGAACTTCTTCTGGATCCAGTCCAGAGTGGGCTCCAGTGGCCGGTGGAACAGCCAGGCCATGAGCCCCAGGGCAAAGAAGTTCTTCGAGCGGAGGACGTCGCGGCCACTGACGCCGCTGTCCTTCACGGCCAGCGTGGTCAGCTCGTCCATCTTCACCTCGATGACCCGGTAACCCTTGAGGGAGCCGTCCGTCAGAGGGTTGGAGTCGAATCCGGCCTTGGCGAGGTTGCGTTCGTCGAAGGCGTCGGTGTTGATGAGGAGCGTGCCGCCGTCGCGAAGATCCTTGAGGTTCTTCTTCAGGGCCGCCGGGTTCATGGCCACCAGGCAATCCGGCGCATCGCCGGCGGTGAGGATGTCGAAGTCGGCGATCTGGACCTGAAAGCTGGACACGCCGGGCAGGGTTCCGGCGGGGGCACGGATCTCGGCCGGGAAGCTGGGGAGGGTGGCCAGGTCGTTTCCGAACAGCGCGGAGGCGTCGGTGAACCGGCTCCCGGCCAGCTGCATCCCGTCGCCGGAGTCACCGGCGAATCGGATGGTCAAGCGTTCGAATGTCTCGGCGCTTTGGGGCTCTTGCGTGGCGGTCTCGTCGGCCACTATGCCATCACTTCCTTGTTCGGGCCGCGCGCGGCCAATTGTCTGAATCTTTGCTCGGGATTGTATCCCTGCGGCGGGGTTCTCCCGGCGGCTCGAGTCACTGTTCAATCTTCGTCGGGGCAGGGCGAAAACCTGAGATGCCTTCCCTCTCTAGGGACCTCGCAAAGGCAAGGAGAAGCGGCTCGGAGCCAGCCGGCGCCATGGCCTGGAGGGAGAGTGGAGGGCTGCCCGTGCCCAGGAGCGGCATGGCGATCGCCGGGATGCGGGCGTGGTTGGCCACGTAGGAGAACCACGAGAGCACCGTCCGGTAGTGGAGGTCGCCGATCATCTCCTCGCCGATGCGCTTGGAGCGGACCGGTACGGTCGGTGTGACGATCAGGTCGAAGTCGTTGAATGCGGCTGCGAAGCGGTCCTCCAGCATCCGCTGCCAGTCGCGCCCCTCGGCTATCTCGGCTTCGGTCTTGGCCGCGCAGTCGTCGATACGGATGGCGACGTCCTCGCCATAGTGCTCACCCCTCTCCCGGAAGTCCTTGTGCACCTCCCAGACCTCCCCGGCGATGGCCGAGACCACGAGGGGCGACGGCCCCACGTCGGGCATGTCGGCTTCCGAGATGGGGTGGCCCAGCATCGCCAGGTCGGAGAGTGCGTTGCCGAAAGCGCCGATGACCTCGTCGGACATGGGCGAGTCGGTGAACCATGGCTGGGGCACGCCGATCCGAAGCCGCCGGGGCTCCGGCTCGGGCCGGTCATCACCGGACATGACCCGATAGGCGAGGGAGAGGTTGTCCACCGAGTCGGCGAGGGGGCCGACGGTGTCAACCGAATGGGAGAGGGGGAATACGCCCTCGGTGGAGATGCGTCCCTGGGTGACTTTGAGCCCGTAGGTCCCGCAGAGAGCAGCGGGTACCCGCACCGACCCTCCGGTGTCGGTCCCCAGGGCGATCGGGGCGATGCCGGCGGCCACCGCTGCCCCGGAGCCTCCGGACGAGCCGCCACAAGAAGTGTCGGGGTCCCAGGGATTGCGCACCGGGCCGAAGTGAGGGTTCTCCGACGAGAAGCCGAAGGCGAACTCGTGGAGCCCGGTTCGCCCGATCACGACGCCGCCGGCGTCGATGATCGCCTGCAGGGCAGGTGCGGTGGTCTCCGCTTCGTTCCGGTAGAAGGCCGAGCCGGCGGTGTTGACCCTGCCGGCGTGGTCGAAGATGTCCTTGACCGCGACCGGGACACCGGCCAGCGGCCCCGCCGGAGTGCTCTCCGGGACCTCGTCCTCGATCTGGGTGAAGATGTTCAGTTCCTGCTGCAGGGCGCGAGCCCGCTCCAGGGCTGCCTCAGGGCTCGTAGGTCAGACCTCCGCTCGCCGGGACCAGCGAGATCCACGGACGCCCGGGCGGGATGGCGACTTCGTCGCCGGAGGCGTCCTTGATCACGAACCAGGTGGACTCGTCGGGGCGCTCCCAGGTGCCTTCGATGACCTTCCCGTCGGCGAACACGTAGGCCGTTCCGGAGCCCACTGTCTGGGAGGCGGGCACCGGGACGCCGCTCTGACCCGCCGGAGGCGTCGCCCTGTACTGCTCGACATACAAGGCGATCAGGACTGGCGTCGACAGTCGTCCGGTCTCGCCTTCCTCGTCGGCCCACATGGAGTCCTTCCCGTACGCGGTGCGGAGCCAGAGTCCCTCGACCTCGTCCCAGGTCCACTCGACGATGTTCCGCGAGAAGTCGAGGCGGACGTGAGACGCCGAGGAGGCGGAGGCGGGCATGGGCCCGAACTCCCACAGCGGGGCGGGGGGCTCGTTGGCGAAGTCGCGGGCGTCTGCCGCCTCCCGGAGGGCGATCGTGTTGACGAAGAGGTTGTGCGGCGAGGAGAACTTGGAGACCCGGAAGGTGGCGTCCCCGCCGATCTCGCCGATCTGATGGATGTCCCGGGCGGTGATGAACCGCTGCACCCAGTCCTGGGCCCCCGAACGTGCCATGGTGGGCTTGTTGAGAGGGGCGAGCAGGGTGGCGTCCGTGGGCCGGGCCGATCTCATCGGGCCCAGGTACTCACTGTCGGACTCGAGCCACAGAGTCAGGAACCGGGTGATCCCCTCGACCAGCATCTCGATCACCACGTCTGCCTGTTCCACCCCCGACTGGGGCAGGCCGGCCAGATGGTTGTCGATCTTGACGGCGAGAACTCGACGCGAAGCGAGCTCGGGGTCCTCGAGCGGCAGTCCTGTCAAGGGGGAGAGGTCGGAAGGGAAGGTCGTGGTGGTGGTCGGTGCGATGGTGGTGCTGGTGGTGGTCGACGTCGTGGTGCTGCTCGTGGTTGTGGTGGGGTCGGCCGCCGGAGAGCAGGC
>CAYLYQ010000034.1:0-6169 GCA_964388105.1 uncultured Acidimicrobiaceae bacterium
AGTACCCCGAAGGGGGGAGGGGGTGAGTTCTCGACCGCGTAGGCGCCTTACGACTTGAACCGACCCCCTACCTCCGCCTCCGCTGCGCTCCGGCGCAGGGACCTTCCCCCATCTGCGATGGGGGACACATCCTGAAGTGGGCGACATAGGGGTAGCATGGCCTCGTTAGGAGGGTCTCTTGTTTGGAAGAATCGGCGGCACCGAGCTTCTCATCGTTCTTCTGATCGTCCTGTTGCTCTTCGGTGCGCGCAAACTCCCCGATCTGGCCCGTTCGCTCGGCGCCTCGGCGAAGGAGTTCCGCAAGGGGATCGAGCGGGGCTCCGAAGAAGCGGAAGCCACCACGTCAGACGCGGCAGAAACCTCGGAATCCTAGGAACCGTCCTTCGGGCGGCTTCGTTGATGGAGTAGGGCTCGATGGAGTCCATCCCACTCACCTGGGAAGAGGTAGCCCGTGTCTATGGACGGAAGATCTACAACTTCGCGTACCGGCTCACAGGTAACCCCGACGACGCTGCGGATCTCGTACAGGAGGTATTGCTCCGGGTTCGCCGCGGGCTCGAGGCGTACCAGCCGGGGAGCTTCGAAGGATGGCTGTGGCGTATCACCCGCAACGCATTCCTCGACGATGTCAGGCGACGCAACCGGCGCCCCACTGCCCCCATCCCCGAAGAAGTCGACCGCTGGGACGCCGCTTCCACCGTCGGCGCGGACGTGGAGTACGACCGGGTCAGCCTCGGCGACGACATCCAGAAAGCCCTTCTCCAACTCCCGCTCGAGTTCCGTGAGGCCGTCGTCATGTGTGACGTCGTCGGTCTCAGCTACGAAGAGATCGCCCTCGCCGTCGCCGTCCCCATCGGGACCGTGCGCAGCCGGATCCATCGAGGGAGGAAGATGCTGAGGGAGCTGCTGGTATGAGGCACCAGTCGGAGCTGATCAGCGCATATCTAGACGGGGAGCTGACCCGCGAGGAGACGCGCACCCTCCACGACCATCTCGCCACATGCGGCCAGTGCGCCGCTGAGTTGGAGGCGACGCAGCGCGTGCGGGCGGCGATTCGCTCTCTCCAGGTGCTCGACTTGCCGCTCGGCCTGGTCCCGGAGGCGGACACCCACGTGGTCGCGTTGCACAAGCGCCGTGGCGTGTGGGTGGGCGCGGCGGCGGCGGTGGTGGCTGCAGTGATCGCTGTTGCCTCGCTGCTCTCACCATCCACGCCCGCCCTCACCATGGAGGACCTGAGCAGCAGGTTCGGTGCCCGAGCGTCCCTCGACCCCGCCTTCGGCCCGGCGAAGGTCCTCACCTACGAGTTCAGTGCGGCGATGGTGGACGAATGATCCCGTTCCTCGCCATCTTGTTGGGCCTGTCGGTCTTGGCGCCCCAGGTGCTCTTCGACCTGCCCGGCATCCTCGAGCGTGGTGGCGACGCCTCCTATGGAGCGGAGCAGGTGGTCAATTGCGACACCCCGAACGGCATGGCGAGCGCCCTGCTGACGATCCAACAGGATGACGGCGCTCTCCTCGTCGGATCCGGCGCGGACATCTCGATCGCCATGGGCGCCGGGGGCTTCACCCTTCTCGATCGGGACGGCGTCGTCGACAACGCATCGGTGTCCGGGTCGAACGCCCAGCCCGAGAGCCCTTATGAAGTGGTCGACTTGGGTGACGTGGCCTATCTGGGCAGGGAGGCGACTGCCTATCGCCTGGAGCGGGACGAGATCCTGCGGGCCGAGCTGGTACTCGACGACGTGACCGGGGTGGTGGTTCGTGCCGTCACCTATCACGCCGACGGCACCCCTTACTGCATGCATCGCTTCATCAGCTTCGAGCCGGGTGACCGCCAGCTGCCGAAGCACGACACCACCGACCAGCCGGCTCTGGTCCCCCTCGACGTAGGGACGCCCAGCCCATTCCCCGAGATGATCAGCGGGTTCACCAGGCTCGACCAATACGAGGATGCCGAGGGCGTCCAGTTCACTTATTACTCCGACGGGTTCTTCTCGTTCGCCGTGTTCGAGACACCGGCGCTGGTCGTCCTGCCGGAGGCCGGCCTGGTGGAGATGGGCCCTGGCCAGTACCAGCGGGTCTTCACGCCGGGCCAGGTCTTCTACGCCTGGGAGGCGGTCGATGGGGGGATGGCCATGGTGGGGGATCTGCCTCCGGACATGCACGAGGCGGTCCTCGCGGAGCTGCCCGCTCCCGATCGACCGGGATTGTTCCGCCGTCTGTGGCGAAGCATCTTCGGCCTGTCGGTGGGCCGGCTCAAGTAGCGCCGGGCGCTACGCCCAACCGTCCAGCAGCACCCTCGCCGCCCAGGCTGTGGGATCCGCCAGTTCGGCGGCGCTGGGCATTCGGGTGGGATCCGACCACAGGACCGCGAGTGCGTCGTCCCCGTAGCGATTCTCCACCTCCCGGTTGAAGGCCTCGCCCGCCCGGGTCACGGCGGGGCCGACCGCCGAGACCCCGAACGGCGTCGCCGGGGAAGCGTCTTCGCGGATGTCGTCGCGGCGGGCGGTGATGGCGTCGAAGTTGGGGGAGATGTCGGCCACGGCTCTTCGCGCCAGGAGCCGGGCACAGCCGCCGAGCGCTCCGAGGAAGGCCTCCAGCTCGGCCCGCGGCGCCTCGGCTTCTTCACCGCCGACCAGTGCCTCGAATCCTCCGGCCTCCTCGATCGCCCGCTCGATGTCCGCCGGATCGGTCCCCGCGGTCATCAGCCCCCCGAGCTGAGTGGGGTCGATGCGGCTGGCGTCGGCGAGGGCACCGACCAGGAGAGCGAGATGGTCGGGCACCCAATCGAGATCGCAGACTGTCCGGAATGCCACCTCGTTGACCACGGTCCAGAGCCGGACCTCGGACGCCTCGACGCCGGGCACGACCAGCCCGTCGATGTTGGGGACCACGAGGGTGATCGGGCCGAGGTGGTCGGGTGGCAGGCCGGCGTCGAAGCCGGACACGATCCATGTCGCCAATGACCCCACCAGAGATCCTGCCTGGAGGCCGATGATGGCCGGCGCCATCTGGCCGAAGATCGCAGCCGCCGGGCCTTCGCCCGAGACGGACGAGGCGAACGGCTCGACGAGGGCGGTGTAGCTCTCCAGGTTTCGCTCCGCCCAGCCCCGCTGATCGAGGGGGAGCACGTCCGACGCGATCGGGACCCGGAAAGGAGCGACCCGCTCGACGTTGAACTCGGCCAGGCGGGTCAGGTCCCTGAACTCGTCGGCGGCCCAGGGCTCCACGGGCTCTCGCTCGCCGGTGAGATGCCGGGCCACTTCGGCCGCCAGTTTCCAGTTGACCGGGCCGGGCTGGTTGAACAACTCGAAGAGCTTGGAGAAGAGGTCGTCGCTCACGGGTTCATGCTTCCGAGCACCACATCGAGAGTCTGGCTGCTCTCGCCCCTGATGATGCGGATGGGGACGACCTGATTGGCCCGGAGGCGGCGCAAGGCGGCCAGGAGGTCGTCGAGGGTGGTGACCTTGCGGCCGGCAACCTCTGTGATCACGTCCCTGGCGAGCCCGCCGCTGATGCCGTAGGCGGATCCCTGCTGCAGCCTGGTCACGCCCACCCCCACCGGGTACTCGGCGCCGTCGCGCACCGCCCACACGGTCGTCCCGTCGATGCCGAGACGGGCATGATCGACCATCCCGTCGGCGATCAGGTCCTCGACGACGCCGACCATCAGGTCGACCGGGACCGCAAAGCCCAGTCCCTCGGCGCCGACGTCCGACACGGCGATGGCGGTGGTGATCCCGATGAGACGGCCGTTGGCGTCGACGAGGGCGCCACCGGACGAGCCGGGGGCGATCGGGGCGTCGGTCTGCACGAGGCCGTAGAGAGTGTCGCCGCGGCTCACTTCCAGGGCCCGGTCGAGGGCGCTGACGATCCCGGCCGTCACGGTGGGGCCGCCATCGAGGCCGAGGGGGCTGCCGACGGCGATGGCGGGCTCGCCGATGGTCAGCGTGTCGGAGGTCCCGAGGTCGATGGGGGTCAGGTCACGCCGGGCGACCTGGAGCACCGCGAGGTCGGTGAGAGGGTCGGAGCCGATGAGTGTGGCCTGATAGCGAGCCCCGTCGGCGAACACCACGGCCAGGCTCCCGGCCCCGGCCACCACGTGATGGTTCGTGACGATCAGCCCGTCGTCCTGATAGACGACCCCGCTGCCGCTCCCTGCACGCAGGAACCCAGAAGTCTCCACGAAGACTGTCGAAGGGATCACCCGGGCCGCGATGGCCGACACGGTCACCTCGTCCCCCAGGGTCGGCGGGGGAGCGGTCGGCAAGGGCACCGCGAGCGAAGGGGCCGGTTGAGTGGTCGGCGGGCTGGGCTCCTCGAAAACGCCCACGCTGGTCAGGACGCCGAAGGTGACTGCCGTGCCGAGGAGAACGCCGCCCAGGACGGAAAGCATGACCGTCCAGGGGTCCGCCTTGGCACGGGCCCGCTCGGATCGGGTCGGCTGATCCCAGAGACGCTGGGGTTCGGTCACCGCGTTGATTCTATGGGCCGACCCGTCCAAGTCATCGAGGAGCGGCCGTAGGCTGGCGGCGTGACTGGCGGAGCTGTTCGGGTCAGAGTCGGAGACGACGCGATCGACGCCGGGGCGCTGGTGGCCGAGGTCGGCCGCGGCGACTCCGGGGCGACCGTGCTCTTCCTGGGAACGGTGCGCGACCACTCCGAGGGCAAGGAAGGCGTCACCCACCTCGACTACGAGGTGTACTCCGAGCAGGTCGAGCAAGCCATCCGCCGGGTGATCGATGAGGCCAGGGCCCAGTGGTCGGTGCTGGATGTGGTGGTCGAGCACCGGTCGGGAGTGGTCAACACCGGCGAGGCTTCGGTGGCCGTGGCGGTGTCGGCCGCCCATCGGGCGGAGGCGTTCGCCGCGGCCCGGTTCGTCATCGACGAGTTGAAGGCCCGCGCTCCGATCTGGAAGAAGGAGTATTGGCCGGGGGGCTCCGAGTGGAGCCAGGGCTCCTGACGCCAGGGCCCCAGACCTCCTGTTAGAGCCCACTTCCTGGGAACATTGCAGCGCTTTGACCGACACCACGGAGCAGTCCAAGAGGACCATCTGGCCCTACGCCACGCTCGCCGGCTTGTTCCTGACGGCCGCTCTGCTGGTCGTGGCCTGGAACATCGAGATCCCGTATCTCGCCTACAGCCCGGGCCCGGTCGCCGATGCCATCGACGGGATCCAGGTCGAGGACGTCCCCGCTGACGACCCGGACGGCGACCTTCTCATGCTGACGATCGTCGGTCAGCCGGTGAATGTCATCGAGGCCTTCCTCGCCCGGTTCGACCCCGCCATCGACCTGGTGAAACGGGAGCTGGTCCGCCGGCCCGACGAGACCGCCGAGGAGTACCGCTCCCGGGTGCTGGCCCAGATGTCAGACTCCAATCACCGGGCCATCAGGACTGCCCTGGACCATCTCGGGTACCCCATGGTGCCGGTGGAGCTCATCGTCGAGGACTTCGTCGAAGGGGCTCCGGCCGCCGGGGTGCTCCAGCAGGGTGACTCGATCGTGGCGGTCGACGGGAAGAAGGTGTCCTCCGCCGACGAACTGACTCCCCTGGTCAGGGCTCGCGGGATAGGGGACGTCCTCACGATCACCGTCCTCCGTCACGGCCAGGAAGTGGATGTCGAGGTGGAACTGGTCGAGCGCGACGACACCCCCGGAGTGGCGATGATCGGGATCCTGCTGGGGGAGATCACCGAGCCGCCGTTCCCGATCGACATCAACTCGGGCGACATCGGCGGGCCCTCGGCGGGGCTGATGCACACACTCGCCATCATCGACGTCCTCAGCGAGGGGGATCTGACGAAGGGCAACGTGATCGCGGGAACCGGGACGATCGATCCCACGGACGGCGCCGTCGGCGCGATCGGTGGTGTGAAACAGAAGGTCGTGGCGGCGGAGGCCGCCGGGGCGCAGTACATCCTGGTGCCGAAGGACAACTACGCCTCGGCCCTGGAGGCACCGAGAAACGACATCGAGATCGTGGCGGTGGCAAGCCTCGCCGAGGCCCTCGACTTCCTCGAATCACTGGCGCCCGCCTGAGCAAACCCCCTTTCAGCGGGGGCCTGCCGTTATCTTCTAAGGTCGGATGACCCCTGAGATTTCCCCTCCCGAAGTCCGGAGGGCGCAGTTCCGCAATGTTCTGCGCGGGCTCGACCGTGTCGAAGTCGA
>CAYLYQ010000034.1:6269-22696 GCA_964388105.1 uncultured Acidimicrobiaceae bacterium
TGGGTAACGGGAACCGCCTTGCTCGAGCAGGCCGCCGCCCAGGCCCGTCAGAACCGTGAACAGGCGGAACGTGACGTCCTCACGGTGATGGGCGAGGCCGAACGCGAGGCGCACCGGCTGACTTCGGCCGCCCGTCGCGAAGCGGAAGACATGGTTCGCAATGCCACCATGTCGGCCGAAAAGCTCACCGCCGACGCGGAGCGCCGCCGCGACGACCTGATCGAAGCGGCCACGCGGCAAGCTGCCGCAGCGCAGGAACGCACGCGTGCGCTGGAGCAGCGGCGTGACGAGCTCCTCGAGGAGCTGGAGAACGTCCGCTCCACCCTCAGCCAACTCGAAGCTTCCCTCGAGGAGAGACGAGAGCGGCTCGACTACTCGGCGGATACGAGCAGCAGCGTTCGTGTGGTGCCGGCGCCGTCCGCCCAGGAGGCTTCCGGTGAGAAGACCTGGGAGTTCGGGGAGACCGTTCGGGTCGTCCCTGGGGAGTCCCGAATCCCCAAGCTCCCACCGACGGAGCCGGTCGTGGAGCCCGTGGCCGAGGCTCCTCGCGAGCCCGTCGCAGAAGCCCCGGCCCCTCGAGCGCCCACGGAACCCGAGGCTGTCGAGACCCAGCCAGAGGTCGAAACTGAGCCGGAGATCCCGGGTGTCGCCCAGCCCGAAGCCCCGGCCGCTGCGGTGGTGCCGTCCGCTTCCGAGGCTGCCGCGGCGAAAGACGGGGGTGACCTCGACTCCCTGTTCGCCGCCCTCAAGTCGACAGCTGGAGAGGCTGGGCCCGAGCCCTCCCCGCAGGCCGAGCCCCAGGAACCAGCGGCCGAGCCTGCAATCGTCCTCCGAGGGCACGACTGGATCGAGGACCGGGACGCCCGGCTGCTCCCGATCACCAACCGGGCGCTTCGGGGCACGAAGAAGGCGATCACCGAGTTGCAGAACATCGCGCTCGACCAGCTCCGCACCGACGAGAAGTGGCGGCCGGATCCGACGGTCTTCGCCAACACCATGGGGGCGGACCTGATCACACTCTGGGCGGAGAGCTTCGCCGCCGGTCACGCCGTGGCGGAGGAGATGACAGGAACGAAGATCAAGCGCCCCCCGACCCCGCACTCCGAAGGCGTGGACGAGGTGCCTGCCGCCCTCTCGGCGGCGCTGAGCCGTTCCCTCGACGATGCGGGGGAAGGTCAGCGGGAGCGGCAGTCGGCGGCGTCCCGGGTCTTCCGGGTCTGGCGTTCCGACGAGGCGGAGCAGAGGCTGCGGGAACTCGCAATTCGCGCCTATCAGGCTGGCGTGGAGAAGTCCGTAGCCGAGTAGCGCCCGGGTCACATAAGGACCGATCCCAATAGAATCGGCTCCCACCCACCATGTTCACCAGGTCGGCTCCTACGTACCCATCCGATCGGCGTCGACCGATCACCATCATCCTGGCGATCATCGCGGCCGGATATCTCCTCCTCACCGCCGCCGGAACCCTGTGGACCGACTACCTGTGGTTCGACTCCATGGGCTACTCGGGCGTGTGGGCGAAGAACTGGGGCACCTCTCTCCTTCTCGGCGCTTTCGGGCTGGCGTTGTCGTTCGCCATCTTCTGGTCGACGCTGATCCTCGCCCAGCGACTGTCGCCCCGGTGGATGCCGCTCGACTCGATCGACGACGAGGTGGTGGAGAGATTCCGCGACTGGGTCGAACCCCGTCTCGACCGGGTCCGGGTTCTGGTGGCGGCCCTCCTCGCCCTGTTCCTCGGCCTCGCCACGGCCACATGGAGGGACGAGTTCTTCCTCTTCCTCAATGCACGCCAGTTCGGTGAGACCGACCCGATCTTCGGCAACGACCTGGGCTATTACGTCTTCCAGTTCCCGATCTCACAGGTCGCGGTGGACTGGTTCTTCAGCCTTCTGGTGATGGCCCTGATCCTGGCTGTGGTCGCCTTCTATCTGAACGGCGGCCTGCGCTTCGAAGGGCGGACCTTGACGACCACTCGCGGGGCGAAGATCCAGCTGTCGGTCATGCTCGCCCTGCTCGCCCTCACTCGGGGGCTCGCCTACTGGCTCGACCGGTACGAGCTCCTCTACTCCGGCCGGGCGGAGCCGAAGTTCCACGGGCCCGGGCACGCAGACATCACGGCTCGCCTCCCGGCGATCCAGCTCCTCATTGTCATCGCGGTGGTGGGTGCGGTGCTGTTCATCGCCAACATCTGGCGTCGCGGATGGACGTTGGCGGCGGTGACCGTGGCGGCGTGGGCGCTCGTGTCGATCGTGGGTGGTTCCGTGGCGCCCGCCCTGGTGCAACGGTTCAGCGTGCTCCCCAACCAGCTGTCCAAGGAGATGCCCTACATCACCAACAACCTCCAGGCGACGCGAGCCGCCTACGGGCTCGACGACATCGAAGTGCGCAACTTCCGCGCCTCGCCGAACCTGGCGATGGAGGACATCGAGAGCAACCGACTCACCATCGACAACTTGCGGGTATGGAGTGCGGCGGTCCTGCCGAGGACCTACCAGAACTTCCAGGAGCTCGAGCCCTACTACACCCTGGCACGGGTCAGCACCGACCGTTACATGGACGAGGGCCAGCCGCGACAGGTGATGCTCGCCGTGCGGGAGCTCGAGGAGGTCAACCTGCCTCGCGACGACTGGCAGAACACGCGATTGTTCTACACGCACGGTTACGGGGCGGTGGTCAACCAGGCCAACGTCGTCCAGTCCGACGGGCAGCCCCAGTTCCTGCTCAAGGACGTCCCGCCCGTGGCGACCCTGGAGAGATTGGAGCTGACCCAGCCCCGCGTCTACTTCGGTCACTCCTACGAGCGGGGAAGGCCTGTGATCGTCCGGACCGGGGACTTCCCGCAGGAGATCGACATCCCGCTCCCCGAGGGCACCCAGTACAACGAGTACGACGGGGCCGCCGGGGTGGTGATCGACAACATCTGGAAGCGGATCGCGTTCGCCTTCCGCTACCGGGACCTGAACCTGCTGATCTCGGGTGAGCTCCGGTCGGACAGCCGCGTCCTCGTCGAGCGGAACATCAGGGAGATCGCCGACGCGGTCGCCCCCTTCCTGCACAGCGACGCCGACCCGTACCCCGTCATCCTCGACGGCCGGATCAAGTGGGTCATTGACATGTACACGACCACCTCGCGCTACCCGTACAGCGAGCCGCTCACCGAAGTCGAGGAGAACCGACTCGCGGTGTCGGCGCAACTTCCCCTCGGGAGCAACTACATCCGGAATTCGGTGAAGGCCGTGGTCGACGCCTACGACGGCGGGATCGACTTCTACGTGGCGGATGGGGACGATCCGATCATCAGGGCATGGGCGGCCAACTACCCCGGGCTCATCCAGCCGATCTCCGCCATGCCGGAGGGCCTCATCGAGCATCTTCGCTACCCGCAGGACCTGTTCCGGATCCAGTCGTCCCTCTACCTCGAGTACCACGTCACGGAAGAGACCGAGCTCTTCCAGGGCAACGACGCATGGTCCTTCCCCGAAGACCCGGCAACCATCCGCCGAACCGGCCTGGAGCAGTTGAACGGCGACCGCCGCACGGGGACCAATGAGCCGATGCGCCAGCTGCTGCCCTACTACCTGCTGACGAAGCTGCCCGGCGAGACCGACCTCTCCTATCTCCTGCTCCAGCCGTTCAACCCGCGGGAGAAGCGCAACATGGTGTCGTTCCTGGTGGCCGATTCGACGCCGGGCCAGTACGGGCGCCTCATCGACTTCCGGATGCCGCAAGGCACCCTCGTGGACGGCGCAGGCCAGGTGGGCCAGCGGATCGAACAGGACGCGGAGATCGCTCAGCAACTCAGCTTGTGGCGCAACTCCGGCTCGACGGTGATCAAGGGCGACCTGCTGGTGGTTCCGATCGAGGACTCGGTCCTGTATTTCCAGCCCTTCTACCTCGAGGAGACCGGCGGAGCGTTCCCCGAGTTCCGGCGAGTGGCGGTGGTGTTCGGGGAGCGGGTGGAGTGGTCCAACACACTGGACGGGGCGCTCGAGCTGGTGTTCGGGGAGAGCACCGGGCCGCCCACCGAGCCGACGGAGCCGATCGACGGGACCCTCGAGGAGCTGCTCGAGCGTCTGGGAACTGCCTTCGACAACGCCAGCTTCGCCCTGGGGCGCGGGGACCTCGCCGAGTACCAGCGCTGGTTCGAAGAGGCGGATCGCATCTACGACGAGATCCAGCGCACCTACCAGGGGACCTCCGGCGCATGAGCCGCTTGAGCAGGGTGATCCTGCGAGTGGAGGACATGGGCCGGGCGATCGCCTTCTGGCGTGACGCCGTCGGACTGGCGCCGGTCTTCGAGTCCGAGGATTTCACCTTCCTCAACGCCGGGGAAACCCAGATCGTCCTCAACCGGGTCGATTCACCACCCGAACCAGGGATGACCGAAGTCGTGCTGGAGTCCGACGATGTCGCCTCCGAGTACGCGGCCATGCGTGCTCGGGGCGTCCCGTTCGAGGTCGACCTGAGAGCCGTCACCTCGGACGGCGATCGCGACCTGCTGGCTGCGCACTTTTACGATCCGGACGGGAACCTCGCCAGCCTGACCGGCTGGGTGTCAGCCCAAGGCGATCAGCGGTAACGCCAGACGATGCGACCCCTCGAGGGGTCGTAGGTGGACACCTCGACGTCGACGACGTCTCCGGGAAGCACCCGGATTCCACGCCCGCGACGCATGCGACCGGACGGCTTGGCCAGCAGCTGGAAGCCGCTTTCCAGTTCCACCTCGAAGGTGGAGTCGGGCAGCATCTTCAAGACCGTGCCGCGCATCCGCACGTACTCCTCGGTGTCTTTAGCCAATGTGGTGTAGCTCCATCAGAGGCCAACTCTAAAGGAACCGGCGCCACAACTGATTTCTCAGCCTGCTGCACCGCTTGACCGGGGACCCTTCTCTTGCGAACTATCGTTCCGGGGTGCCGCGCCTGGACCTGGGTAACGAATCGAAGATTCGGGTCTCGGCCGCCATCCGGGCGACCTTCCGCCGCGGGTACACCGCCAATGATCTGAGGGCGGACGCCACCGCGGGCCTGGTGGTCGGGGTCGTGGCGCTTCCACTCTCCATGGCCCTCGCCATCGCCGCCGGCGCGCCCCCGGCCCACGGTCTCTACACCGCGATCGTCGCCGGGATCGTCATCGCCCTCACCGGCGGCTCCACCTATTCGGTTTCCGGTCCCACCGCGGCGTTCGTGGTCATCCTCGTCCCGGTTACGGTGCGTCACGGGCTCCAGGGTCTGCTCGTGGCCACTGCGATGGCGGGCGTTCTCATGCTCGTGATGGGCCTGGCGGGGCTCGGGCGTCTCATCCAGTTCATCCCTCACCCTGTAACCACGGGATTCACCATGGGCATCGCGTTGGTCATCGCCATCCTCCAGTTGGGGGACCTGCTCGGGCTGGGCCGTCTGGAGGGGGAACGGGTCTGGGAGCGGCTGGGTGATCTGGCGACTCGCTTCGGCGACCTGTCGGTGGCCGACGCGGGCGTCGGTCTCCTCACCCTGGCGGTGCTGATCTTCTGGCCCAAAGTGAGCAAGAAGGTGCCGGGCCCCTTGGTCGGCCTGGCCGTGGCGACGCTCGTCGCACTGCTGCTCGAGCGGGTCGGGTCCGCGCCGGTCACGATCGAGTCGCTCTTCGGCGGGATACCCCAGTCGCTTCCCAGTCCGACAGTGCCCTGGTCGGGCTCAGGGCTGGACTGGGGCGACGTTGTGGACCTGTTCCCGACGGCGGCGGCCATCGCCCTCCTCGGCGCGATCGAGTCGCTGTTGTGTGCAGTGGTCGCCGACGGCATGACCGGTCGGCGTCACGACCCTGACGCCGAACTCCTCGGTTTGGGCCTGGGCAACATGGTCGTGTCCTTCTTCGGAGGGTTCGCCGCCACCGGAGCCATTGCCCGCACGGCCACCGCGATCCGCGCCGGGGCGAGGAGCCCGATTGCGGTGGTGGTCCACTCGCTTTTCCTGCTCGTCGCGATGCTCGCCCTCGCACCGATCCTGGGGGCGATCCCGATGGCAGGCATGGCCGCACTGCTGTTGGTGGTCGCCTGGAACATGAGCGACGCCCGCCATTTCACGCGAATCGCACGCATCGCTCCCCGTAGCGACGTGTTCGTGATGATGACCTGCTTCCTCCTCACCGTCGTCTTCGACATGGTCGTGGCCGTGATCACGGGCGTCATGCTGGCGGCCCTGCTGTTCATGAGGCGGATGGTGGAGATATCCGGTGCGGAGCTGATGGGAGGTCCCGCCGGACACACGGTCGCCGGGCTCCCGCCCGGAGTCGTGTTCTACGACGTCGCCGGCCCTCTGTTCTTCGGTGCGGCCGAGAAGGCCCTCGGCGCCCTCTCCGTGGTCGGTGAAGGTGTCCACACGGTCATCGTCGACCTGGAAGACGTTCCTGCGGTCGACGCCACCGGTCTGGTGGCGCTGGAGTCGATCGTGGAGCGGCTCAACCGCCACGGGGCCAAGGTCGTGATCTCAGGCGTTCGCCCACAACCGCGGCGCGCATTGTCCAAGGCCGGGTTCCGGGACGAGCCGGGGAAGCTCGAGATCACGGACGACACCAACACCACACTCGAGCGGTTCTTCTGAGCCAGGTTCCTGCGGCGCAGCCTTAGGCTTAGCGGCATGGCCGACTTCGCCGACCAGAGGATGCCTGTCCTCTATCTCAGTCACGGCGCTCCGCCGCTAGCTGACGACCCGGTCTGGACCGAGGAGCTGTCGAGTTGGTCGTCACGGATGGCCAAGCCGAGTTCTGTGCTCATGGTGTCCGCACACTGGGAGAACGATCCTTTGACGGTTTCGGCAACCACCACCGTCCCCCTCTACTACGACTTCTGGGGCTTCCCCCAGCACTACTACGAAGTCCAGTACCCCTCGCCGGGAGCTCCCGAGCTCGCCCATGAGGTGAGCCGTCTGGTGAGTGGCCCCGATCACCCCGTGTTCCAGGACCCAACCCGCGGGCTCGACCACGGCGCATACGTCCCGCTGGTGGAGATGTACCCCGACGCGGACGTGCCCGTGCTGCAGATCTCGATGCCGACGCTCGACCCCGGTGTCCTGTTCGACCTGGGCCAGCGGCTGGCGCCGCTCCGTGACCAGGGCGTCCTGATCGTGGGGAGCGGCTTCAGCACTCACAACCTTCGGGAGATGGACTGGCACGGCGGTCCCCATGCGATGCCACCGTCTTGGTCCTCGGAGTTCGACGACTGGCTCAACCGGACCATTGCCGCTCAGGACATCGACTCGCTCCTGGACTTCCAGAACAAGGCCCCTGCGCCGAACATCGCCCACCCGCGGACGGAGCACTTCGCGCCCTTGTTCGTGGCGCTCGGGGCCGTGTCCGGAGGCTTCCTGCCCGCCAACGCGGTCGAAGGCTTCTGGTTCGGGTTGTCGAAGCGCTCTTTCCAGTTCGACTAGACGGGCCGTCCGCCTGCCGATCCGGCGTCCGCCGAGCCTGGACCCGGCCGGATCACGTCGACGGGCCCAGTGGGCCCGCCCATCTCCCCTGGGGGCTCATCGGGGATCGTGTTCTCCCGGTCGGGTGCCAGGCCTCGCCGTCGCAGCTCTGCCTCGAGGGCAGCGTCGTGGGGCTGGGGTACTCCGCTGACGGCTTTGGATCGGCGGAAGCGATCGACCAGTTCCTCGTCGCTCAGATCGGCGAATTGCTGGCCGGCGTGCTCGCTCACGTTGGCGTTTTACCCAGGCCCTCAGCGGGCAAAACGGGCCGAATGACGATTGTCGGGAAGCCGCAGGAAGACCAACGGTGGGGAATAGCATGACACAACGGGAAATGCTGCCGATCATCGTCTCCGCAATGTCCGAGTCCACCCACTTTCGGACTAGTCAAAAGCGCTTCTCGGCACGACCGGCATCGGTCGCTCAGGCCCGCCACTTCGCCGTCAAAGGCATCGATGATGATGATCTCGCCTCGCGTGTCGCCACCATCGTCTCGGAACTGGCCACGAATGCCATCCGGCACGCCAAGTCGGCCTTTGTGCTCGAAGTTCGTTCGGATGGTGGGCGCGTGCGCGTTGCCGTCACCGACGTCAGCACCGACCCTCCGCGCCAGAGCATCCGGAAAAGAGATGACCCGACCGGCAGGGGCTTGCAGATCGTGGAGGCGCTCTCCGATCGGTGGGGCTTCCATCCGGACGGCGACGGCAAGGTGGTCTGGGCGGAACTCGACGCCTGACGCCTTCCCGCCGATGGGGAACACCTCCTGAGGGAGGTCTAGTGTCCTGGCGGTGCCGCAGAGGTCCGTAGACCGTTGGCTCGCACAGGCGGCCCGATCTCCTTTTCCGGGCGGGCGCGTGGTGTTCCTCGCCGTCCTCTTCGGAGTGATCCTCTGCGTCATCGGCGGTGTGCTCGCCTGGCGGTCCTACAGCAATCGCGTCGACCAGGCCCAGGACCGCATCCTCACCGCGGCAGGCGAAGCCGGCCGCGCGACGGAGCAGTTCTTCTCGGACCGCCTGGCGGTCCTCGAAGCCGTGACCCGAATGCCCGCCTTCGACCATGAGGACGCCGCAGCGCTCGAGTCGGTGCTGCGGGCCTTCTCCGGCGAATCCCTCGGGTTCGGCGGCGGCGTCGGGTGGGCCGATCGGGAAGGCCAGCTTCGGATCGCCACCTCATTGAGCGCCTCCGAGCTCCCGGTTGATCTGTCCGACCGGGACTACGCCGCGGCCGTCCTCGGCGAAGGGATGTCGATGGTGGGCTCCGTGCGGCAGTTGAGCGGTGCAGACCAGATGGTGATCCCGGTCGCCGTGCCGACCTTCGGGGAGGAGGGCGAGGTGACCGGCATGTTGGTCGCGGGGATCCTCGCCGAGCAGATGGTCATGCAGAATCCCGCGCTCGCCCCGCTCGGGATAGACGTGCGGGTCGTGGACCGCTCGGGGGAGCTGATCTTGGAGAACGGGGCCACGACGGTGCTCGAGCCTCCCGTGAATCACGAGCTCTTGGACCCGAACGGTCCCAGCCTGACGATCGGAGAAGGGTTGCGGGGCGACCCCAACCGGATCGTGGCTGTCGAGCATGTCGAGGCCGCAGGGTGGGCGGTCGTCGCAGAGCAGAACCGTGCGAGTGCTCTCAGCGCGGCGCGCGGGCGCCTCATCACGGAGTTTGCGGTGCTCGTGGCATTCACCCTGGTCACCCTCGGCGCGGCCTTGATGGCGGCGCAACGACTCGACGACTCCCACCGGGAGATGATCCGCGGCGCACGCGATCTCGGGGCGATGGAGGTGCTCAGTGAGAGCCTCGCCACAGCACCCGACACCCGCGCCGTGGCAGCCTCGGCGATGCAGGTCTTCGGCCAGGTCTTCGAGTCCGAAGCCGTCGTGGTCGGCCTCGCCGACCCGGATCGGGGGGAGATGCGGGTCCATGTGGCCGGGTCGAACGGCTCGGTGGCCGAGTACACGGTGCCGCTGGATGCCCCTTCGATCCTCAACGAAGCCTTCGCCGGTGAAGATCCGCTGGTGGTCGACTCCGAGTCGCTGGCCTCCGCCTATCCGGACAGCGAATTCGAGGCGACAGGTCGGTCCGGCGTGATCGCGGCTCGGTTCGTGGGCCAGGGGGCGAGTGGCGCGGTGGGCCTGCACATTGCCAAAGATTTCCCGCCACACGACGCGGATGTCGAGCTGTTCGAGGGGATGGTCCCGATGCTGGGTGACTCGTTCGGGCGGGCCATCGCGGCCGA
This sequence comes from uncultured Acidimicrobiaceae bacterium, assembly GCA_964388105.1. GTDB lineage: Bacteria > Actinomycetota > Acidimicrobiia > Spongiisociales > ZC4RG35 > ZC4RG35. Next base: position 15,945 of record CAYLYQ010000034.1, read on the forward strand.
ACGCCAGCGTGACGCATCGCGGATCTTCCAAGAGGCATTGCTGCCGCAGGATTCGCTGGGCATCGACGTCCCGGTGCAGCGAGCGGTGCGGTACCGGGCTGCGGTGGGCGACGTCGAGGTAGGAGGCGATTGGTACGACCTGTGGATGATCGACGAGCACCGGGTCGGCCTGGTCGTCGGTGACGTCGTCGGCAAGGGGGTGGGCGCCGCGGCTGCGATGGGACAGCTGCGCAGTGCGGTGCGAGCGGCCGTCGGTGCCGCGACGAACCCCGCCGATGCTCTGGGCCATGTCGACGCCATGACGCGCCAGATCACAGGCTCCCCCGGCGCCACAGTCGTCCTCGGCGTGCTCGATCTGCGCACCGGAGGGGCCCGTCTGGTGAGCGCAGGCCATCTGCCGCCGCTCCTCGCCGGTTCAGACGGGGTGAGAGTGCTCGACGACATGACGGGCACGCCGTTGGGCTTCTTCGCCTCCGAGCAGGTGAGGCAGGGGATGACCGTCAAGCTCGGCCCCGAGGACACTCTCGTCTTCTACAGCGACGGCCTGGTGGAGCGCAGGGACGAGGGGATCGACGAAGGGATCGCCCGGGCCGCAGCCGTGTTGGCCGAGCACCATGAACTCCCCGTGGAGGGCCTCGCCGACACCCTCATCGACCTCATGGCCATCCCGGACAACCCCGACGACGTGGCGCTCATCTGCATCCGCCCGGTCACCGACCCTCCACGACACTTCACGGGCGTGGTGCCGTTGGCGGAGTACGAGTCGCTGCATCGGGCGCTGGCAGCGTGGCTCGAGCGCAAGGGCCACAGGCTCGAGGCGGCCGACCGGGTCGAGGAGGCGGTGACGGCAGTCAGGGAGAACGTGGACCCCGAGAGCGCAGGGGAGATCATGGTCGAGGTCGACCCGGTCGATTCCGGGATGGCGGTCGTCGTCGAGTACCGGAAGCGGCCTGCAACCGGGGAGTTGGGCGTCGACCGGCGGATTCTCCGTCAGTGGGGATCGGGCGAAGTCACTTCCCGCGGTCCGCGCACCCGCTTTCTGGTCCGCTAGCGGCGGGCGCCGCCCTCTTCGCTCTGCCGGGCGACACGGGCGGCTGCCAGTGACCGCCGGAGCCGGAGGGCTGCGAAGAGGCCGATGATCGCCGTCCCCAGACCCACAGCGACCGCGGCGGCAAAGCCGCGTTGTACTGCGGCCGCGGCACCTGGAGGGCCGCTTCCCGCGGCGGAGCTGATGAGTTCGCGCACCAGTGCCAGGTCGCCGAGCTGGAGGGTGACGACGAAGAGGAGAACTGCTCCTCCGATCGCGGAGCCGAAGGTGAATCCCTGGTTGCGCGCGAACAGGTGGGCGGAGATCACCCGCCCGGTCTGGGCGGCTGGCGCAAACGTCCTGAGGAGGGTGAGGGCGGCGTTGGTCGCCATACCCACTCCCAGGCCCGCGGTGAAGAACACCACGTACTTGAGGTATATGGAAACGTTGAAGGTGATCCCCAGCAACGCCAGGGCGAGCGACGGGATGCCGACCAGGAATCCGACGAGGACGATGAACGACTCGGACTTCCGGTCGGCCATGCGGCTGGAGGCGATCGCCCCGCAGGTCCAGCCCAGCGTGAGCGGGAGGACCGACCACGCGGTCAGGGCGGGGGATCCTTCGAGGCCGGCCCGGACGTAGAGCGGGATGTAGGTGGACATGGCCATGGTGCCGGTGAGGAGGAGGGCGGTTGACAACGCCAGGCCCCGGAACGGCTGCGGCGTGATGTGGTCGAGGCGGACGATCGGGTGTGCGGAAGCCCGGGCGTGCCGGACATAGGCGATCAAGGCGGCGATGGCGACTGCCAGCCACGCCAGCGAGATCAGGTCGAGAGCGTCGACGGCGAGGAGGGTGGCCACGGTGAGGACGGTGAGGAGGATGGCGCCGACCAGGTCGAAGCGCCCGGTGGACTCACCCTGGGGGCCCGGCATGACCTTCCACCCGGCGTAGAGGGCGAGGAGCCCGAGAGGCAGATTGATGTAGAAGATCCAGTGCCAGGACAGGAAGGTGAGGATGAGTGCGGCCACCGCCGGCCCGGCCACAGCCATCACCCCCCATACCGTGGCGTTGGCGGCGAAGGCCCGGCTCACCAGATGGCCCGGGTAGATGAGTGAGATCGCCGAGGTGCCGGTGGCGAGGATCAGGCCACCGCCCACGCCTTGGAGTGAACGCAGGGCCACCATCACCTCCATGGACGGGGCCAGCGCGATGGCGAAACCGGTCGAGGCGAAGATCACGACAGCGAGCCGGAACATGCGGGCGACACCGACAGAGTCGATGAATGGGCCCGCGACGACCGTCGCCAGCGAGGAGGTCAGCAGATAGCCCGTGATCACCCACGGCAGCAGGGAGACGTTGCCGAGGTCGGCGGCTATGTCGGGGAGGGCGGCAGCGACGCCGAGGGCCTCGAAGGAGGCCAGGGCGGCCGTCGAGAAAATCGCCAGTGAGGCGGGGAGGAGCTCACGAGAGAGGACGGAGCGGGGATGCATCGGCCCGGAAGATTACGACGCCCCGCAGCTCACACCGTCACCGCCCGGGAGCGGTCCGGGCGGTGTCGGTTGCTCGGTCCGGGGCGGCCGTGGGCCGCCCCGGTGGTCAGTTCAGGCTGTCAGGTGACTGTGCGTTTCGACCAGCCCATGACGGCCCCGATGACAAGCAGCACCAGTGCGATGATCAAGACCCAGCGGAGCGCCTCGACGAAAAGGCCGACGCCTCCGAGAATCAGGGCCAGGATCAACAGGACTGCGATCCACATGGCTTCTCCCTTTTGTTGCGGGCCTAAGTCCTACCCCTGGCTCTTGGCGGCGAAACGGAAAGGTCAGGCGACGAAGGAGTAGCCGATGAGATGCCCGTCGGCCGAGGGCTCATCCCAGTGGCGGTCGGCAAGAGACTCGATGGCCAGTCGGCTCACCCTGCCTGGCCCTGCGGATGCCGTGGCGAAGGTGATCTCGACCGTGCCCGTGTCCGCGGTCAGGGAGACGACTACGGGATCATCTCCGGCGAGAAGATCGGACGCCACCTGCTCCGTGAGGACGAGCAGATCGGAGAAGCGGTCCATCCCCAGGCCGGACCGGGCGGCTCCTGAGGCGACGAGGTCGCGGGCCATGTCGGTCCACATCGTCCGCGGTGCCAGGGTCAGCCTGAAGCCGTTCACCGGGTCGATGATAGGATTTGGGGTTGATGGGCCTCATCCTCGACCTCGCCCCGAACGACAACGGCCACCGCGTGCTCTCCGTGCGCGGCGAGGTCGACATCGCCACCGTGGGTGAGCTCGAGGAGAAGATCGCCGCGCTGGGTGAGCCAAAGTACGGCCTGGTGATCGATCTCACGGAGACCGAATTCATGGACTCGAGCGGCCTCAGGCTCCTCGTATCGATCCACGAGCGATTCGCCTCGGAGGGTGGCAGTCTTCGGGTCGCGGTCGGCCCGGGCCCCATCTATCGCCTGTTGGACATCACCGGACTGCTCGGACACCTCGACGTCCACGACACGGTGGAGGAAGCGACCTCCGCTTGACGAGCGGGGAGCTCCACATCCGTCTCGAGCCGACGGTGGCCTCCGTCGCCATGTCCCGAATTTTCGTCGGATCGACCCTGTCCCGGGCCGGCGTGGATCCGGTTCGGGTCGGCGATGCCCGGGTCATGGTCTCCGACCTGGCCACGGCCCTCGTGGGAGAGGGTGAGCCCGTCGAGATCCGCGCGAGGTTCGACGGGTCGGCAGTGGTGGTGGAAGGCAACCTTCCCGGGCTCATGCCGGAGGCCGGTGCCCTCCTCCTCGGCGACGCACTGGTGGCCGCCGATGGCCGTTGGACGCTCACCCTCCCCACAGAATGAGCGAGTCCCGGACCTTCCCGCTCCGGCCGGGCACCGCGGCCCAGGTGAGGGAGTTCCTCGCCGAGACCGCCCGCCTGGATTCGATGCGCGGAGCCGAGGCGGCGCTGCTGGTGTCGGAGCTCTTCGCCAACGCCATCGCCCACTCCGACGCCGAGGAGGTCACCGTGTCGGTGGAGTCCAGAGACATGGCGGAGCGCGTCTCAGTGAGCCACTCGGCCTCCCGCCCGCTGGGAAAGCCGGAGTTCGGCCTGGGTTTCCGCATCCTGGAGTCGTTCTCCCAGGATTGGGGGACCGAGTTCTCGGACGGCGGGCTGACGGTCTGGTTCGAGTTGCGGGCGCCCGGGGCCGTGACGCTGTCCCCCGAAGGGCTCGACGAGGACGAACTTCTTGCCAGGGTCGGGGAGCACCCGAAGTACGCCGAGGAACTGGTGCGACGACACGAAGGTCTGGCCACGACGATCGCAAGGCGCTATCGCGGCAAGGGGGTATCCGAGGAGGACCTCGAGCAAGTCGCGCTCATCGCCCTAATGAAGTCCATTCATCGCTTTGAGCCCGGCAAGGGTGAGCTCCGGTCGTTCGCGGCGGTGACCATCTCCGGTGAGCTGAAGCGGCAGTTGCGGGACCGGGGCTGGTCGGTGCGAGTGCCGCGCGGCCTGCAGGAGCTGGCGATGGCCGTGGCCCGGGCGGGGCAGGAGTTGGCCCAGGAGTGGGGTCGGGCGCCGACACTGGAGGAGATCGCGCAGTCCCTCGACGTCACCGAGGAGGAGGTGGCCGAGGCGATCAGCGTCGGCCAGGGCTATCGGGCGGCTTCGCTCGACGAGCCAGACGCATCCACCGGGACGCCGCTGGCCGATCTGTTGGGCGCGCCCGACGAGGACCTGGGCGTGGTGCTCGACCGCGCCGGCCTCAGTGAAGCCATGCAGTCGCTTCCCGAACGTGACCGCCTCGTGATCTACCTGAGGTTCTACGAGGACCTCACCCAGTCGGAGATCGCCGAGCGGATCGGGGTCTCCCAGATGCACGTGTCCCGGATCCTCTCCCGTGCCTTGAGCGAACTGGGCGACCTGCTCGACGGCTGAGGCCCCTGCAGGCGGGGTCTATCTCAACTCAGGCGGGAGCGGCAGGTTGGCGGCCGCCCGAGCCCAGTCCTCCGGGAGAACCACCCTGGACGGACGGGTCATGAGCGCAAGGTAGATGTCCGACTCGGTTCCTTCGATGGAGGCCGTGGGCTCGCCGTGCCCGTAGACCCAGGTCTGCCCGGTGTCGGTGGCGGTGGCCTGGAGGACCTGGGCGTCGGTGACGAGCGGGAACCACATGGTGGTGAACTCGTCCATCCCCGTCCGGGCCACGATCGGTGTCAGGTCACCCTCTTCACCGAAGGCTTGCTCGGCGTCCCAGCGATGGACTCCGGTCTCGACGACCATGCGGGTGAGCCAGTGACTCACGGTCGAACCGCCCCCGAAACCCCACACCGGAGCCGTGGAGTCCGCCTCTTGAAAGGCTTCGATCAGACCGTCGAGGTTCTTCCTGTACCACTCGATCGGCTCGACATCGTCGGGAAGTCGGGGCCGGCTCACGCGTTCTGCGGGCAGGTCACGAACCGCGCGCGTGGCCAAAGCATGGATGGAGGCTGTGTGGGTGACGAGATCGTTCAGGGTCCACTGGGGGTAGAAGGGGACGGTTCGACCGGGGTCCCGTCTCGCAGCCTCGAGGATGCGCCGGCCCTCGGATGCCACCGAAGCGAGCTTCTCGGCGTCAACTCTCATCGGGCGATGGTAACGGCGAGACCCGGTGCCCTCAGGTGGAGCTCGGACGCCCCCAGTGGATCCCCGGGCCTCCAGCGGGGATAGAGTCGCCCCATGAGCGAGAGCGCTCCGCGGAAGGTGGGGCGTCCGTGACGGTCTCCAACATCTCGGTGTTGATCGCGGCCGCGAGCGTCTTGGTCGCGAGCGCCTTCTACGCCTTTCAGGTCCGAAACCAGACCAGGGTGCGAAAGGCCGACCTGGTGATGCGCCTGTACGCCACCTTCGACTCCCTTCAATTCCAGGAGGCCTTCCACAAGTTCTTCTGGGCCGACGTGCACGACTTCGATTCCCTGATGGCTGCGGCTGATGGACAGCGCCACGTCGGGACGTACCTGTTCACCTTCTACGAGGAAGTGGGCATCCTGTTGCGCCACGGTCTGATCGACTTCGATCTCGTCAGCGCGTTGCTCGGCAACTCCGGTCGCCAGTTGTGGGAGAAGATCGCACCCGCGATCAAAGAGGCGCGAGTGCTTTCCGACGACCCGCAGTTGTACGAGCACTTCGAGTACCTGTATGACGAGATGGTGAGGCGATCTCCCCAGCCGCCGCACCCGATCGAATTGGCCGATCACGACACCTCGGAAGCCGAGGCTTGATTCCGGAAGTTCGTTCACGGGGGTTCTGGGGCCACGGACCATCTGTCGGGATGGGGATGAACCCCCGTTGTCATAGGCCGGATGGAGCCGTACAATGGTGGTTCCACCGACGCGGGGTGGAGCAGTCTGGTAGCTCGTCGGGCTCATAACCCGAAGGTCGCGGGTTCAAATCCCGCCCCCGCTACCGAAAGCCCCGGTCAGCCAATTGCTGACCGGGGCTTCTACCGTCTCCTGGCTCCGTTCTACCGTCGCTTCCACCGGATCTTCTACCGGCTTTCGGCGATCAGGCTCTCGAAGATGCGAGCGGCTTCGGCTTGCATGCCGGGGAGGACGTGCTGGTAGGTGTCGATGGTGAACGCCGGGTTCCCATGCCCCAGACGTTCACTGACCACCTTGACGGGCACGCCGGCCTTGATCAGCAGGGTCCCGTGGGTGTGGCGGACGTCATGGAGACGGACCTTTGGTACCCCGGCTCGTTCCACGATCCGCT
>CAYLYQ010000035.1:0-22400 GCA_964388105.1 uncultured Acidimicrobiaceae bacterium
GCCAGTTGCCTCGATTGCGCGACCAGGCGGCCGGACGGGTCCCACATCTCGACGTCCTCCTCCAGCCATCCGCCGGTGATGTGGCGGGTGTGAACCCGGGACTTGACGATCTCGTGCGGTCCCGGGTCGCGGACGTAGACGCTGATGTCGATCGTGGGGGTCCAGCCCATCGGCAGGTTGGCCGTGAACACCGCCGGTGGGAAGGCGTCAGCCCCCAGTACCAGTCCGTACGGGTCGAGTTGCTCGCCCTCGAGCAGGCGGAACCAGCCCCTGATCTCCGGCTTGCGGCCTTCTGCCTCTTCGCCGAACTTCAGGTCCTCGGGCCTGATGAGGATCTCGACCTGTCTGGCGAAGGGCGGAGGCAGTGGCGCGTCCCCTTCGGGCAGCAGGCGCAGGCACTGTTCCGCAGGTGGGATGGCCGGTATCTCCTCATAGGAAGCGTCCACCGGCACTCCCATTCCGGGCACGGTGAAGGTGGCGTGGGCGACGAACAGGGTGCGACCTCCTTGAGACATCCGACCCTGCAGCGTTGTCGTCCCCCGTCCCGTCTTGACGACGTCGACGTCGATGTCCGCGGGCCCGGGACGGCCGGGGTTGAGGAAGCGCGCCGAGATCGACACGAGGTCCCGGCCCGGGGACTCCTCACCCATCGCCCGGGCCAGGGTGGCGAGGAGATACCCGCCGTTGGTGATTCCGAAAATGTCCCAGTCGGGCTGGATGTCCGCGGTGTACACCCCTTCGCCGACTGGCTGCACCGCGCTGGCTTCGCTGAACTTCATCTCAGGGTCACTCCCGATCCGGCGACGACCTCCCCGATCACAGAACCGCCGAGCCCAACGACTTCTTCCGCCGCCTCCCCGTCGACCACCAGACAGAACCCGATACCCATGTTGAACACCTCGAACATCTCGGCGCGGGGAACCCCCCGCTCCTCGATCAGGTCGAACACCGGTGGGCGGGACCAGGTTGCGGTGTCGATCACCGCGCCGATCCCGTCGGGAAGTGCCCGGGGCAGGTTGCCAGGGATCCCTCCGCCGGTGATGTGCGCCGCCGAACGGACGGCGCCGGTGGCCACCGCTTCGAGGACCAGAGGCGAGTAGATCACCGAAGGCTCCAAGAGGAGGTCGAAGTGCTCCTCGACCGCATCGCCCAGAATCCGCCGCACCAGTGAGAAGCCGTTCGACCTCAGATTCGGTGACGGCAGCCCGACGATGACGTCGCCAACCCGAACCCGGGCCGGCGACAGCTGCTCCCCGTCCTCCACGATCCCCAGGGCGGCCGCGGCCAGATCCACGGCGTCGGGCTCCATCACCCCCGGGTGCTCGGCGGTCTCACCGCCCAGCAGCGCACAGCCGGCCTCGGCGCATGCAGCCGCGATGGAAGCCACGATCCTCCGGTCCCGGTCGCCGTCGAGCCGCCCCACCGCCATGTAATCGACCAGGGCCAGCGGTCTCGCCCCGGAGGCCGCCAGGTCGTCCACGCACATCGCCACCAGGTCCCAACCGACCCCCTCCCAACGGCCGGCACGGCGGGCGATCTCGAGTTTCGTGCCCACCCCGTCGGTGGTCATCATCAGAACCGGGCTGCGGTAACCCGCCGGGATCTTGATCCCGGCGGCAAAGCCACCGAAAGCACCGACCACATCGGGGCCCCAGGTTGAAGTGACGGCGTCGGCGATACGTTCGACGTGGGCCTCGGCCCCCTCGAGGTCGACCCCCGCCCCCCGGTAGGAGGTCATGAGCGTTCCAGCTGGAACTTGTCGGCGTCCTCGGGGATGTCCGTCGGGTACTCGCCCGAGAGGCAGGCGGTGCAGAAGCCCGCGTCGGCGACCCCGGTGGCCTCCAACAGCCCCTCCAGCGACAGGTAGCCGAGCGTGTCGGCGCCGACAGTCTCCCGGATCTCGTCCACGCCCATGTGGGCGGCGATGAGTGTCGACCGGTCGGCGGTGTCCATCCCGTAGAAGCAGGGCCAGCGATACGGCGGTGACGAGATCCGGAGATGGACTTCGAGGGCCCCTGCTTCCCGCACCATCTCGACCAGCTTGCGGGTGGTGGACCCCCGGACGATGGAATCGTCCACGAGGACCACCCGCTTCCCCTCGAGGCTCTCGGGGATCGGGTTCAGCTTCAGCTTGATTCCGCGATCGCGCAGCATCTGGGTGGGCTCGATGAAGGTCCGCCCCACGTACCGGTTCTTCACCAGACCGTCGTGATAGGGGATGCCGGAGGCGGCAGCGAAGCCCTGGGCCGCCGGTATCCCCGACTCGGGGACCGGGATGACCGCGTCGGCGTCCACCGGATGCTCGTCGGCGAGACGGCGTCCCATGGCGGTGCGAGCCGCGTGGATGCTCCGCCCGTACATCTGGCTGTCGGGACGGGCGAAGTAGACGAACTCGAAGAGGCAAAGACCGGGCTTGACCGCATCGAATGGGTGGTAGCTGTGGACACCGGCGGCGTCGATGACGACCATCTCGCCCGCTTCCACCTCCCGCACGAACCGGGCGCCGACCAGGTCGAGAGCCGCTGTCTCGGACGCCAGCACCCAGCCGCCGTCCGGAAGCGATCCCAGGCAGAGGGGGCGGAAACCGTTGGGGTCGCGCAGGCCGATGATTCGCCCCTGGTCCATCAGCACCAGCGAGAAGGCCCCCTTCCACCCGGGCGCCACCTGGTGCAGGGCCATTTCCAGGCCCCGCCCGTCGCTGCGGTCGTCGTCGATGGCCCGGGCCAGATCCTCGGCCATGAGGTCGGAGTCGGTCGTGGCCCCGGTGATCCCCAGCCGGGTGGCCAGTTCGGCGGTGTTGGTCAGGTTGCCGTTGTGCCCCAGGGCGATCGAGGTGTTCCCGGCCTGACGGTGCACCGGTTGGGCGTTGGACCAGGTGTTGGAACCCGTGGTCGAGTAGCGGGTGTGGCCGATGCCCAGATGGCCGTCGAGCCCGGCGAGAGACGACTCCTCGAAGACCTGGGCGACCAGGCCGAGATCCTTGTAGACGGTGACGGTTTCGCCGTTGGAGGTGGCGATCCCCGCCGATTCCTGCCCACGGTGCTGCAGGGCGAAGAGGCCGAAGTAGATCAGGTGCGAGACGCGCTGGGTGACCGAGTACGCCGCAAACACACCGCAGGCCTCACCGGGCACACCGTCATCGTAGGCCGCCACCGCCTCCTCCAAGGAGGCCGGGTCGTCCACCGAATGCCAGCTGCGCCCATCCTCGCCCCAGGCCGCCCACTCGTCCGGCGTCACCGGACGGAACGAGACCCGATCCAGCAGGCTCTGCAGCGAGCCGCCGTTTCCGAGCTCCTCACGGGCGATTCCGGCCAGGGTGGCTGGATACAAGGCGCAGGTCACCTGGCGGGTCCCGTGTCCGTCGACTGGCACCACCGGCATGTCACCGGCAAGGTCGATGATCCCGGCGAGTGTCTCGGACCGGACGAAGGGGTTGTCGACGGCGATGAGGAGGACCTGATCGGCCTCGGTCTTCTCCAGGGCGGTCGCCAGCCCCGCGAGGGGGCCAGAGCCCGTACCGGTGTCAGGCCAGCTCTCCAGACCGTCCCGTTCCGGTCCCAGCACCACCACGCGGTCACAAACGGGGGAGGCGGCGGCAACGACACGGTCGAGCATGGTTTGCCCGCCCACCGCCACCTCCGCCTTGTCCCGGCCCATGCGGCTGCTGGTCCCGCCGGCGAGGATGGCGCCAAGTACCGAGGTCATCGACTCAGAGCCTCGGGAAGGGCTTGGTGCCAGGCATCCGCCAGGGTGGACACGGCCACCGTCTCTTCGCCGAGCACCAAGGCGTCTCCGCCCATGAACCCGATGCGACGGCCCAACGGAGGTGGGTCCCATCCGGGATCGACGACGGCGACGAACCGGTGCGGGTCCTCACTGAAGAGCTCCGCCGTGCCCGTCACCTCGAGCGTGGCGCCGACGCCGGAGGCGATGCAGATCTCGGCCAGGGCCACTGCCAGGCCGCCGTCGGAGATGTCATGGAGCACCGGGGCGACATGTGCCATCCGCAGCGCCTCGTCGATCACCGCCAGGCCCGTGTCGGTCTGGGCGGCCGTGGGGCGGCCCCTTGCCGGACCTGCCAGACGCTCCAGATAGCTCCCCGCGAAGTTGTCGGAGGCCTCGGGCCCGATCAGCCAGATCTCCATCCCGGCTTCGGCCCGAACGAGGCGGGGCGGTCTGACCGGCATCGGATCGGCCAGTCCCAGCATCCCGACCACCGGAGTGGGGTTGATGTCGGCGCCGTCGGTCTCGTTGTAGAGGGAGACGTTGCCGCCCACCACGGGGACGCCCAACGCCTCGCATGCCTCCGAGATGCCGGCCACGGTCTCCGTGAGCTGCCACATGACCTCGGGCTTTTCGGGGTTGCCCAGGTTGAGGTTGTCGACGACCGCCATCGGACGGGCGCCGGTGACGGCGATGTTCAGCGCCGCCTCCCAGACCAGTCGGGCGGCTCCCCGCCGTGGGTCGAGGAGGCAGAGGCGGCCGTTGCCGTCGGTGGATGCGGCCAGCCCCTTGTCGGTCCCCTCCACCCTGATGAGGGCGCCGTCGGCGCCCGGGCCGACGGCGGTGTTGAGGAACAGCATGTGGTCGTACTGGGTATGGGCCCACGCCGACGACCCGACCCCCGGATGGGAGAGGAGCGAGAGGAGGGTTTCAACGGCAGGCAGGTCATTGGGCCGGTAGGGCTCGGCCCACAATCCCGCGAGCCACTCCGGTCGGGCGACGGGCCGGTGGTATCGCGGTGCGAGGTCAGCGAGCGATGCGGCCGGAACGTCCGCCACTTCCTCGCCGTGGTGGGTGATCACCAGCCGATCGTCGGCCCGGACCGTGCCGATCACCGACGCGTCGATCTCCCAGTGGTCGGCCACTGCCAGCACCTCGTCGACCAGTTCGGGGCGCACGAACGCCAGCATCCGCTCCTGGGACTCCGACATCAGGATCTCGGGAGCGGTCATCCCCTGTTCTCGGAGGTGCACGCGGTCGAGGTCGACATCCATCCCCAGCCCGGCCCGTCCTGCGGGCTCCGAGGTGGCGCACGACAAGCCCGCGGCGCCGAGGTCCTGGATCCCGGCGACGAGGTCCCGCCGGTACAGCTCCAGGCAGGCCTCGATCAGCTTCTTCTCCTCGAAGGGGTCTCCGACCTGGACACTGGGCCGCTTCTCGGCGGCGGCGTCGTCGAACGAGGCGGAGGCGAGGACCGATGCCCCGCCGATGCCGTCGCGTCCGGTGGCGGCGCCGAGGAGCACTGCCACGTTCCCGGCCTCGCCTGCGGTCCCCAGGACGAGCTGTTCCTTGCGGAGGAGGCCGAGGCACATCACGTTCACCAGCGGGTTGCCGGCGTAGGAGTCGTCGAACTCGATCTCCCCGCCGACGGTGGGGACACCGACCGCGTTGCCGTATCCGGCGATCCCGCCCACCACCCCCTTGAACAGGTAGCGGTTGCGGGGGTCGTCGAGCGACCCGAACCGGATCTGGTCCCAGAGAGCGATCGGGCGGGCGCCCATCGTGAAGACGTCGCGGAGAATGCCACCCACGCCCGTGGCCGCCCCCTGGTACGGCTCCACGAACGACGGGTGGTTGTGGCTCTCGATGCGGATCGCGGCCAGCCATCCGTCACCGATGTCGACGACACCTGCGTTCTCGCCCGGGCCGACCACCACCCACGGCGCCTCGGTCGGGAACCGGCCCAGGTGAACACGGGACGACTTGTACGAGCAGTGCTCGGACCACATGACGGAGTACATCGCCAGTTCGGCCGGCCGGGGCTCCCGTCCCAGGATCGACACCACCGAGTCGTACTCGGCGTCGGTCATCCCGAGCTGGATGTGTGCCGGCGGGGTGCCGAGGGCGGTCACGCCGGGACCGTCGACCGCAAGGACCGAACGAATCCCTCGAGCAGGACCAGGCCGTCCTCAGAGCCAAGGAGCGCGTCCGATGCCCGCTCGGGGTGGGGCATGATCCCGACCACGTTGCCTGCCTCGTTGGCCACGGCGGCGGCGCGGTCCTGGGATCCGTTGGGATCGTCGACGTATCTGACTGCCACCCGTCCCGCGCGGGACGGGTCGACCCAATTGCCCTCGTAAGAGTTGAGCGGGATGCGGAGCACCTGCCCGGGCTCGGCTGCCGCCGTGAGGACGGTTCCGGTGTCGACCACCTCGACCTCGACGAACTTGCAGATGAAGGCGAGGTCGCGGTTGGCGATCAGGGCGCCGGGCAAGAGCCCGGCCTCGCACAGGATCTGGAACCCGTTGCAGATCCCGAGGATCGGCCGTCCCTCTGATGCCATGCGTCGCACCGGCGTCATGATCGGGGAGAGGCGGGCGATGGCGCCCGTGCGGAGGGCGTCGCCGTGGGCGAATCCGCCGGGGAGGACCACGCCGTCGAAGCCGTCGAGGTCGGTCTCCCGGTGCCACACCAGCTCGGGCTCGGCTCCCAGCGATCTCAGTGCCCGGACCGCGTCGTGCTCGCAGTTGGAGCCCGGGAACACGGCAACGGCGACCCTCATCCCAGGATCTCCACCTCGAAGTCCTCGAGTACGGGGTTGGCCAGGATCTGGCGGCACATCTCGGCCACCCGCTCGGTGACTTCGGCCGGGTCGTTCCCCTCCACCTCGAGGTCGATGACCCGGTTCATCCGCACCTCGGTCACTTCTTCGAACCCGAGCTCGTGGAGGGCTCTCAGCACGGTGGTCCCCTCCGGGTCGGCGATCTCGGCCCGCCGGTCGATGGAGACGCGAACTCTCATCTCGCCAGGTAGTCGTCGAACGACTTGCCGGTGATCCGCTCGTAGGCCTCTATGTACCGGGCCCGGGTCCCGGCCACGATCTCGTCCGGCAGGTCGGGGGCGGGGTAGGTCTTGTCCCAGTCTTGTGTCTCCAGCCACTCCCTCACGTACTGCTTGTCGTACGAGGGCACGTCCGATCCCGGATGCCACTGGTCGGCCGGCCAGTAACGGGAGGAGTCGGGGGTGAGGACTTCGTCGATCAGCAGCAGCTCGTCGCCGGCGAATCCGAACTCGAACTTGGTGTCGGCCAGGATCACGCCGCGCTCCGCGGCGTAGTCGGAGGCGCGCTGATAGATGTCGAGCGACCGGCGCCGGAGCTCGGTGTAAAGGTCGTCGCCGAGCATCTCCCGCGTCGTCGCCTCATCGATGTTGATGTCGTGGCCCGACGACTCCTTGGTGGCCGGCGTGAAGATCGGCTCCGGAAGCTTGTCGGCGAGCTGCAGGCCAGAAGGGAGGTGCTCTGTGGTCGGCCCGCCACCGTCCCGGTACTCCCGCCACGAGGAGCCGTACAGGTAGCCGCGGACGACACATTCGACGGGGATGACCTCGGCCTTGCGCACTACCATGGCCCGGCCCTGGAGCCAGCCGAGGTTCCCGTCGCCGATCTCGGGAACCGTGGTCAGGTCGGCGGTCAGGAGGTGGTTCGGAGTGTCCAGGAGATCGAAGAAGTGGAGGCTGAGCCCGGTGAGCACTTTCCCCTTGTCGGGGATCTCCTGGGTCAGGATGACGTCGTAGGCCGAGATCCGATCCGTGGCGACAAACAGGAGGCGGTCGTCGTCGATCTGGTAGATCTCCCGCACCTTGCCCGATGCGATGTGGGGTAGGGCCAGCACGTGTCCGGATCGTAGCCGACCGTCGGAGTTGGCCCGAAAGGGGCGAAGTTCCCTGTCGCGGGCTCCCGCGTGATGCCACACTTGTCGAAGCGAAAGGAGAGCAGAGCATGAAGGTCAAGGATTTGATGACCGCCGAGGTGGTCACCATCGGCCCGGGCGAGGCCATCAAGGACGCCGCCCGCCTCATGGTCGATTCAGGGGTCAGCGGCGTTCCGGTGGTCGACGACGACGCCAGGCTCGTCGGGATCATCACGGAGGCCGACTTCGTGGCAGGTGAGGCAGGCCGCCGGGCCGACCAGAGGGCCGGACTGCTCCGCCTCCTGATCAACCGCCAGACCATCGGAGACGAGCAGCTCAAGGTCTCCGACGTCATGACGCCCGATGTGGTCACTGTGGGACCGGAAGACGATCACACAGAGGCTGCCCGCCGCATGGATCGCGAGGGCGTGAAGCGGCTCGTCGTCACCGACAACGAACGCGTGGTGGGTGTCCTCTCCCGTGCCGATGTCATGCGCGCGTTCGTGAGATCGGACGAGGACATCGTCAGCGAGATCAAGGACCGCCTCATCCGCGACGTCCTCTGGATCGATCCCGCCCGGGTCCGGGTCGAGTCCGAGGACGGCAATGTCATGCTGGACGGGCAGTTGGAGAACAAGTCCGACGCCACGCTCCTGGTCGAGCTGGTGCGCCGGGTGGACGGAGTCGCCTCGGTGAACGACCAGCTCTCCTGGGAGTACGACAACACCAGGGGCGACTTCACGTCGCCTCCCCCTGGGGTGCCCCGCCCGAACTGGTGACAGGGCGCCGGACCCGCCCCGATCTAGCATCTCGGCTGGGTGCGGCTCCTCAAGTACATCGTCTTTCACCCGCTTCGAGCGGCCACCGTCTTGGTGCTGGGCGCCGGGCTGGGCTTCGCCTCGTTCTACGCGTTCCAACTGATGCGGACGTTCGAGGAGGTGGCGGTCGAAGTCTTCAACCCCGAAGACGCCCGTGCTGCGCTCATCGCCGCCCCCCCGCCCGAGACCGACTGGCGCGGCGGGATGGGCGACGAAGAGGTCGTCGAACCGTCGGACTTCGTCGCCGACCCGCGCGACCGGTTCCCCAATGCGTTCGGTCAGCCCATCGCCGACCAGCACTTCGACAGCTACCTGCTCATCGGGACCGATGCATCCGGATTCCTCGCCGACTCCATCATCTACGCGCTTCAGCCCGCCGGCGGCGGGGCACCGATCATGGTCAGCATCCCGCGCGACCTCTATGTCTGGAACCTCTGCAAGGGTCGCTTCACCCGGATCAATGAAGGCCTGGGCGGTTGCAGGGGGAAGGCCTCGGGCTCCGAGCTGATGGCGATCATGGTCGAGGACTACACGGGCATCCCGGTCGATCACCTCGCGCGCATCGACTTCGACGGGTTCGCCCGGGTTGTCGACCTCATGGGCGGCATCCGCGTCTGCGTCGATCGTCCGACCCGCGACATCAAAGCGCACCTCGAGATCACCGAGCCCGGTTGCCAGACGGTCGGCGGGACCATTGCCCTGGCCTGGGTGCGATCCCGCCACGGCGAGGAGCTGGTTGGAGAGGAGTGGAAGGCGGTGCCTTCCTCCGACTTCACCCGGCAGGGAAGGCAGCAGGACGTCCTCTTCCAACTGGCGGGCAAGGCGGCGAGCTTCACTTCGCCCGGCGCCCTCGCCAATCGGCTGGCGGCAGTGTCGCGGGCGGTGCGGCTCGACTCGTCTTGGAGCTTTGGCGACGCTGTCTCCGCCGCATGGCGCTACCGCGGCATCCGTCCGGGCAACGTAGTCCGCTTCTCCATCGACACCCGCAACCTCCGCAGCCCTGAGGGGGCAGCGGTGCTCACTCCCACCACGACCTTCACCGAGCAGCTCGCCGGTGTGATCGACCTCGAATCGCTACTCGAGCGAGAGGCCTGAGAGCCGGTCGAAGACGACCGCGGCGGCGGTTCGCACCCGATCGGGGTCGAACCACGAGGTCAGCTCCTCCCGGCTGACTCCCAGATCCGGGTCGGACGCCAGGATCTCCTCCAGCGAGCCCTCGCCGTCCCAGGCGCGCATCGCAGCTCCCTGGACCACCCGGTAAGCCTCGTCCCGGGTACGGCCACCGTCGATCAGGCCCAGGAGCACCCCCTGGCTGAACACCAGACCACGGGTGGCGTCGAGGTTGGCGGCCATTCGCTCGGTGTCGACGACCAGGGTGCCGATCAGGGACTCCGCCTTGACCAGCATGTAATGGAGGGTGATCGAGGCGTCGGGGAGCACGACTCGCTCCGCCGACGAGTGCGAGATGTCCCGCTCGTGCCAGAGCGCCACGTTCTCCAGGCCAACCTGGGAGTAGCCACGCAGCAGACGGGCCATCCCGGTGAGACGCTCGGACAGGATCGGATTGCGCTTGTGGGGCATCGCCGACGACCCCTTCTGGCCCTTGCCGAACGACTCACGGGCCTCGCCGACCTCGGAGCGCTGCAGGTGACGGATCTCGGTGGCCATGCGCTCCAGGGTGGCCCCGACGAGGGCGAGGGTGGCCAGGTACTGGGCGTGGCGGTCCCGGGCGGTCACCTGGGTCGAGGCCGGTTCGACGGCCAGACCCATCGCCGAACACACGTGCTCCTCCACCGCCGGAGGGATGTGGGCGTAGGTGCCCACCGCTCCCGAGATCTTCCCGACCGCGACCGACTTCCGGGCCGCGGTGAGGCGCTCGTGGTCCCTGGCGAGCTCGAAGGCCCACCCGGCCAGCTTGAGGCCGAAGGTGGTCGGCTCCGCCCAGATCCCGTGGGTCCGTCCGACCATCAGCGTCTCTCGGTGCTCGAAGGAGCGCCGCTTCACGGTCTCGAACAGGCTCGCCGTGGCGTTGATCAGGAGATCGGCCGACTCTGCGAGTTGGGCGCCGGTGGCGGTGTCCAGCACGTCAGACGAAGTGAGCCCGTAGTGGACCCATGCGGCGGCGTCGGGGCCGGCTGCCGAGCCGAGGACGTCGACGAAGGCGGCGAGGTCGTGGTTGGTCACCGCCTCCCGCTCGGCGACCTGGGCCGGGGTGGGAGTGGCGGCCGCGGCGACGGCGGCCGCCGTCCCGGTGGGGACCTTTCCCAGTCGCTCCCAGGCCTCGAGAGCGAGGACTTCGACCTGCTTGAGGAGGTCGAGCCTCCTCTGCTCCGACCAGATCGCGCCCATCTCCGGGAGGGTGTACCGCTCGATCACAGGCGGCACCGTACCTGACGCAGGATGTCCGGGTTTCGGCTTAGCCTGGCGAAGATGCCACGACTCACCTCGGATCAAGCGCGGCGTGTCGCGCTCGCCGCCCAGGGCTTCAACGGGTCCAGGCCGTCGGGACGGGTCGACGCCCGCCACTTCCGCAAGGTGATCGACACGATCGGCGTGGTCCAGCTCGACTCGGTCAACGTCTTCTCCCGGACCCACTACCTCCCGTTCTTCAGCCGGCTCGGCCCATATGACCGGGACCGGCTCGACGACTGGATCTGGTCGTCGGGAGAGCTTTTCGAGTACTGGGCTCACATGGCATCGGTGGTGCCCGTCGACACCCACCGGCTCTTCCGGTGGCGGATGGAGAAGGAGGGCATCTGGAGGATCTTCCAGAAGGTCCTGGACAAGAAGCCGGACTACCTCGACCTCATCCTCGAGGAGGTGCGCCGTCGGGGCCCACTGCAGACCAGCGACCTGGAGGACCCCGGGCACAAGCGGGGCAGTGACAGCATGTGGAACTGGAGCGAGGGGAAGGCCGCCCTGGAGTGGTGGTTCGTCAAGGGCGCGGTGTCGACCGCGGCGCGGCCCAACTTCGTCCGGCTCTACGACATGGCGGAGCGGGTGATCCCCGCGCCGCACCTGGAGTCGCCGACACCTGCCGAGGACGAGGCCAAGGCAGAGCTACTGATGATCTCGGCCCGGGCCCTCGGAGTCGGGACGGCCGGCGACCTGGCGGACTACTACCGCCTCACCCACATCGGGCCGATCCTGCAGGGGCTGGTCGATTCGGGGCGGTTGCAGGAAGTGGAGGTCGCCGGCTGGGGCCGGCCCGCCTACATGCTCCCGGAGACGAAGATCCCCCGGAAGGCCTCGGGCACGGCCTTGCTCTCGCCGTTCGACAACCTGGTGTTCCGCCGGGAGCGCATGGAGCGGATCTGGGACTTCCACTACCGCATCGAGATCTACACCCCGGCTCCGAAGCGCGTCTACGGCTACTACGTGCTGCCGTTCCTGCTGGACGGCGAGCTGGTCGGCCGCGTCGACCTCAAGACCGACCGCAAGGAGCGTTCGCTGTTGGTGAAGGGGGCGTTTGCCGAGCCCGGTGTCGACCGGGTGGCCGCCGGCCGCGCCCTGCGCGGGGAGCTCGAGTCGGTGGCCTCATGGCTGGGCCTCGACGACGTGGTGGTGAGCCCGAACGGGGACCTGGCACAGCACGTCTCATAAGGGAACGGCCGAGGTCGCGGCCGGAGGCCGCTCGGTTACCAGGTCTCGTCGAGGTGGTCGGCGTAGAACATGATCGCCCGGCGGTAGCGCTCGATCCAGCGGCTCGAGGTGTGGTTGGCAGTCACTCTGAGCAGGGCCGACATTGCTTCTCCCGATCGGCCCAGGTTGTGCAGGGCCATGGCGCGGAAGGTGAGAAGCTCCTCGGCATCCGGGAACACTTCGAGCCCGCGGTCGAAGGTCGCCACGGCTTCCTCGTACTGTCCGATGGCCCGATAGGTGCTCCCGAGGCCGAGGTAGGCGCTGCGCAGCTCTTCGCCGTCCAGCCCGGCCGAGATCGCCTTCAGGTAATAGGGGACGGCCTCGTGCTCCAGGCCCTCGCGGTCGTGGGCACAGGCCACCTCGTAGTTGAGCGAGGCATCCTCGGGGTCGCCTTCGAGCCTGGCGACGAGCTCGGCCAGCTCAGCTGAAGGCATTGAGGCCGGTGATCGTCTGACCCATGACGAGGGTGTGGATCTCGTTGGTCCCCTCGTAGGTGTAGACCGTCTCCAGGTTGGCCATGTGACGGAAAACCGGGTACTCCAGCGTTATGCCGTTGGCACCGAGGATCGACCGGGCCGTGCGGGCCACTTCGAGCGCGTTGCGCACGTTGTCGAACTTCCCGAAGGAGACCTGTTCGGGCGACAGCTTCCCCTCGTCCTTGCGGCGGCCGAGATGCAGGGCGACGAGCGTGCCCCGCTGGGTGGCCACCATCATCTCCACCAGCTTCTTCTGGGTGAGCTGGAAGGAGCCGATGGGCTGGTTGAACTGGACCCGCTCCTTGGAGTACCCCAGAGCCGTCTCGTAGCAGGATCGCGCGGCTCCCATCACGCCGAAGGCGATGCCGAACCGGGCCTCGTTGAGGCAGGAGAGGGGTCCCCGCATCGAGGCAACACCCGGCAGGACCGCGTCCTCGGGGAGCCTGACGTTGTCGAAGATCAGCTCGGAGGTCACCGAGGCGCGGAGCGAAGCCTTCTTGTGGATCTCGGGTGCCGAGAAGCCGGGGGTGTCCGTGGGGACGATGAAGCCTCGGATGCCCTCGTCGGTGCGGGCCCAGACGATGGCGACATCTGCAACCGATCCGTTGGTGATCCACATCTTCGACCCGTTGAGCACCCAGTCGCCCCCGTCGCGGCGGGCGTTGGTGCGCATCGAAGCCGGATCCGACCCCGAGTCGGCCTCGGTCAGACCGAAGCAGCCGATGATCTCCCCGGTGGCCATGCGGGGCAGCCACTCCTGCTTCTGCTCCTCGGAGCCGAACTTCCAGATGGGAAACATCGCCAGCGAGCCCTGGACCGAGACGAACGAACGGATCCCGGAGTCGCCGGCCTCGAGCTCGAGACAGGCCAGTCCGTAGGCGGTGGCCGAGGTGCCGGCGCAGCCGTAACCCTCGAGGTGCATGCCGAGCATGCCCAGTTCGCCGAACGCCTTGGCCAGGTCGGCCGTCGGGATCCTTCCCTCCTCCCACCAGTCGCCGACGTGGGGGGTGATCTCCTTCTCCACATAGGACCGCACGGTGTCGCGGAGGAGGATCTCCTCGGACGAGAGCAGCGAGTCGATGTCGAGGAAGTCGTGCGGGTCGGGGCGGGCGAAGGAGATCTCGCTCATGCGGCGATGCTATCGCTTGTCAGCCGGCCAGAGTCTTGGCGGCCAGGTCGGACCGGTACTTGACCAGCTTCTCGCGGAGGTCGGAGTCCGCCAGCGCGAGGATCGCCACTGCGAGCAGGGCCGCGTTGGTCGACCCGTCCACCGCCACCGTGGCAACGGGGATGCCGGTGGGCATCTGGACCGTGGCCAGCAGCGCGTCGAGCCCGTCGAGAGAGGCGGACAGCGGCACGCCGATCACCGGGAGTGTGGTCTTGGCGGCCACCACACCGGCGAGGTGGGCGGCTTTGCCGGCTCCGCAGATGATCACCTCGAACCCGTTGGCGGCGGCATCGGCGGCGAAGGCGAGGGTCTCGTCGGGTGTCTTGTGGGCGGAGAGCACACGGGTGTCGTGGGAGATGCCGAACTCCTCCAGGACCTGACCCGCCTTCTCCATCACGGGCCGGTCGGAGCCGGAACCCATCAAAACGGCGACTTTGTGGTTCACGGCGAGGACGGTAACCGGGGGCGGCATCAGGCGGAAACGGGAGGGGCATAATGCGGCCGTGCGTGGGCTTCTCGTCGACCTGACGCCTCTGCGCACCAGCCGCAGCTACCGCCACATCTGGTACGGCGGCGCGCTGTCGGGGATGGCCAACTCCTTGTCGGCTGTGGCGATCGGCCTCCAGGTCTATGACCTGACGGGGGACACGTTCGCGGTCGGTGTGGTCGGCTTCGTCTCGCTGGTGCCACTGGTCCTGTTCGGCCTCTTCGGGGGCTCCATCGTCGACGCCTACGACCGTCGCAAGGTCCTGGTGATCACGATCCTCGGCTCCACCCTCGTCGCCATCGCCCTGGCGGTGCTGGCCTTCACGGAAGGGGCGACGGTCGGCCTCCTCTACACCCTGGTCGCCATCCAGAGCGGCCTCTTCGCGGTGCACCAGCCGGCTCGAAGCGCGGTCATCCCGCGGCTCGTCAGCGCGCCGCTGATTCCTGCCGCGGCTGCCCTGGGATCGCTGGCGATGGGGTTGTCCCTCGCCGTCGGGCCGCTGCTCGCCGGCTTCATGGTCGATCTCGGCGGCTACGGCGTGGCCTACTCGGTCGAGGTCCTCCTGTTCATCGGGACGACCGTGCTCCTGGCCACACTGCCCAGCCTTCGGCCGGAGGGCGAGCGGATTGCCGCCGGGCTCAAGTCCGTCAAGGCCGGCCTCGCCTACCTGAAGACCCGCCCCACCCTGGGCATGACCTTTCTCGTCGACATCTTCGCCATGGTGCTCGCCATGCCTCGAGTCCTCTTCCCGGCGATCGGCGCGGTGATCATCGGCGGCGGCGCACGCACCGTGGGCTATCTCGCCTCGGCTCTGGCCGCCGGATCGTTGCTCGGTGGCGTGTTCTCGGGCCGCATCGGCCGTATCGAGCGCCAGGGGCGTGCGATCGTGGTCGCGGTCGCGTTCTGGGGCGTGTTCATCGCCGCGTTCGGCGTGGTGGTGGCGCTGACTCCTGGCCCGCCGGCCGAAGGCGGGGCACACCCGCTCCTCTGGCCGGCCGCGGCTTTCCTGGCCCTCGCCGGCGCCGCCGACACGGTCAGCGCCATATTCCGGTCCACGATCCTCCAGGTGGCGACCCCCGACGCCTTTAGGGGCCGGCTGCAAGGAGTCTTCACGGTCGTGGTTGCCGGCGGTCCCCACCTCGGGGCGCTCCTTCTGGGATGGGCGGCGACCAGGCTCGGAGAGTCGGGGGCGGCCATCGTCGGTGGCATCGCCTGTGCCGTCCTGGTGCTGGTGGTTGCGATCCGCCAGAAGGGGCTGCTCGCCTACGACGCCCGTGACCCGGGTGCCGAGGAGAAGGCCCGTTCGCTCGCTTAGGCGGCCTGGTCGACCGGCTGCGGGTCGATGGTGCGCGTCGGCTCGGGCCTGGGCCGGGTGGCCACCAGGGCCACAGAAGCCAGGATCAGAGGCAGGGCAAGGAAGACAGTGCCCGTGAGGTGTTCTCCGCCCAGCGTCACACCGAGGATGACCGCCACGATCGGGTTCACGTAGGCGTAACTGGTCGCAAGCGCGGGCCGCACCGTGTGCATCAGGTAGACGAAAGCGGTGAAAGCCAGCATCGAACCGAAGGTGGCGAGGTACAGAACGCCCGCCCACGCCACCGCCGACGGCGGCTCGGTGATGCGCTCACCGATCACCAGGCCGATCAGGCCCATCGAGACACCTCCGGCCATGAGCTGGATCGCGGCGTTGCTCAGAGGGTCGGGCAGGTCGACCTTGGTCCCCCAAACGGACGCAAACGACCAGATCATCGGGGAGAGGACGATCAGGCCGAGTCCGAGGGGGCTCGCCTGAAAGTCGCCCTCGCGGGCGAGGATGAGAACTCCGACGAGGCCGATCGCCAGTCCGACCCACTCGCGGCGCCCCGGCCAGGACCCGAAGATCCCTGAAGAAACGCCTACCCAGACCGGTGTGACCGCGATGGCGACCGCTGCGACCGCCGAACCGATGCCGGCGTCCTCGGCGAGGGTGACGAGACCGGTGCCACCGATGAGCATGACCGCCCCGATCTTGGCGGCGTTGAGGATCTGTGCCCTCGTGGCGGAGAAGCGGCGACGCAGGATCAGGAGCATCAACGACCCTGCGATGAGGAACCGGACGCCGTTGAGCAGAAATGGGGGGAACCCCTCGAGCCCGAAGCGGATGGCGAGATAGGTCGATCCCCAGACGAAGTAGAGGACGCCGAGGGCGCCGACTATGAGCCTTTTGTTCGGGAGGGAGGAGCCCATCAGAGTAATGAGTGTAAATGGTTTTGCTGCTTACGCAAGCCCACCGATGTCAGTCCGGTACTGCATCCCTGGCCACGAGATCTGGTCCACCGCGGCATAGGCACGGTCCCTGGCGGTTCCGTGGTCGGTGCCGCTGCCCACGACCGCCAGGACCCGGCCGCCTGCGGTGAGGATCCGCTTTCCGTCCTGCGCGGTGCCGGCGTGGAAGACCAATGCGCCGTCCACGCGCTCCAGGCCTTTGATGGCGTCGCCCGTCCGTGGTGACTCGGGGTACCCGATGGCGGCGAGGACGACCGTCACCGTGGCCTCGGTCGACCAGCGGGGAACAGCTCCCTCGAGCACGTCGATGAGGTCGTTCTCGAGACGGGGGAGGACGGTCTGGGTCTCCGGGTCGCCGAGCCGCACGTTGAACTCGAGGACCTTGGGGCCGTCGGCGGTCAGGACCATTCCTGCGTAGAGAAAGCCCCGGAACGGTGTCCCGTCCGCGGCGAGCTGATCCAGGGTGGGCCGCATCACCTCGGCCATCACCCGGTCGACCAAGCCCTCGGGGAGGTCCAGGACGGGGGAGTAGGCGCCCATGCCCCCGGTGTTGGGGCCGGTGTCGCCGTCGCCGAGGCGCTTGTAGTCCCTCGCGGGCTCCAGCGGTTGGGCGCCGCGGTCGGTGCACACCGCGAAGACACTCACCTCGGGGCCGTCGAGGAACTCCTCCATGACCACCGGACCGTCAGGGAGCCACTTCTCGGCCCAGGCGACGGCATCGGCCCGCGACTCGGTGACGAGGACCCCCTTGCCGGCGGCGAGGCCGTCGGCCTTCACCACGTACGGTCCGTCTGTCGACTCGAGTTGTCGCCTCGCCTCCTCGGCATCGGTCACCGTCACGGACCATCCGGTCGGCACCCCGGCCCTGCTCATCACCTCCTTGGCGTGGCTCTTCGACGCTTCGAGGCGGGCCGCGGCGCGGGTGGGCCCGAACACCGGGGTTCCCTGTCGGGTCAGGGCGTCGACGACCCCGGCCGCCAACGGAGCTTCGGGGCCGACGACCACGAGATCGACGCGCTGGGCCGCGGCCATGGCGGCCACCGCGCCTGGATTGGAGGGATCGATCCCCTCCACGATCGGCCCGAGCCCGGCGAGGCCCGGGTTTCCCGGGAGCGAGATGAGCTCTTTGACCCGCGGCGACGCGGCCAGCGTCCAGCCCAGCGCGTGCTCCCGACCCCCGGACCCGACGAGCAGGACCCTCATCCCACCTCGACCAGCTGGCTCCGCTCCGGGCCCACCGACACCCAGCCCACCGGCACACCGCTCTGGTCGGCGATGAACTCGATGTAGGC
Organism: uncultured Acidimicrobiaceae bacterium; assembly: GCA_964388105.1. GTDB lineage: Bacteria > Actinomycetota > Acidimicrobiia > Spongiisociales > ZC4RG35 > ZC4RG35. The sequence goes on from CAYLYQ010000035.1 coordinate 17,783, forward strand.
GCGGGCGTTCGCGGGCAGGTCTTCGTAGCGTCGGGCCCCGCTGATGTCGGTCCCCCAACCGTCGAGCTCTTCGTAGATGGGCTCGCAGTGATAGAGCACGGACTGCTGGGGCGGGAAGTCCTCGTGGACCTCTCCGTTCGCCCGGTATCCGGTGGCCACTTTGATGGTGTCGAACGCCGAGAGGATGTCCATCTTGGTGACGAAGAGGCGGCTCAGGCTGTTGACCCGCGCGGCATAGCGGAGGGCGACCAGGTCGAGCCACCCGCAGCGGCGCCGGCGGCCGGTGACCGTTCCGTACTCACCGCCGAGCTCGATCATCTTGTCGCCGTCGGCGTCGTGGAGCTCGGTGGGGAAGGGGCCGGTCCCGACCCGGGAGATGTAGGCCTTCGCCACGCCGATCACTTCGTCGATGTCCCGGGGCCCGATCCCCGAACCGACGACCGCCCCACCGGCCGTGGGGTTCGAGGAGGTGACGAAGGGGTAGGTGCCGTGGTCGATGTCGAGGAGTGTCCCCTGGGCGCCTTCGAAGAGGACCGACTGTCCCGACCGGAGCGCGTTCCAGATGAGGAGCGACGTGTCGGCGACATGGGGAGCGAGCTGGTCGGCGTACCCCAGGTACTCGTCGACGATCTCGTCGGCGTCCATGGGCAGCGTGTTGTAGACGCGAGGAAGGATCTTGTTCTTCTCCTCGAGGGCCGACTCCACCTTCTGCCTGAAGATCTTCGGGTCGAACAGGTCCTGGACTCGGATGCCCCATCGGGCGTACTTGTCGGTGTAGGCGGGGCCGATGCCTCTCTTGGTGGTGCCGATCTGGTTCTTCCCGAGGAACCGCTCGATGGCGGCGTCGAGCTTGCGGTGGTACGGCATGATCAGATGGGCGTTGCCGGACAAACGCACCCGGGACGGATCCAGCCCCCGGGCGGCCACGGTGTCCATCTCCGCCAGGAGGACCTTCGGGTCGATGACGGTCCCCGAGGCGATCACCGGAACGCAGCCGGGATAGTGGATCCCCGACGGGATCAGCGAGAGGGCGAGCCTCTGGTCTCCCACGATGATCGTGTGGCCTGCGTTGTTGCCGCCCTGGTACCGCACGACGAAGTCGGCTGATTCGGCGAAGAAGTCGACGACCCGTCCTTTGCCCTCGTCGCCCCACTGCGCGCCGAGGACGATCGTGGCAACCATGTCGTGGCGCGACGGTAGTCGGCGGTCCCTGATCCCCGGCACCAGGAAACAGAGCGTTAATACTTCAGCAATCGCCGGGCAACCGTTCCCCGATACAAAACCGGCAACGCACGCCGAGAAGGAGAGACCGTGACCGAGACCGCAGCCGACGTCCTATCGCTCATCGAGTCGGACGGCTACGAATTCATCGACCTCCGCTTCTGCGACCTCCCCGGACAGGTCCAGCACTTCACCGTCCCGGTCGCGCAGTTGACGGAGGACAGCTTCGAGGCCGGGTTCGGCTTCGACGGTTCTTCGATCCGGGGCTTCCAGTCGATCCAGGAGTCGGACATGCTCCTCCTCCCCGATCCGACCACCGCCGTCGAGGACGTCTTCCGCACCAGGAAGACGCTGATCCTCTACTGCTTCGTCCACGACCCGCTGACCGGCGCCCCTTACGACAAGGACCCTCGCTATGTGGCCAAGAAGGCCGAGGAGTACTTGATCAGCACGGGTATCGCCGAGACCTCCTACTGGGGGCCGGAGGCTGAGTTCTACATCTTCGACGACGTTCGGTTCGGTCAGAACCAGCACTCCGGCTTCTACTACCTGGACTCCGACGAGGGAGCCTGGAACTCCGGCGCCGTCGAGCCCGGCGGCAACCTCGGCTACAAGCCCCGGTACAAGGAGGGGTACTTCCCGGTGCCCCCCACCGACCATTTCCAGGACCTCCGGTCGGACATGGTCCACAACCTGGAGAAGGCCGGCATCGAGATCGAGGTGCAGCATCACGAGGTCGGGACGGCCGGTCAGGCTGAGATCGACATGAAGTACGGGACGCTCCTGCGGACCGCCGACAACGTCACCCTGTACAAGTACATCGTCAAGAACACGGCGTGGCAAGCGGGCAAGTCGGTGACTTTCATGCCCAAGCCGATATTCGAGGACAACGGCTCCGGGATGCACACCCACCAGTCCCTCTGGAGCGGGGGCGAGGCGCTCTTCTACGACGAGAGCGGCTACGCCGGCCTGTCGGATATGGCCCGCTGGTACATCGGAGGTCTCCTCGAGCACGCCCCGGCGATCCTGGCGTTCGCCGCACCGACGACCAACTCGTACCACCGGTTGGTCCCGGGCTACGAGGCTCCGGTGAACCTGGTGTATTCGAGCCGGAACCGGTCGGCTGCCATCCGCATCCCGCAGTACTCACAGAGCCCTGCAGCGAAGCGCCTCGAGTTCCGGTGCCCCGATCCGGCGTGCAACCCCTACCTGTCGTTCGCGGCCATGCTCATGGCAGGTCTCGACGGGATCGCCCGCCGGGTGGAGCCGCACGAGCCCGTGGACAAGGACATCTACGACCTGCCCCCGGCCGAGCTCGCCAACCTCCCCTCGGTTCCGGCCAGCCTGGAGGCGGCCCTCGAGGCCCTGGAGGCGGACCACGAGTTCCTCCTCACGGGTGGCGTGTTCACGAAGGGCCTCATCGAGGACTGGATCGCCTACAAGCGGGTCCACGAGGTCGACGCGGTCCGGCTGCGCCCGCACCCCTACGAGTTCCACCTCTACTACGACATCTAGATCTCGGTCAGCTCCCCAGCCCGGCACGGTCCAGGAATGCGGCCATCATCTCGCGGGTCACGGGGTCGCGGGGGCAGAAGAGGTTGTTGGCGGGCGGGTTGCAGCCCTTGGTGATCCCGGCGGCGGCGAGCCGTCCGATGTCCCCTGCGAAGATGTTGTCGGGTGCGACGTCGTCGAAGCCGGGATGGTCACCGGTCAGTCCGAGGGCGCGGACGAGGAAGGCGGCCATCATTTCGCGGGTCACCGGCCGCTCAGGGCAGAAGAGGTTGTTGGCAGGCGGGTTGCAGCCCTTGGTTATCCCTGCGGCGGCCAACCGTGTGATGTCGCCGGCGAACTTGTTGCCTGGCGGGACGTCGTCGAATCCGGGGTGGTCGGTGTCGGTGAGTCCGAGGGCGCGGACGAGGAAGGCGGCCATCATCTCGCGGGTCACGAGGTCCGTCGGGCAGAAGGCGTCGTTGAACGGCGGGTTGCATCCGCGTGTGACCCCGACGTCAGCAATCGACTCGATGTGATCCTCGAAGAGGCTTCCGTCGTCGTCGTAGAAGGGCCCGTCGAAGGAGAGAGGCACCTCGTCACCCGTGCATTCGGGCTCGGGGGAGCGGAACCACCGGCCCGGGGGGATGCCGGTCGAGGTGTTGAGCACGTGCGCGGCCAGGCGACCCCCGTCGTCGAGGACTTGGAGATCGGCTCTGCCGTCGCCGTCGTAGTCCCCGGCTCCTATGGCCAGCACCTTGGGCGTCGAGAGCGCGCGTGAGGTCTCGACGGACCAACCCGATCCCCGGGTCAGCACACTGACCTCACCGCTCTCGGAGAGGGCGAACAGCTCGGGCCGGTTGCGACCATCGCGATCACCCACCACCATCGAGACCGGAGCGCCGCCGGGAAGGGCATCGTCGGCGATCAGCTCGGTGAAGCCGGGGCCACGCCAGACGCGGAGCCGGCCGCCAGGGGTGGCCTCCCAGAGGTCGGCTCGGTGGTCACCGTCGAAGTCACCGGCCGCAACCGCCACCGCATCCGCTCCGACCGCGGTGGGCTGGGCGGCCAATGTCTCGAACCGCCCGTAGCGGTCGCCGATGACGGCCGTCGTTCCCGAGCCCGATGCCAACAGGGCGATCATGTCCTGGCCGCTGTCGCCGTCAACGTCACCGAACACGAGATGATCGGCGCCGGCGATGTCCGGGTCGGCGAGAAACCATCGCCACACCGAGCAATCCCCGTAGGAGTAGGAGCTCGATGTGACGTCGAGGACCGCGCCGCTCGGGTGTGGCCGCACTCCCGCAACGTCGGGAGCACCGTCGCCGGTGAGGTCGGCGATGGCGAGCCGGTAGCGGTCGGTCACGCCCCCGAAGAGCGTCTGGTGACTGGCCGTCTCGCCTCCCAGCGAAGTCTTGGAGGTCTTGGGCGGTCTCGGTGCGAGGGAGTCGCCGGTCGGGGTCGCCGCCGGGCCCATCCAGCTGAAGTGCATCGGGTCTTTCGTGTCCTGCCAGCTCCCGCCCCAGCAGAAGCCCTCACTGGTCCAGGACTGGACGAACCAGCTGGGCATGTTCGTTATCAACCGGTTGTCCGCGCGGTACGGATTCGCCGATGGGTTGATGTCGATCGCCAGCCCCATCGCGTGTCGAGAGACCCGATACGAATCCCCGATGGTCCGGGGAGTGTGGGCGCTCACCGAGGTGATGGGGTAGACCCGACCCTGCTGGGCATGACCAGCCAGCCTCGCCGCGACTCGCTGGAGCGAAGGGAGCATCTCGGAGTGGACCCTGACCCTCCTCCCACCGCTGCCGGGAACGGTCCAGTAGACGAGCTCGGCCGCGATCTCTGTGATGGTGCGACCGAAGTAGGTGCCGAAGGGGCCGAGGACCGCCTCCGAGCCGGAGAGGAA
>CAYLYQ010000036.1:0-7203 GCA_964388105.1 uncultured Acidimicrobiaceae bacterium
ACTACCGGAGAAAGCTGCGCACCGGCTCGCCGGAGGGCCGGAGGAAGCAGCCGCCGACATGCAAGGTCGAAGGCTGTGAGGAGCCCACCGATGCCGGTGACCTATGTCATGGCCACTACCAGCGGTCGCTTCGAGACCGGCCGGTAGACGGAGCCTTACGGCGGCCTGGGCGCGTGTGCTCTGTTCCGGGCTGCGGCCGTCCACACCAGGCTCATGGCTACTGCGGGGCCCACTACAAGCGCGTCCTCGCCACTGGTGAACCGCGAGCGGACGAGCCGGTGCGGGAAGCGGATGGAACGGGACGAATCAATAACGGCTACCGAGAGGTCTCAGTGGCCAAGGATCTTCAGCACCTCGTGGGCTGTCGGTGGGTGGGTGAGCATCGCCTCGTGATGGCTCTGCACCTGGGTCGTCCGCTCCTCCCGACGGAGGTCGTCCACCACAGGAACGGCATTCGCGATGACAACCGCATCGAGAACCTGGAGCTGTGGAGCACCGACCACCCGATGGGCCAGCGTGTCGAGGACCTCGTCTTCTGGAGTCTGCGGTGCCTGCTCACCTACCGCGACTGGGTGGGTAGGACTCTGGCCTCTCGTGGTTTCCCTCACGTCGATGCGCCTGGAATCGCGGAGCTCGAGCATGAGCAGGAAGGCCGATGATTACAGGGCTTTCGGGTAGTCCCGACGGGATTTGAACCCGCGTTACCGGCTTGAGAGGCCGGCGTCCTAGACCGCTAGACGACGGGACCATGTCACAGGACCGACCTCTCGGCCGGTCCTCTGGCTCGGGGGGAAGGACTCGAACCCTCAATAACAGGGCCAGAACCTGTCGTGTTGCCTATTACACCACCCCCGAACGCGTCAACCCGAAGGAAGACGTGTTGGACCCTGAAAGGATAGCGGAACCGGCCACTGACCAGAAGTGCCCGCCGGTACCCTCGGGCCATGGCCGACCAAGTCGCGCACGCTCAGGAAGTCCGCGGGGATCATCCCGCCGCCGCGGGCGGTCTCCTCCTCACCTGGGTCCGGCACACCGAGCGCTCCAGCACGGGCGTCGTCGACATCGCCGCGGGAGGCGGGCTCGCCCCTCACATTCACGAGACCCACGACGAGGTGATGACCATCCTCGAGGGGGCGGTGGAGATGAGGGTGGGAGACGACACCTTCACCGCGGTCGCCGGCGACGTGATCAGCGTCCCGGCGGGGACCGTCCACGCGCCGGTGCACTCCGAGGGAGGATGCCTCATGATCTCGGTGTTCGCACCGTGGTTCGACGCGGAGAACCCCGACCGGGTCTTCATCGACTGACCGGCTCTCAGGGCACCCGCAACGGGAACGCCGTCGCGGAAGCCTCGACACGGAGCGGCTCGTCGCCACCGACGAATAGCTGCATCAGACCGAGATCGACCTCGCCCCGCACGAGGACCGTCACCGAATCGGCTCCAGCAGGCAGAGTCACCGCCACGTCGGACAGAGGGATGCCCTGGAACGACACCGATCTGTGCACCAGGTCGACGGCGCGGGGCGCGCTCAGGATCACCTCTCCTGTCGAGCGGTAGTGCTCCTCATCGATTCCAGACGCTCCCGCCACAGCCGCTGAGTCGGCCACGGCTGCAAGCTCACGTTGCAGCGCCAGGGCACGCCAGTAGTCGACGGCCAGGCCGCCGAAGGCGAGAAGCAGCAACGACAGCCCGAGCATCCAAATCGTCACCGAGCCTTTCTCACCCTTCACGGTGGGATGCTCCGATACAGATCGATCGATTCCGCGTGATCCCCCCTCACCCACAGCCCTCCCACGCCGCCCCACGGCGTCATCACGAGAGGCGCCCACACCTCCACGGTCAGAGTCACGGTGGACCCTCGAGCCAGAGGACACGTCCCGGTCGCAGTCCCGGGCGAGACGGGCGTGGACCCGCACCAGCCCATGCGCACATCTCCGTTGCCCAGACCGTGCGCAGCCACCATTCGAGTCACCAGACTCTCGGCCCCGGCAGGCGTCAGTTCGATCACCAACGCCCTGGCCCCTTCCGCCGCCGCAGCCTCGGCAAGGACGCGCCTCTCCGACCAAGGGCCGAAGGCAGTGACCGCCAGGGCCACGGGGAGCAGAAGGACGGCGACACCCAGCGCCAGTTCGACCGCAGCATGCCCCCTGTCGGTCACCTCTCCGGCTCCAGGTACGACTCGGTGCCGATCGAGATCTCGAAGTCGGGCAACCCTGGGATCCAGGCCCGGAACTCGGCCGTGGCCGAGGCCGACACTCCTGCCCCGCCCACCGCGCACCGGACCTGAACCCCGTCCGACATCGAACCCCCGAGGAGTTGGGTGACCACATTCAGCGCGGTGGCCTCGCAAGCCTCGACACCCGAGATCGAGCCGGCGCGGGCTCCCTGCTCCAGGGCCGACCTTATGGCGCCCCTCCCGTACTGGACCACCACGAGGTTGGCCAACCCGAGGAACAGGATCAGGCTCAGCCCGGCGGCGAGGACGAATTGAACCGATGTCAGCCCGGCATCGTTCAACCGCCGAGCAGTTGGCCCCTTATCCATCCGACCAGATCCACTCCCAGCGCCTGCAAGGCGCCCCAAATGATCACGAGTGCCGCGATCGCCAGGGCCGCGTTGCCCATCAACTCAGCCGTGTTCAGGCCTCTGTCGTCATCTCTCAGGGCACGAGCCCACTCTCTGATTGCCGGCAGCATGGGTGCCTCCTTCCTCATTGCCAGCTCGTTATCAGGTACGGGAGCGGCGCGGCCACGAAGAGGATGAGCACCGGGGCCAGGATGGCGATGGTGGGAACCAACATCGCCGCCCGACGCTTGGTGGCGGTCCTCTTCATGTTCTCGCGGCGAGACTCCCGGACGTCTTCCGAAAGGGCGAGCAGGGCGCCCGCCAGGTCGGCGCCCCTCTCCTCGGCCGTCGCCAGCAGCCGGTAGGTCCGAGCGCAGAACGGCTCAGGGGTCAACTCGGCGATGCGGCGGAACGCGTCGGGCCCGGACCAGCCGGCACGGTGCAGGCGCAGCGCCTCGGCGAGCTCGCCGACCACTTCGCCCTCCCCCCTGCCGACGGTCGCCTTGACCGCGTTGACCACACCGCCTCCGGCCCGCACACGCATGGCAAGCAGCTGGTTCACCGTGTAGATCTCGATAGCCATCGTCTGGCGACGCTCTTCGATGGCTGCCTCCAGGCGGCCCCGGGTGCGGGTCGCCCCCACCACGGCGGCGAGCCCGACGATGGCGAGCGTGGACTGCGGAGATGGCCCCACCAGACGCGAGGCTGCGAGCCCGACGAGCACCGCAAGGGAAATGACCCTCAACTGGCGGAGCCGATATCTCGTTTCGGCGTCGCTTTCGTCGAGCCCCCGATACCAGCCGGCTTGACGGAGGCGGAGCGCAATCGACCCGGAGCGGTCCAACTGGCCGCCGACACGGTCTGCCAGCGCCCGGATGATCGGGCCGAACACCGAGCCCAAGGCGCCGGCGTCGCGCGAGACGGCTCTCGGAGACACGTACGGAGTGATCCGGCTCCGCAGCCGGCGAGGCGGAGGTATGACCCATCTCATCAACACGCCGACCACGACGGCCGCCATGAGGGCGGCTGATGTCACCAGAGGATCAGGAGGGAATGTCACCGTCCGCCACCTGTGAAGACGCGCGGTTCGCTCGGAACGGCCCCGAGCCGGGAGGCGATGAAGATCCCGATCAGGCTCATGATCCCACCGACCGCCACCACCAGCACCCCGGCAGACGTCGAGTAGAACTCGCGGAAGGCGCCAGAGCGGGCCGTCATCGCCACCAGCACCACCCAGGGAAGGACGAAGACCACGCGCGAGTTGATCTTGTGCTCCAAGACCTCGCCGCGGATCTGCTCGGCAGCCCAGCTGTCCCGGGTCGCGGCCTCCGCCAGGTCGGAGAGGATCTCCCCGACCACGGCACCGCCCCTCTCGTGGGCGAGCACCAGCACCTCGATGACTCGATCGGATGTCGGATCGGCCAGGTCGTCGCGAACCATCTCCAACGCGGGGACCACGCCGAGGCTCCTCGAATAGACGCCGAAACCCTGGAAAGCCTCACGGAGCGGCTGAGGTCCGTGGCGGGCAAGGTCTTCGAGCGCCGCCGGCAGTGAGGCACCGGAGCGAATGGACGCGAGGAGATCACGCACGCCGTCGGGCCACGACTCCTGGACAGCGGCGAGACGCTTCGCCCGCGTCCGTGTGTAATAAGCCCGAGGCAGGGTCGCCACCACGAACGCCGGCACCGCAGCAATGGCAACCAACCCCGTGAGCCCGTAGACCAGGAGGAAGGTCGCCATCGCGGTTCCCGCCACCGTGGTCCAGAACTGCATCGGGCTGACATCGACCCCTTCCACCACCCGGTTCCTTCGCCGAGACACCAGGCGGAGCCGGCGCGTGCTCGCCACGCCGATGCCAACCAGCGCCACCGCCACAGCCGTCACCGCCGACGCGGCCAGGGCGATCATCCGCCGACTCCAGCGAGAAGGGTCGGGAGGGGCACAGATGATCCGAGACGTCTCGCCAGCCGTTCGGGGGGGAGTGCCCCTGTCCACTCGAGCGGGGCACCCGGACCGTCTCGCAGGAAGATGGCCTCGCTCGAGAAGTCGTCGTGCAGAGACGGGACCAGCGCACGGATCTCCATCGTCTCTCTGATGATTCGCCGGCCCGTGGGGTCGGTGGTCCGGTCGAGATGGACGATGAGGTCGATCGAGGAGGCGAACACCTTGCGGACCACCCGCTCCGGCACGTTCTCACCCGCCATCAGAGCGGCGTTGACCAGCGCGTCCAGAGCGTCCGTGGCGGAGTTGGCGTGGATCGTGCACGCCATTCCGCATCCTGCGTTGACCGCACGGGTCAATTCGAACGCTTCGGCACCGCGAACTTCGCCAACCACGATCAGGTCGGGTCTCATGGCGAGCGTGACCTTGACGAGTTCGCGGAGACCCACCTCGCTGCCTCCGCCGAGGGCGGGTGGGCGTGCTTCGTAGTACGAACCGTGAACGAGCGGGACGTGGAGCTCGCGCACCTCTTCGCACGCCCGAATGCAGTGGTCGGAAGGGACAGCGGCCATCAGCGCCGACAGGAACGACGTCTTCCCCGAACCGGGCGGACCGGAGACGATGACCGAGGCCGACGAACGCATCGCTTCTGCGAGAAACGCGGCTGCAGGCGCCGTCAGCGACCCGAGGCCAACCAACGCGTCGAGGGTCTGCCGGCGCAGGGCGTACTTGCGGATCGTCGCCGAGAGCTGGTCGGCGATCGGGGGGATGACGGCGGTGAGGCGGGCGGTCCCGTCCAACACCCTGGCCTGGGCGATCGGCGACGATGCGTCCAGCCTCCGATCGGTGCTGGAGATCAGCTGCTGGATCGCCTGGCGGTTCTCCTCTTCGGTGGTGGGCACCTCCGCGCTGCGCAGAGCGCCACCCGCCTCGATGTAGGTGAGACGGTCGCCTTCGACGAAGACCTCTTCGATGGTCGGGCTCTCGAGGAGTTGGACCAGCGGACCACGGCCGGTGACCGAACGAGCCAGCCTCTCCACGGTGGCCGCGGGATCCGCGAGCATTCGCACCTCGCCGAGGTGAGCGCGACGCTGATAGTCATCCACCGTCCTTCGCAACAGTTCCCGGGCTGCTTCGGGGTCACGCACGGGGTCGATGCCTCGACCGTCGATGCGATCGAGAGCCTGGCGGCGCAGTTCCTCGTATACGTCGGTCGTCATGGGGCCACCGCACCTGCCACGAGGCCGGCCATCCGCGCCATGGCACGCCCGAACGCTCCCTTGGCGATCGGTGACCCCTCCCAGGCTCCGGCGCTCACCGCACCGTCGTAGGGGATAGTGATCACGGGTACGTCTCCAATGGCGGCCTCGAGCTCCCCTCCCACCTCGCCCCGGTGGAATCGCCGTGAGGGAGTCCGGTTGGCAACGACGACCATGGAGCCCGATTCGCCCTGCGCCGCCCAGCGCGGCGCCTCTCGCACCAAACGAGTCACCCCGACCGGGTCTCCGGCGATGACCAGGACCAATGTGTCCAAACCCTCCAGAGCTCCTTCGGACAACCGCTCGGCCGATCCCAGGTCTGCGACCAGGACACGGCATGTCGACAGGAGAGCTTCGACGGCCATATCGACCTCGTGCCGTGGAGGGCCTTGCCAGCCCGGCTGGGCCGCCGCGCCGGGGACGACGCGAAGCTCTCCGATCGCGGTGCCGGCGCCCTGGAACGGATCTCCGTGCACGACCGCGTCGACGAGCGTCGCCAGATTGGGGTGTGGCGGCAGGTCGAGGCGTTGGGCAACGCTGGGCCACCGCGGATCGAGATCGACCAACAGAGTGTCGACTCTTCGGGACAAGTGCCATGCGAGACCGACCGCCACCTCGGTGGCGCCGACACCCGTGGTCAGCCCCACGACGCCGATGGTGGTGGCATGACGAGGATCGGTCGTGCGAGGGTGAACAGGCGCAGCGGTGGCACCGAGCGCAGTGGCCTGAGCGAGGAACTCGTCGGCCGTGGCGTCGGATTCGATCACATCGGCGATCCCGCACTCGAGAAGCCGTCGCTTGGCGTCGGACCCATCGTCCCGGTCGTACACGCCGATCACATGACGGCCGTCGCGGCGCAGCAACGCGACCAGCCGGGGGCTGAGGAACGAGCAAACGTCGTCGATGAGGAGGACGTCGAACTGCACCTCCTGGGCTTGGGTGGCATCGAGCACCCGCCCCCGAACCCGGGCACCGCCGTGGTCGAGGACGTGGCGGTGCAGACGGTCGGGCCACGAACGGGCAGACGCCGCTATGGCGAGGTCAAGGACGCGATCCATCCTGCATCGCCCCAATCGCCGGTGCGCCAGTGGAGCGCACCACGTCGATCCTCCCCGCTGCCATCGCCTGTGCCAGGGCGAGCGCCTCGTCGGCGTCAACGCCCACCACAATGTGGTAATCAGTTCCCCCGAACGACCCGGATCCGGCCTGAGGAACCGAGATCACGTCGGCTCCTGCCACCACGAACACCGGGGCGCCATCGAACACCGCGATGACATCGACACGGTCCCCGGCGACCAGCGAGCCGCCCGCGGCACGCGACTCTTCGACCGGAAGACTCATCGCCCGCTTCCCCGCAGCTGATCCGGCTGGGGAGAGGGAGGCCAGATCGACGACCGATCCCTCGGGCAGGGCCCGCGCCAGGACCGAGCCCATGAG
>CAYLYQ010000036.1:7303-15229 GCA_964388105.1 uncultured Acidimicrobiaceae bacterium
GAACGCCGGGGTCCCGGCTGCGAGGTGCCCGCTTCCCTCGTGACGACGGAGGGCTTCAGCGTCAAGGCTCGGAACCTATCTGAGGGTGCAATATGAATGTCGAGAGCGCGAAAAGATGAGCTTCGGTCAACACCCCGACCTCTCCGCGGAGCTGCGCCGCGCCATGGGGCGGGAGCTCGCGGAAGAAGCCGCCGAGGACGAGCGGCTCACGGCTACCTACGACCGCCGAAGGTTCGACATGGCGACAGTCGGCAAGGAGATGGTCAACAAGGGTTCCCGGGTGTCCGTCGTCTACTCGGGCCACAACTTCAGCGGCTTGGTGGTGGGCGGCGGTGTCGACCACGTCACGGTGGAGGGGTCCGGGCAGACAGCCGACATCCGACTCGACGCCGGCTTCTGGTCCATCCTTCCCGAAGGGGACATGGCCTCCTCCCGCGGCGGGGTGGCCACTGACGAGACGCTTTTTGCACGGCTCTCCGAGGCCGCAGAGCGCGGCGGCACGGTCCGGCTCGGCTTGGCAGGCGGTGAGATGGTGATCGGAACCGTCGGCGTGGTTGCCGCGGACCACGTCGAGCTCGTCGACGCGGACGGGCGGACGCTCTACGTCCCCAGTGCGCTGATCCTGGCGATCGTCAGGTCTTCGAGTCAATGACCTCATCCTCGGCGTCGATCGCCGCAGGATGGGCCCGGATGAACTCGTAGATCTCGTCGCGGAAGAACTTGAAGGTCCTGCCCCCCGGGAGCTTGTAGGCAGGCAATCTGCCTTCCCGGGCGTAGCGCCGGACCATCTGGACGTTCATCCCGAGTAGCTCGGCTACCTGGGCCGCGTCGAGAATCGGCGGGTAATCCTCAGCCATGAGTCATCCTCATCATTCACCTCGATGGTACGAGCGTTGGGAACACAAGAGAAGAGGGTTGTTCCGGGGCGACGGGTCTGCCGGCGCCCCGGAACTCGGCTCCTAAGCGGGCTGGAGGAGCCGCCTCATCCTCCCGAAGTGCTCGTCGTCCCCTCCGGAAGCGTGGTGCCGTCGGGAAGGGACGTCGTGCCATCCGGAAGCGTGGTGCCCTGGGGCAGGGTGGTCGCCGTGCCGGGCTGTGTGGTCCCGGTCCCGGGCTCCGCGGTCCCTGTCCCGTCGCCGTCTCGTCCGAGGAGCCAGATCACGAAGACGACGGCCAGGACGATCAGGATGGCGGTCAGGATGTAGGCGCCGTAGGACGAACGGGGGCCGGGGGGTGGCGTTGTCGGTGGTACGGGATCGTAGGTCATTGTTCAATGTCTCCTTCGTTGCTCCTTACGAGTACCCGAATGCCCATCCCGCGAAAACACCGGGTAAACCCTCCCCGCCCGGTGTGCGTGTTATCTCCGAGATGACATCACCATCACCAACGAGGAGAACCGTCATCCCGTTGAGGAAGAGCACGAGTCCGGTCCCATTCGAGGGCTTCTACAGGGCGGAGTACCCGCAGATGGTGGCTGTGGCCCGCGCCTTCGCCCCGGACCGATCGGCGGCCGAGGACCTCGCACAGGAGTCGTTCGCCGCAGCTCACCGACATTGGGATCGGATCTCCCGGTACGACGACCCCAGGGCTTGGGTGCGACGGGTCCTGATCAACCGGGCGACCTCGATGCGGCGCCGCCTGGGGGCGGAACGACGTGCCGTCGCCAGGGCCGGGCACGACCCGCACCGAGGTGTTGCACCCGACCTGAGCCCGCCAACCGCTGAGGTCTGGGACGAAGTGCGCCGCCTCCCGCGCCGGCAACAACAGGCGGTCGCGCTCCACTACGTGGGCCAACTGACGACCGAGGAGATCGCCGACACCATGGGCTGTTCAGCCGGAGCCGTGAAGTCCCACCTCCACCGAGCCCGCATCACGCTGAGAGACCGCCTCTCCGACTGGAACCAGGAGTGACCGTGAACGACTTCGAGAACAAGATGAACCGCGCGGCCGAGGAGCTGCGCCAATCGACCAGGTCGCTGACCCCGCCGCCGGCCCCAGGCCGCCACCTGCTGTCGGCGCCGGCGCGCCGGGGGTGGCTGATATTCGCCGCCGCCTTCGCGGTGGTGGCGGTCACGATCGGGGTGCTGCCGCTGCTCGACCGGGATCCGACGATCCCCGTCGGCGGGTCGTCGACGACCTCGCCGGTGGAGCCCCCGAGCACGGTCCCGCCGACCACCGTGGCGACCACGGTGCCCACGACGGAGTGCTCAGCCACCGGAGTGCCGGCACCGGACGAGCAGACCGGTCTCCCAGATGTGATAGCAGCCAAGCGCCAGGCCATCATCGACGCCGCCATGGCCTGCGACTTCGACGCCCTGGTCGCACTCGCGGGCGAGCCCTTCACCACCAGCTTCGGCGGTGGCGACGCAAGCCTGCTCGAGGAGTGGGAAGCCGCCGGCGAGGGCAAACTCGGCATCCTCCTCCAGATCCTCGACATGTCTCACGCCACGGTCGGGACCGGTGACGGCGACACGTACTACGCGTGGCCGGCCGCCTACGCCTACGACAGCTGGGACGACATCACCGACGAGCACATGGAAGAGCTCCGGGCCATCTACACGGACGAGGAGCTGGAACAGCTCTCCCTGATGGGGGTGTACGCGGGTTGGCGGACCGGGATCCGGGCCGACGGCACCTGGCGATACTTCGTCGCCGGCGACTGATCCTGGCCGCTCGGCTGGCCGCACCAGCCCTCAGGAGTGATCACGCAGGAGACGGGGCGGGGTCGAACCCAGTCAAGGGGTCGGCCTCCTCCCTCGTCACCTTCTCCTTCACCACCGGGACCATCTCGCCCAGCTCGTAGGCCAGCACCACCAGTTCGTCGCCCGACTCCATGCGAAAGCCGTGAGGCGGATTGGCCACGGTGTTCTCACCACGGGTCACGGCGAGCACGGTGGCGTGGTGCTCGGCGCGCATCAGCGTTGCCAGCTCGGCGGTCGAGAGGCCGACGGCCTTCTCCGGCATCCGCACCCGGTAGAGCTGAGGATCCTCCGTTCCCGAACCGCCCATGATGTCGGTGACCAGCTCGGCCAGCCCCGGATAGAGAGCCGACCGGGCGAGCAGCCTGGAGGACAGTCGGGATGTGACGAGCAACTCGTCGACATCGGCACGACGGAAGTGAGGGACGTGGAGCGGATTGTTGACCTCGGCGACGGTCCGCACCTGGGGGGCGATGGACTCGATGGCCAGGACGGTGAGAATGGAATGCAGGTCGGCCTCGTTGGAGGAGTCGGCGGGGCAGACGATGGCGGCGCGGGCATGCTCGATCCCCGCCCGCTTCAAGTCCTCTTCGGAGGTCGTGTCGCCTCGGACGAAGTACGCCTTGTCCGTGGGCGCCTTCTCGGAGTCGTGGATGACGACGATGTGCGTGGTGCTCTCGTCAGCGGCCAACTCGTCGATCAGATCCCGAGCCGTCGGGTTCCACCCGCACACCACCACGTGGTCCCGGTAGCCGGAAGCGCCCATTCCCTGTCCCTCCTTGAGTAGGTATTCGATGACGAAGCCGACGAGGACGCCGGTCATGGTGGCGACGATGGCGACGCCGAAGAGGCCGAGGAGCCACCCGACCACCCAACCGACCGGACCGCCGGCCAGCGACGCGTCACCCTGTCCGAGAACGGTGGTCGACGCCCAGTAGACGGCCTGTCCGAGGCTCCGCAGCGTCCGGTCGGTCTCGAAGAACCAGACGACCGCGCTGGCGACGATGAGCGTGATCGCCAGCGCGGCAAGCAGCGGGCGGAAGAAGCCACCTTCGATGCGCGATGACAACCTGCGGATGTGCCACGCCACGCGCTGCACGATCGGGACCTGGACCAGTCCCCGGAGTGGGTTGCGCATGGAGATGGAGGCTAACCCCTGACCACTGGGCGCGATGTATCCCGGCGGGTTATGGAAACCAGCCAGACGCCGAGCAACGCGCCCAGGGCATTGGCCACCAGATCCAGGGCGTTGTTGACGTAGTCGCCGACGTTGACGTCTCCGATGCTGGCCCCCACGAACTCGGCGATCTCCACGACGGCGCCGCCGCCCATGACCGCAAGCCAGACGATGAGCGGCAGACCGGCGTGGCCCCGGGGCGCGCCCGGACCGGTGACCCGCTCGGTCGCTTCCCAGGCCGCCAAGCTGAGCCCGGCGGCAGCGGCGAAGTGGAACACCTTGTCGAAACCGATGGGGCCGATGATGTCGGACAGGTAGAGCGTGCTGGCGCCGATCAGCACCACCCCTCCGAGCATGTTGCCCAGCCCCACGATCGAGGCGAGCCAGAGAGCGGTGAGTGACCATTGGACGGTGCGATGGAGAAAGGCGAACAGCGCGGCCAGCGCGACGTTGATCCCCGTGTAGAGAAGGGCCAGCGGGCTGTCCACCGCCAGGCCGTAGGCGAGGAGTGCGACCGTGTAGAAGGCGGTGAAACCGAGGAGCGCGCGCATGAGCGGCGCCAAGCTAGTTAGACGACACGGCCCACGGGTAAGGTCGATACGCGATGACCCAAGAACCCGAACAGCCCGAGGTGGAAGCCGCGCCGGTGGAGGAGGAGCCCGACGTCACCGAGCCTTCCAAGCTGATCCGCATCGCCTCGATGACCCGCGCCATGCTCGACGAGGCCCGGCAGGCCCCGCTCGACGAAGGTGGCCGGCTGCGCATGGCCGAGGTCCACGCCCGTTCGGTGTCGGAGCTCGAGGAGGTCCTGTCCGACGAGCTCCAGGAGGAGTTCAAAGAGGTGATGGTGCCCTTGAACACGAGCGGCGCCACCGAGTCGGAGTTGAGGGTCGCTCAGGCCCAGCTCATCGGCTGGCTCGAAGGCCTGTTCCACGGCATCCAGGCCTCCTTGTGGAGCCAACAGATGATGGCGCAGGCACAACTGGCCGAGATGCAGAAACGGGCGATCGGTCCCCGCACCCCCTCACCGGAGAACGACTCCTCCGGCCTTTACTTGTAGCCCCTCGGCCCCTCAGCCGACCTTGCGCTCCCGGACGGCCCGCTCCCGACGCACCCGTCTGCGCTCGCGCTCGCTGAGGCCACCCCAGATACCGAACTTCTCGCCCATCTCGATGGCGTAGTTCAGGCACTGGTCCCTCACCTCGCACTCGCCACAGATCGCCTTCGCCTTCCGGGTCGAAGCTCCACGCTCCGGGAAGAAGAGGTCTGCGTCGGCGCCACGGCAGTTTGCGTAGTCCTGCCAAGAGAGCTCACCGACGGCCAGGGCTTCGATGAGCTTGCTCTGCATCAGGTCTCCTAACAAACGTGTAATTACACGCGTGACATTATGGGAGACCGCGCGCGCCGTCAAGACCGAGGACTGGATTTGTCACGGCTTGGAGGCGAAGTGACGAGTGCCATAATGGGCGGACGTGACCACCACGACCGAGAAGACGAAGCGGGCACCACTCCCCATCGAGTTCTACCGATCGGCGGTGGGCAAGAAATGGGTGATGGCGGTCTCGGGCGTCCTCATCATCGGGTTCGCCCTCGCCCACATGATCGGCAACCTGAAGATGTTCCTCCCCGACGTCGACGGGATCCCGGACATCGACATCTACGCCGAGGCCCTTCGGAGCCTCTTCTCCCCCATCGTCCCCCACCACGTCATGCTCTGGCTGATGAGGACCGGGCTGATCGTGGCCGTGCTCCTCCACGTCCACGCCGCCTACTCGCTGACGGTGATGAATCACCGGGCCCGGAGCGTCGACTATCACAGCCCCCGCAGCTACGTGGCGGCCAACTACGCCAGCAGAACGATGCGCTGGAGCGGGACCATCTTCCTCGCCTTCCTGTTGTTCCATCTCGCCGACTTCACCCTCGGCGTCCAGCCCGCGGCACCTGACGTCTGGGAGCACGGCGAGGTCTACGCCAACTTCGTCGCCTCCTTCCAGCGACCCCTCGTCACCGCCTTCTACGTGCTGGCCGTCACCCTCCTCGGCGTCCACCTCTTCCACGGGGCCTGGTCGATGTTCCAGAGCGTGGGGATCAACCACCCGCGCTTCAACGCCGCCCGCCGCGTCTTCGCCATCGCCGTGTCTGCTCTGATCACGGTCGGCTTCGCCATCCCGCCCCTCTTCATCGCCTTCGGACTGCTCAAGTGATCAACCTCGACGCCAAAATCCCGGTCGGCCCCATCGCCGACAAGTGGGAGAACCACAAGTTCTCCATGAAGCTCGTCAACCCGGCGAACAAGAGGAAGTTCAAGATCATCGTCGTGGGCACCGGCCTCGCCGGGGCCTCCGCAGCCGCCAGCCTCGGCGAACTCGGTTACGACGTCGAGGTCTTCACCTTCCATGACTCCCCCCGGCGGGCCCACTCCATTGCAGCTCAGGGGGGCATCAACGCCGCCAAGAACTATCACAACGACGGCGACTCGGTCCATCGCCTGTTCTACGACACCGTGAAGGGCGGCGACTATCGAAGCCGCGAGGCCAACGTCCACCGCCTTGCGGAGCTGTCACTGAACATCATCGACCAGGCGACAGCCCAAGGCGTCCCCTTCGCCCGGGAGTACGGCGGTCTGCTCGACAATCGGTCTTTCGGCGGCGCCCAGGTCTCTCGCACCTTCTACGCCCGGGGGCAGACCGGCCAGCAGCTGCTGCTCGGCGCCTATCAAGCCCTGATGCGCCAGGTCGAACGGGGAGCGGTCAAGCTCCACGTCCGCAGCGAGATGCTCGACCTCGTGGTCAAGGATGGCCGGGCGGTCGGCATCGTGACCAGGGACCTCGTCTCCGGCGCCATCCGGCGGCACTCCGCTCACGCCGTCGTGCTCGCCACCGGCGGCTACGCCAACGTCTTCTTCCTGTCCACAAATGCCAAGGCTTCCAACGTGACCGCCATCTGGCGGGCCCACCGCAAGGGAGCCGCATTCGCCAACCCGTGCTTCACCCAGATCCACCCGACCTGCATCCCTGCCTCGGACGAGTTCCAGTCCAAGCTCACCTTGATGTCCGAGTCGCTGCGAAACGACGGCCGCATCTGGGTGCCGAAGACCGCGGGAGACAAGCGCTCCCCCAACGACATCCCGGTGTCCGACCGCGACTATTTCCTGGAGCGTCGCTACCCGGCCTTCGGCAACCTGGTGCCGCGGGATGTGGCTTCCCGGGCGGCCAAGCGCGAAGTGGACGCCGGCCGAGGTGTGGGACCGCTCCAGAACGGCGTCTACCTCGACTTCGCCGACTCGATCGGCCGCCTCGGGCAGGGCGTCATCGCAGAGCGGTACGACAACCTCTTCCAGATGTACGAGCGAATCACCGACGAGAACCCGTACGAGGTCCCGATGCGGATCTACCCGGCGCCCCACTACACGATGGGCGGCCTCTGGGTGGACTACAACCTGATGACTACCATCCCGGGCCTGTACGCCCTCGGCGAAGCGAACTTCTCCGACCACGGGGCCAACCGCCTCGGGGCGTCGGCGCTGATGCAGGGCCTGGCCGACGGCTACTTCGTCCTCCCGGCCACCATCGCCGACTACCTGCCCGAATTCCTCAACCAGCCGCCGGTGCCGACCGACGACCCGGCGTTCGCCGAAACGGAGGCCGAGGTCTCCGCCTCCGTTGACCGCCTCATGTCCGTTGGCGGCACCCGCTCCGTCGACTGGTTCCACAGGGAGCTCGGCAAGATCATGTTCGATTACTGCGGGATGTCGCGCACCGCGGCCGGACTGGAAAAGGCGCTCGCCGAGATCCCGGCCCTCCACGAGGAGTTCCGGAACGACGTCCGCATCCTGGGCGAAGCAGAGACTCTGAACCAGAGCCTGGAGAAGGCGGGACGGGTCGACGACTTCTTCGAGCTGGCCCAGGTCATGTGTCTCGACGCTCTCACCCGGGAGGAGTCGTGCGGCGGCCACTTCCGCGAAGAGCACCAGACGCCCGAGGGCGAGGCACTTCGTGACGACGAGAACTTCGCCTATGTCGGCGCGTGGGAGTGGACCGGCAACCCGGC
>CAYLYQ010000036.1:15329-20263 GCA_964388105.1 uncultured Acidimicrobiaceae bacterium
GATGACGAGGGCGGCCTCGAGACCTACCGGGTCGACGGGATCTCGGAGGAGATGTCGTTCCTCGAGATGCTGGACGTGCTCAACGAGCGCCTCAACGCCCAGGGCGAGGAGCCGATCGCCTTCGACCACGACTGCCGGGAGGGCATCTGCGGTTCGTGCGGGGTCATGATCAACGGGACACCCCACGGACCTCAGATGGGGACCGCCACCTGCCAGCTCCACATGAGGAAGTTCAACGACGGCGCCACCATCGTCGTCGAGCCATGGCGGGCGACCGCCTTCCCGGTGATCCGGGACCTCGTGGTGGACCGGTCCGCTCTCGATCGCATCATCGAGGCCGGCGGGTACATCTCGGTTGACACGGGGTCCGCACCCGAGGCGAACCTGACGCTTGTCCCCAAGACCGTCGCCGACACTTCGTTCGACGCGGCGGCCTGCATCGGTTGCGGGGCCTGCGTCGCGGCCTGCCCCAACGGGGCGGCCAACCTCTTCACCGCCGCCAAGATCGGCCATCTCAACCTGCTCCCGCAGGGCCAGGCCGAGCGCTGGGCTCGCACCGAGCGGATGGTCGAGGTCATGGAGCAGTACTTCGGGTCATGCACCAACCACGCCGAGTGCGAGGCTGCCTGCCCGAAATCGATCTCCATCGACTTCATCGCCATGATGAACGCCGACTACGCCAAGGCGAAGGTCAAGAACCGGCGGCTCGCCGGCCAACACTGATCGCCGTTGACGGCCGTTTTACACGCCGCTGGGCATCCTGACCCCCGTTGAGGACTCGCGTGATCGGCTAATGCTCCGATCACCGCGTGTCGATAACAGCTGGCGGCACCAGGCCGCAGAGGGGTTCTTCGGAATGAACAGACTGACAGGACGACGGGAAAAGGGAGCCACGCTGGTCGAGGCTGCCCTCGTGTTCCCGATCCTCATCCTGATCGTCATGGCCATCCTCGAGCTGGGAATGCTCTTCAAGGACTACCTCACGGTTTCCTACCTCTCCCGTGAAGCTGCCCGCATCGGTGCCCTCGCCGGTGACGACCCGTATGCCGACTGCGCCATCCTCCTCGGCATCGAGGGCCTGGCCTCCGAGCGGGAGCTCGGCCTGATCGCCCCGGTGCACATCTTCCGCTCGTCGGACCACGGCGCCGTCCTGGGCGGGGACCTCAACACGGGCACCTGGCTCGGAGGCGACCCAGCCCAGTGCACTGTCGGCGGAGCCCCGGGTGACACCTGGGCGGTGAATGACGCCGCGTGGCCGCCGGCGAATCGTGAAACGAGCGTGGGACCATCGCTGACACCGGACATCATCGGCGTCCGGATACAGATGACCCACGACTGGATCACCGGATTCCCTCCGTTCCGCGGAACGGTGCAAATCGATGAGACGACCATCACCCGGATCGAGCCGGACGCCTTCTTCCCCGCGCCATGAGGCCAAGAGAGATGAGATTGCTGAGAAACCTGCGAGAGAGACTCGATGAGAAGGGCGTGGCCCTGCCATTCGTCGCCCTCATGATCACAGTGCTGATCGGGATGACTGCACTGGCGGTCGACCTCGGCTGGCTCTATCTCAACGGTTCCCGGGTCCAGCGCGGCGCCGACGCTGCCGCTCTCGCGGCAGTGGTTCATCTGCCCCACAACACCGCTGGGGTCAATTCGAACACCATCAGCGGCGCCAACGCCAACGGTTGGGACGTCGGTTCGCTCAACGGCACGCCGGTGACAGGCGGCGGCCCAGATGTGGCCGCGTGGCGACCCCTCTCGGACAACCGCCTCGAGGTCACGCTGACGGCGGAGGTGCCGACTTTCTTCATGCGGGTCTTCGGCATGGATGAAGTGACGATCTCGCGTCGAGCCACCGCCGAGTACATCAAGCCAGTGCCGATGGGATCGCCGAGCTCGTGCTTCGGAACCACTCCGTACATCAGCAACACGAACCTCAACAACAACGGGCTGGGCAACTGCGTCGGCTGGACGATGAACTTCTGGGCCGCCATCAACGGCCCTTACACCCCCAAGGAACAAGGGGACCCGTTCTCCACCCGCTGCCATGAGGTCAACGGATCCGCCAGCGCCTGCTCACCGGCCTCCAATACCAACAGCCAATACCGAGCCTCCGGCTACTACTACGGCATCGAGGTTCCCTCCGGGAAGTCGAGCTTCTCGGTCAAGATCTTCGATGCGGGCTTCTACCAGCGAGGCGGGGGCAATCCATGCCAGACCGAGACCGGAGACTGCATCGCCGACGGGGCCCAGGTGACGACCCACTACACGGTCTATCGCCCTGACGACACGCCGCTCGACCCCACGGACAACACGACGACAGCTTGCAGCACCCAGACTTTCGGCCCCGGTTTCGGATCGTCGATCAACAACTGGACCACGATCTGCACCGTGAACCCCGGCACGCCCGGGATCTACATCCTCAATGTGAGGACGACGGGCGGCGGCGGCAACAACGCCTACTCCGTCGGTGTGTCGACATCACCGGGCTCCGCCCCGCACGCCCGGGTCTATGCCATCAACGACATGTCGATCTTCACCAACTCGGGCGGTTCGTCGGTCGCCACCGTCTACCTCGCCGAAGTGGCCCAGAGCCACGCCGGCAAGACCCTGGTCCTCGACTTCTTCGACCCGGGTGAGAACCCCACTGGCCAGGCCTGGGTGGAGGTGCGGAACCCGCACAACAACAGCGCGGCGTGCAGCTGGACGGCGACCAACGGCCAGGGCTCGGGCGGCACGGTCAACCCGTGTCGCATCAGAAGCACCATCAACGGCAACGCTCAGTTCAACGGGCACTGGCTGAACTCGAGGATCAACATCCCGACCAACTACACATGCTCCACCACCCCCATGAACCCCAACTGCTACTGGACCATGAGGCTCGAGCTGGGCAACACCTCTCAGGACCGAACCACTTGGGCTGCCCGCGTCATCGGCAACCCCGTCCGCCTCGTTCCCAACGATCCGCCGGCGTCCCCGTGAGAAACATCCGACGACTGCTGAAGCGCGACGAGCGGGGGGCAACCCTCGTCGAGTTCTCGCTCATCTTCACTCTTCTCCTCACACTGGCTCTTGGCGCCTTCGAGTACGGGATGGCACTGCGCGATTGGCTCTCGGTCACCATCGCCACGCGTGAAGGAGCGCGAGTCGCCGCTTCGGCCGCCAACTACAACGAGGCGGACTGCACCATCCTGGAGGCGACCGCAGGCGCCTTGCAGTCGTTCCGCGTGGGAAACATCCACCGGGTCCACATCTACAGGTCGGACGGGAACGGGAGCTACCCGGGCTCCGGCAACCTCGCCGCGGTCTACCGGCCGGCCGGCTCGGGCGACACTCCAGTCCCTCAGTGCCCTTTCTGGACGGTGCACAGCCCGGCATCCAACTGGGAGCCGTCCGATCGGCTCAATCCCGGTGGTGAACCGTTCTGGATCGGCGTCCGCCTCGATTACACCCATCCGTGGCAGACCGGGTTCCTCTGGTTTTCGGGCACGGCGAGCTGGACCGACGACGCCGTGTTCAGGATCGAGCCGCCACCGCCGAACGCTCCTTGAGACCCAAGCGTCGGTGCATCTGACGGCGCCGCGCGAGGCACCTATTCTCGGGCTCCATGCCTGACCTCCCCGCATATCTGCCTGCCCTCCTCACCCCCTTCACCGCCGGCGGAGAACTCGACCTCAAAGCTCACGCCCACAACGTCAAGCTTCTCGCCGATGCCGGATACTCGGGTTTCTTGCTCGCCGGGTCCACCGGCGAAGGGCCGTACATCGAACCCGGGGAGCGCGCCCGCCTCACCAAGTCGGTTCGCCGCCGCAAGACCCACCTCATGGTCGGAATCGCAGGCGAGACCACCCGAATCGGCCTCCGCTTGGTCGACGAGGCCATCGATGCCGGGGCCGACAGCCTGCTGGTGCTCACCCCCACGACCATGGCCCGCGGCCGGGACGAAGCCGTGGCCCGCTACTTCAGCTCGATCGCCGACCACTCCACCGTGCCCGTCCTCCTCTACTCGGTGCCCCCCTACACCGGCTACAGCCTGCCGGTCCCGGTGATCGAGAGACTGGCCCGGCACCGCAACGTCGTCGGGATGAAGGACTCGTCAGGCGATGTCGTCCGCCTTCAGGCGATCGTCGACGCCACCCCCTCGGGCTTCATCCTCTACAACGGTGCGTCACGAGCGTTCAGCGCGGCAATGGCCGTCGGTTGCTACGGGGCCATCAGCGCCTCGGGAAACTACGCCCCCGAGCTCGTGCTGGAGGTTCTCCGCAAAGCGGGTGTCAACCCTGCCGAGGCGCGGTCATCACAGAGGCGCCTGACCAGCCTCTCGGGTGCGGTGGAGGCCCACGGGGTGCCGGGGGTCAAGGCGGCAGCGGCCGGGATCGGGCTCCAGCCCGGACTCCCCCGCCAACCCCTCATGCCCATGGCGAGGGCAGCCGCTGCGGAGTTGGGCAAACTCGCCAAGGCAGCCAGGAACGGCTGAGGCGACGGGGCCTACCGCGACCGCCGGGGTACGATCCGCTGACCGACGAACCCCATAAAGGAGCACTCTGTGTCCAAGTTCCTCACCGAAGAGTGGGCCGCGGAAGTCACCGCCGCCCTCAACGAGCACGAAGGATTCAAGAACGCCATCGGCACCTCTGACCTCGGCATCCAGTTCCAGACCGAGGACGGCCCCGAAGGAGAGGTCAACTACTACCTGTCGGCCAAGGGCGGCCAGGCCTCCATGTCGCTGGGCGAGCTCGAGGCGCCCGATGTGACCGTGAAGCAGTCCTACGACACCGCCAGCGCCATCTCCCAGGGCCAGATGAACACCCAGACCGCCTTCATGACCGGCAAGCTGAAGGTGTCGGGCAACCTCGCCAAGCTCATGCAGCACCAGGCAGCCATCGCCCAGTGGAGCGCCGCCATCGGCGGCATCGACGTCGAATACTGAG
>CAYLYQ010000037.1:0-1374 GCA_964388105.1 uncultured Acidimicrobiaceae bacterium
GGGATGATCTGATCCATCATCTCGAACACATGCACCTTGCTACCCACGTCGGCGAGGAGCGAAGCGAATTCGCAGCCGATGACTCCGCCGCCGATGATGCCGACCCGCTGCGGCTGAGACTCCCAGTCGAGGGCGTGGTCGGATGTGACGATCGTCTTCCCGTCGATCTCGTAACCGGGGATCGTCCGGGCGTGGGAGCCCGTGGCGAGGATGACCTTCGACGCCTCGATCGTGCGGCTTCCCCCTTCTGCTGTGGCCACTTCGACTCTTCCCGGCCCCGCCAGACGGCCGGTGCCGTGGATGACGTCGACTTTGCGCTGTTTGAGCAGTCCGCCGAGGCCTCTCACGACTCCGTCGACCGTCTTGTTCTTCTTGGCCAGAGCCGCGGCCCAATCGAGCTTCGGTTGCGAGGTGACCACTCCATACTCGGCGGCGTCGGCGACGGTCGTGTAGACGTCGGCGATGTGGAGCCACTGCTTGGCGGGGATGCACCCGCGGATCAGGCAAGTTCCTCCTGGACGGTCTTTTTCGACGAGGGCCACCTCGAGCCCGAAGTTGTGGGCGTAGAGCGCGGCGGCGTATCCGCCTGGCCCTCCTCCGATGATTGCGACGTCTACCAAGACCGGCCCTTCCATGTTCGACAGCCTGGGCCCTGAGCCTAGTTTGGCCGCTGGCTACCCTCTCAGCCGATGCCCACCCGCTGGCTTCTCATCGCCTCCGCCGTCCTCGCCATCGTCATCGTCGCCGCAGCAACCATCTGGCTGTGGCAGATCCTGATGTGACCGAGCGCACCACGCTCACCACCTCGGACGGCCTCCGTCTCGAAGCGAAGATCGACCTTCCCGAGAGCTCCCGACAGGTGACCGTCCTCTGCCACCCCCACCCCCAGTGGGGCGGAACGATGAACGGACCGCTGATGCTGGCTATCACCCGGGTACTCGTGAGCCGCGGGCACACGGTGATCCGATTCAACTTTCGGGGGGCAGGCCAGTCCGAAGGCTCCCACGAGGAAGGGCGTGGCGAGCTGCACGATGTCGAGGCAGCCGTCGAGCACGCTTCGACCATGGGGCAGCCCCTGGCGATCGGAGGCTGGTCGTTCGGGGCTCAGATGGCCCTGCACTGGGTCGCTTCGTCACGGGCCGAGGTCCCCTACGCCGGAGTCGCACCACCTCCGGAACGCCTGCCCGCAGAGCTTCCGTCCGGCGGCCCGAAGCGGATCGTCCTCGGCTCGCGGGACCAGGTCATCAACGGAGATGCTCTCCGCGAGTACGCCGTGGCGCACGGGATCGACATCGTGCTCACGCCGGGCGACCACTTCTTCCACGGCCGGGGCGACCGCATCGGCCGCCTCGTGGCCGAGGGCCTGGAGCGCTA
>CAYLYQ010000037.1:1474-15715 GCA_964388105.1 uncultured Acidimicrobiaceae bacterium
TGAAGCTCCGGTTGACGGCCTCTTCGACCGTGTCCGGGGCGAAGGCGAGAAGCTGGAGCCGTCGCAGGAGGTCCTCCCCCTCCACCCGCGCCTTCAGCTGGTCGAACTGGGCGGGATCGTCACAGTCGTACACCCGCATCGTGTCTTTGGTGCCGATCCAGCGGAACTCCTCGAATCGGGGCAGCCGGCTCATTCGGACTCGTCGTCTCCAAGCCCTGTCGTCACCGCAGCTTCGCAGTTGGGGCAGGTCGCCACGGCGATGTTTCCGACCACGAAGGTGAACTCGCACTCCGGACAGGTGATCCGGGGCAGCGGCGGCGGGGGCGGCGGTTCGGGTGCCATCCCACCGGCGGCGCCGGGAGCAGTCGGGTATCCGCCGTAAGCGGCCTCCTGTGGGGCTCCCGCAGCATCCCTGACCACGTTCACCGAGCCGCAAACCGGGCAGGCGAACCGGCCGGGGCCGGCGACTTCGAATTGAGTGCGGCACGCACCGCAACGAACCCTCATCCTTCATCTCCCTGCATGTCGACTGGGTCGCCGACCGCGCCGATTGCCATCAGGTAGTCGGCTTCGAGGCTGAGCACGGCGGCGATGTCCTCCGGAGAGTAGGCAACGTCGTGCTTTGACTGAATCTCGGCCGCGATCCAGCGGATCGAATCGTCATGCCCTCCGGCGACCGCCTCGATCGGATTGCGCCGGTTCTCCTGGGCGAGACCCTGGAGGTAGTGGACTTCGTACTCGAGGATCCGACGGATGTCGTGGCGGGCCAGTTTCACGTCGTCCCCGAGACGGTCGGAGATGTGCCGAACCGCGTGCTCCACCACGTACTCGAGAGGCTGGTAGGAAGGATGTCGGTTGGCGTGCTGCCACACCATCAGCGCCATCACCACGAGCAGGATCCCGGCGAAGAAGGCGATGAAGAGGACTACGGAACCCGGTGACATGTCAGCCTCAGATTACGAGCACGCCGATCCAGCCCTGCCGGGTGTCGGCCTCAGAGGAGGCGAGCCGATCAGAAGGCCTCGACGGGGAGATCCATCAGGCTGCCGTCTTCGGCGACCGCGGCCTTCGACCGGGCGGTGACCTTGAAGGCGACGTCTCGCACCAGCCAGCGGGCGGCTGCGACCTTGCCCTCGTAGAACGGGTCCTCCCCGATCTTGGCGTGGGCGATCTCGGCCTGGCGGAGCATCAGCCACGAAATGACGACCTCGCCCATCGACGCGAGCAACGGCGTGGCGTGGAGGCCCACCTTGTAGACCTCCTCCGGCTGGCCACCCATGCTCGCCATCAGGTGTTCCACCATCTTGCCGAGGTGCGCCTGGACGTCGTCGAGCATTCCACCGAGCATCTCCCTCTCGGTCGCGAGCGGGTCGTCGTCGGAGCCGCCTTTGACGAACTCGACGATCTCGGCCGAGAGCGAAGCCAGCGCCGTGCCCTGGTCCCGGGCGATCTTGCGGAAGAAGAGGTCGAGGGCCTGAATGCCGGTCGTGCCCTCGTAGATCGTGTCGATCTTGGCGTCCCGGATGTACTGCTCGATGGGGTAGTCCTGGGTGTAGCCCGAACCGCCGAACACCTGAAGCGAGACCGCCAGCAGGTCGTATGCCTTCTCGGACGAGTAGCCCTTGACCAGCGGGAGCAGCAGGTCGTTGCGTCGTGGCCAGGTGTCGTCGTCGGGGTGGAGCTTCTCCTGGTCCTGCACCCACGCGGTGTACAAGGCGAGTGCCCGCAGGCCCTCTGCGTACGCCTTCTGCATCATCAGCATCCGCCGCACGTTGGGATGGCGGATGATCGGGACCTTGGGGGCCGTCTTGTCGGTGGCCTGCGCCAGATCGTTGCCCTGGATCCGCTCCTGCGCGTACTCGAGGGCGTTGAGATAGCCGGTGGAGAGGGTGCCCATGGCCTTGACGCCGATCATCATCCGGGCGTACTCGATGACCCGGAACATCTGGCGGATGCCGTCGTGCTTGTCACCCACCAGGTACCCGACCGCCGGGATGTCGCCCCCGAAGGTGAGCTCGCAGGTGGTCGAGCCCTTGAGGCCCATCTTCTTCTCGATGTTGGTGGCGAACACGCCGTTGCGCTCGCCGAGGGTGCCGTCGTCGTTGACGAGGTACTTCGGCACGACGAAGAGGGAGAGGCCCTTGGTTCCTGGTCCTGCTCCGACCGGACGCGCGAGGACGAGGTGGATGATGTTCTCGGCCGTGTCATGCTCGCCGCCGGTGATGAAGCGCTTGACGCCTTCGATGTGCCAGGTGCCGTCACCCTGATCGACCGCCTTCGTGGTGCCGGCGCCGACATCCGAGCCGGCGTCGGGCTCGGTGAGCACCATGGTGCCCGCCCAATCCTTCGCGGACCACAGGCGGGCGAACTCCTTCTGCTCCTCGGTGCCCTCTTCGAACAGCACCCGTGCGAACAAGGCGCCTCCGGCGTAGAACTGGACCGTGGTGTTGGCCGCCAGCAGCATCTCCGTCATCGACCACTGCACCGGCCCGGGGAACGGCGTGCCGCCCATCTCCAGTGGGAGCCCGATGCTGTCCCAGCCTCCCTCCTTGAACGCGGCGACGCTCTTCTTGACGGACTCGGGCAGGTGGACTTCGCCGTCGACGAGCTCCAAGGGGATGCGGTCCTGGTCGACGTAGGAGGCGGCGTAGTCCTCACGGGCGAGACGCTCGATCTCGTTGAGGACGTCGCGAATGGTTTCGGGGTCGACTCCGGGCCACAGCTCCTCGGTCAAGTAGTCCTGGACCCGGAACAACTCGAAGACGTTGAACTCGATGTCGCGGAGGTTTGACTTGTAATGGCTCACGGCCACCAGTCTAATTTGAGTGATCGCTCAAATGCCAGGGACTTTGGGCCTGTCCGCTACCCCTGGTACGCCTCCAGGATGGTGTCGAAGTTGCCCACCGCGGTGTTGAAGATCTGCATGTAGTAGCGGCGACAACCCGCCTCCTCGAGGGCGGCCATCATCTCCGCAGGCTTCGAGCCGGACCCGTGCGGGTAGTGCCTCTCCTCGTAGACCGACTCGATGTGCTCCGGATCCTGGCCGGTCATCCCCGCCAGCTCCTCGAGGAGACGGCGGTAGTCCGACTCCTTCTTGGCGGCCAGGGCCGGACCGGCGGAGGTCCAGAAGATGGCGTCGGGCGGCCTGCCCACGGCTTCGAGCTCGGCGGCGGTGGCAGCGATCACGTCCCGGTAGACCGCAGGATCGCGGGCGTAGAGGTTGTACTCGTCGGCGTAGCGAGCCGCGATGGCCCGGGCGCGCTTCTTTCCCGCGCCGCCCATCGCCAGTCGCAGATTCTGCGGACGGGGCTGGGGATCGAACTCTTCAAGCACGTAGTGCTCGCCCCGATAGCCCTGCGCTCCGGGCGTGATGGCGGCGCGAAGGTAGGCCATGGCTTCCTCCAGACGGTCCGTCCGCTCCCCCAACGACGGGTACGGGAGCCCGAAGACCCGGAACTCCTCCTCCATCCACCCCGAGCCCAACCCGAGGGTGAACCTGCCTCCCGAGATCTCGTCGATGGTGACGGCCATCTTGTAGAGCACGCCGGGATGGCGGAAAGTGACCGGGGTGACCAGCGAGACCAGCTCGAGATCGGTGGTCGTGGCGGCCAGCGCAGCCAAGTGGACGAGATGGTCCCAAGCCGGTCTGCTCAGGTCGTCGCCACGCTGCAGGTAGTGGTCGGGGAGGGCGTACGCGGCCATGCCCCGGTCGGCCGCCCACCCGGCCACCTCGTGGACACGCTGCCAGCTTCCCCTCGACTGCACCGCGAACTGCATCACGCCACCGCCATGGCGTCGGAGAGCAGCGCCTTGACGTGAAGGGACAGGTCGAAGCTCGGATCGAGGACGAAGTGGAGGGTCATCCCGTTGAGGGCCGTGACCAGGGTCTCGGCACGGCGACGGGCCTCGCTCGGGTCGAGGTCGGGCCGCTCCCGCATCAGGCCCGCCGAGAAGCGGTCGACACGACCTTCGTGGTGGCGGATCACCCGCCCCTTCAGCTCCGATCGGTTCCGACCCCCGGAGACCGCGATGGCGATGTAGACCCGGGCCAGGTCTCCTTGTTCGGTGACGAACCTCAGGTACGCGTTGACGAGATCGGACAGGGTGTCGGTCCCCAGATGGTTCGGGTCGGGGTCGACGGCATCGATCGCCTCCCGCACCACTGAGAGGATGGCCTGCTCCTTGGAGTCGAAGAGGTTGTAGAAGCTCCCCGGCAACACCCCGGCGCGGGTGCAGATCGCCTTGATCGTGGTGCCTTCGAGCCCCTCGTCCGCGATCAGCCGGCGGGTGGCGTCGAGGATCCGGTCGCGGGTCTCCAGGCCGGAGCGATAGCGCATGGTGCGAAAGGGTAACGGCGGCGCTACGTGAGTTCGGCCCACTGCGGGGCCGCGAGTCGGTCGAGATCGGCCAACGAGATCGGGAACACCGTCGTCGGAGTCCCGGCGGCCGCCCACACGGGGTCGTTGCGTCGCAGCATCGGGTCGGCGAAGACGCGCAGAGGGGTGGCGTGGCCGAAGGGTGGTGTCCCCCCGGCGGCGAAACCGGTCCCCTCCCGTACTTCTTCCAGCGTCGCCCGCCTGGCACGTTCGCTCCCCGTCACCGCAGCGAGCTTGTCCTGGTCGAGCATCAGGTCACCCGGGACCAGGGCGACAACCGGCTCTTCCCGGTCACCCGAGACGACCACGAACACCAGCGACTTGACGATGGCGGACACAGGGCACCCGATGGCGAGGGCGGCGTCCTGTGCGGTCTTCGTGCCTTCCGGGAATGCCCTGATCTTGTCTGCCAGGCCGGGGACGGATTCGGCCAGGCGCCGGCTCGCGGCGGGTAGCTCAACCGCCACGGACGATCTCCATCGTCTCCTTCATGCCGTCCGGGTCGTCCAGGTCGAGCCACTGCACGTAGAGGCGCTGGACCCCCACTTCCTCGAGGGCTTTGACCGACTGGGAGACACGGTCGGGCGTCCCCACCAGATACCCGTTGGTCGAGTAGCGGTCCTCCAACTCCTGGCCCGTGATCCCCCGCTTGGCTGCGGCGCGATCGCGGCGTTCCTCGAACTCCGCCTGGGTGCGGCCGACCAGCGCCGGGCCCATCATCGTCGCTTCCACCGTGCGGTCTCCTGCCGCCGTCCGCATCCTCTGGATACGCGGCCGCGCCTTCTCGGGCGTGGTGAGGAACATGTTGTATTCGTCCGCTCGGGTGCCGGCGAGCCTCGGTGTCCTCTTCTCGCCGCTGCCCCCGATGACCAGCCGGATTCCGGACGGCTTCGGCCGGATGTTCCCCTGCAGCCGGTAGAACTCGCCCTCGAAGTGGACCGGGTCGGGCCCGAAGCCAGCCTCGAGGTAGTCGAGGGACTCCTCGAACCGGGCGAATCGTTCCGCCCAGTCGTAGAACTCGATGCCGAAAGCCTCGTGCTCCAACTCCATCCAGCCGGTGCCCACCCCCAGGTCGAGGCGACCTCCGGACATCTGGTCGATGGTGACCGCGTTCTTCAGGATCACGGCCGGATGCCGGAAGGTGATCGGGGTGACCAGGATGCACAGACGGATCGTCTCGGTCTCCCGGGCGATGCCGGCCAGCGCCGCGAAGGCATCGGTGGCGTCAGGAGTGGGCTCCATCCCCGACATGTAGTGGTCGCAGCGGGCGAACGAGGCCAGGCCTTCGGCCTCTGCCCAGCGCGCGGCGTCCACCTGCTGGGCGTAAGTGCCGCCCAGATGGGGCTCGGTCATGAGGGAGAACAGCATCGTTTCACCTTAAAGGCGTGCGCGTCGGGCCGGGATCGACTTGGAGCCTCACCCCTCCCTCCTTCGAGGCACCCTCGGCATTTTCCCTATTGACTTAGTGCAAATACCATTGGGTTCGTGGCTGACACTCCTCCCCTCCTCCAGATCGAGAACCTCCATGCCTCCGCGGGCGACTTCGAGATCCTCAAGGGCGTCGACCTCACCGTCCGCCATGGAGAGATCCACGCCCTGATGGGCCCGAACGGGTCGGGCAAGTCGACGCTGGCCTCGGTGCTCCTGGGTCACCCGGCGTTCGCTGTCACCGAAGGGGCGATCTACTACAAGGGCGAGGACATCTCCGGCATGCCCCCCACCGATCGCGGGACCGCAGGGATGTTCCTGGCCTTCCAGCATCCGGAGGCGATCCCCGGCGTGTCCGTGCTCCAGTTCCTCCGCCAGGCGCTCTCCAACCGAACGGGCGTCGACCTCACCGTCCTCGAGGCCCGCCTCAAGGTCATGGACGCCATGAAGGACCTCGGAATGGAGTCGTCGTTCGCCGACCGCTACCTGAACGAGGGCTTCTCCGGCGGCGAGCGCAAGCGCAACGAGGTGCTGCAGATGGCGGTGCTCCAGCCCGAACTGGCCGTCATGGACGAGACCGACTCGGGTCTGGACATCGACGCCCTGCGCACCGTTGCCGACGGCGTCAACCGGCTCGCCGGCCCGGAGCGGGGCTTTCTGATCATCACCCACTACCAGCGGCTTCTCGACTACGTCACCCCCGATGTGGTCCACATCTTCCTCGACGGCCGCATCGTCGAGAGCGGAGGGCCCGAATTGGCCGCCCGCCTCGAAGAGCAGGGATACGAATCCTTCCGGTCGGTGTTGTCTTAGAGACCTTGACCGACCTCTCCGAGCTCAGGCACGACTTCCCGATCATCTCCGAGGGCGTCCACTTCCTCGACTCGGGGGCGTCCTCACAAAAGCCCGTCCAGGTCCTCGAGGCGATGGACCACTTCGCCCGCACCTCGTATGCGAACGTTCACCGCGGGGCCTATTCGCTCTCGGTGGCCGCCACGGAGGCATACGAAGGGGCGCGTCGCCGGGTGGCGGGGTTCATCGGTGCCGAACGCCCCGAAGAGGTCATCTTCACGAGGGGAACGACGACCGGCCTGAACATGGTGGCCTTCGGCTGGGGGATGGAGCGTCTGCAGCCGGGCGATCGCATCCTGACCACCGTCATGGAGCACCACAGCAACCTGGTCCCCTGGCAGATGGTGGCGAAGCGGACCGGCGCCATCCTCGACTTCCTGACCCTCGACGGCGACGGTCGGATCGACGAGGCCGTCCTCGACTCCAAGCTCACCGACGGCGTCCGAGTGGTTGCCATCACCGGGATGTCCAACGCCCTGGGCACCATCCCCGATGTCCCCTCAATTGCCGCACGGGCCCATGAGCTCGGGGCACGGGTGGTGGTCGACGGCGCCCAGCTGGTTCCCCACCGGGGGGTCGACGTCAAGACCCTCGGCGCCGACTTCCTCGCCTTCTCGAGCCACAAGATGCTCGGGCCCACGGGGATCGGCGTCCTCTGGGGCCGGATGGACGCGCTCGAGGAGATGGAGCCGTTCGAGGGCGGCGGGGAGATGATCTCCGACGTGACCCTCGAAGGAGCCACCTGGGCGGCAATCCCTCACCGGTTCGAGGCGGGCACACCGCCGATAATCGAGGCCGTCGGCCTTCATGCTGCCGTGGACTACCTGGACGCCATCGGGATGGACCGCGTCTTCGCCCACGATCAGGAGCTCACGGGCATCGCCTTGGAGCGCCTCTCCGACGTGCCCGGAGTCCGCATCCACGGCCCGAAGGACCTCGAAGCCCGGGGCGGAGTCATCTCGATCACGATGGATGGGGCCCACCCCCACGACCTCGCCACCATCCTCGACGAGGAAGGGGTGGCGGTGCGCGCGGGACACCACTGCGCCAAGCCCCTGATGAGGGAATTGGGTGTGGCGGCAACGGCCCGCATCAGCTTCTACGTCTACAACACGGTGGACGACATCGATGCCGCGGTCCGGGGACTGCGGAGGGCCGCCGAGCTGTTCGGAGTGACCTGATGGCCCTCGAAGACCTCTACCGCGAAGTGATCCTCGACCATTACCGCAACCCAAGGAACCGCGGGCGGCTCGATGCTGCGGACGCCACCGCCGAGGGCATGAACCCGCTCTGTGGGGACGAGATCAACCTGGAGCTCCGGTTCGAAGATGGGAAGGTCGCCGAAGTGGCCGTGGACGGGCAGGGGTGCTCGATCAGCCAGGCCTCGGCGTCGATGATGAGCGAAGCGATCAAGGGGAAGACCCGGGAGGAGATCTTCGATCTGCTCGCCCGTTTCCGGGGGATGATGTCGCTCGAGGACGGGACCGATCCCGGCATCGACCCCGAGCGGCCCGGGGCCGCCCTGGGGGACATGGAGGCACTGCAGGGGGTGCGTCAGTACCCGGTCCGGATCAAGTGCGCGGCGCTCGGCTGGACGGTTCTGCAAGACGCCCTGAGCTGACGACGCTCGGTCAGTCGAAGTCTTCGAGCACTTCCTCCAAGCGCTCTCCGACCGATGCCAGCCGCTCGCGGCAGAAGGCCAGCAAGTCGGCGGCGCGCTTGACGTCCTCGATCAGACGATCGACGTCGACGTCCGAGCGGGTGAGCCGGGTGTGGATCGCCCGCAACTCCTCGAGGGCCTCCTGGTAGCTCTGCTGTTCGGCGTTCATGTCTCCTCCTCGACCCTCATGTCGACGCTGTCATCGGCGAACCTAACCCGCACCCGATCGCCGGCCGCCAGTTGAGCTGCCCGCGTCACCGGCGACCCGTCATGACGGGAGACGAGCCCGAAACCGCGCCGCAGGGTCGGCTCGATTCCGACCGCCAGCAGGGTCTCTGCCAGGGACTCCAGGTCCTTGCCGCGGGTCTCGAGGCCCCGCCGAGCCGCGTCCCTGATCCCATCGGAAAGCGTGTCGAGGCGCTCGGCCTCCGAGGACACCGCCCGGCGCGCCATCCCCACCCCAGCCGCCAGCGTCCCCAGCGCCGTCCCGGCGTCCCGGTATGCCGTCCGGGCCTGCTCCCGGATGAAGTTCCGAGCTCGATCGATCGTCTCGGCATATGCGGCGACACGGCCGACGATCCACTCGGCGGCGGCGGTCGGGGTCTTCACGGTGACGGCGGCGGCGAGGTCGGCGACGCTCTGGTCGATCTCGTGGCCGATTCCGGTCACGACCGGGACCGGAGATCGGGCCACCGCCCGAGCCACCACCTCGGTGTCGAACGCCTGGAGGTCGAGCTTGGCGCCGCCTCCCCTGACGACGGCGACGAGGTCGACGGACGCGGCCGAGGCCCGTTCCACGGCTCGCGCGATCTGCGCCGGTGCGTTCTCGCCCTGCATGCTGGCGTGGGCCGTCGCCACCCGAAACCGGAAGCCGGAGCGCTTCAGCTGGTCGAGGAAGTCGGCGTGAGCAGCCGATCCGCGGCTGGTGACGAGGCCCAGGCGCAAGGGGACCAGAGGGAGAAGGAGGGCCTTGTTCGCCTGTAACGAGCCATCGGCGGCCAGCCGGCGCAACAGCTCCTCGCGATCGAGTGCCAGCTTGCCGACTGTGAACGCCGGATCGACGTCCAGCAAGGAGATGGTCACGATCCCTCGGGCGGAGAGCGAGACGGTCCCCGATATCCGCACCTGGATCCCGGCTCGAACGCTCCCCACCCCGGCACGGTCGAACGCCAGGTCCACCTCGCGCATCACAATGCCGCGAGCCGCGACCCGAACGGACTTGTCCGCGTCATCGGGATCCACCAGGTCGAAGAAGACCGCCCCTCGCGGCGTTCGCCTCAGGCCGGAGACTTCTCCGCCCACCCACACGGGCGTGGGGAACGCGTCGGCCACCGCCGTCTGGAGGCGGCCCAGGAGCTCGGTGACGCCAAGTGTCGGCGTCGGTTCAGGCGATCCCACCCTCTGTCATCTTCTTGAGATCGAGCGCCTTGTCCAGGTCCTCCTCGGACATGAGGCCCGCCTCGAGGACGAGCTCCCTGACGGTCCGGCCCGTGGCGACTGACTCCTTGGCGATCTTGGCCCCGTTGTCGTAGCCGATGTAGGGGTTGAGTGCGGTGATGACGATGGCGTTGCGCTCCAGCAATTCCTGGGCCCGCCGCCGGTTTGCCTCGATGCCGTCGACACAGCGCTCGGCGAAGGTACGAGAGGCCGTGGTGAGGAGCTCGATCGACTCCAGGAGGTTGTGGGTCAGGACGGGCATCATCACGTTGAGCTCGAAGTTCCCGTTCGCTCCCGACCAGGCCACGGTGGCGTCGTTCCCGACCACCTGTGCCGCCACCATCATCATCATCTCCGACATGACCGGGTTGACCTTCCCGGGCATGATCGACGAGCCCGGTTGGAGGTCGGGGATGCGGATCTCGGCGATCCCCGAGGTCGGGCCGGACCCGAGGAACCTGATGTCGTTGGCGATCTTGAACAACGAGACCGCAACTGTCCGCAGGGCGCCCGACGCCGAGACGGCGCCGTCCTTCGACCCTTGCGCCTCGAAGTGATCATCGGCCTCCCGGAACCCGTATCCGCTCCTCTCCGCCATGAGGGCGATCACGCGGGCGGGGAACCCGTCGGGAGCGTTGATGCCCGTGCCGGTGGCGGTCCCGCCCAGGGCCAGCTCCTCCAACTCGGGCAGCGCTCGCTCCACCCGCTCGATGCCCTTGCGCACCTGGGCCGCGTAACCCCCGAACTCCTGGCCCAGGGTCACGGGGGTGGCGTCCATGAGGTGAGTGCGCCCCGACTTGACCACGTCTGCGAACTCTGCGGCCTTCGCTTCGAGCGACGAGGCCAGCTTGTCGAGTGCCTCGATCAGCCCGTCCCTGATCCCGGCGACCGCGGCCATGTGGATCGCGGAGGGAATGACATCGTTGGACGACTGGCCGAAGTTGACGTCGTCGTTGGGGTGGACCTTGCGGTCGTCACCGAGGATCTCCGTGGCGCGCCGGGCAATCACCTCGTTGGCATTGGTGTTGGTCGAGGTTCCCGACCCCGTCTGGAAGATGTCGAGGACGAAGTGGGAGTCCAGGTCACCTGCCATCACCTCGTCGGCCGCGGCCCGAACGGCCGCCGCGACCTCGGCGTCCTTGAAGCCCATCTCGGCGGCGACCGTGGCGGCTGAGCCTTTCAGGAGGCCCAAGGCCCAGATGAACCTGCGGTCGAACCGGAGGCGGGAGATCGGGAAGTTGTCCACGGCTCTCTGGGTGGAAGCGCCGTAGTAGGCGTCGGCCGGAACCCGAACCTCCCCCATCGAGTCCTTTTCGATGCGGTAATCCGTCATGGGGACGAGGGTACCTGCCGGTCCAGGACCGTTCTCTGCTCGTCGTACAGCTTGCGGAGCCGGGGGCCCAGGGTGTCCCTGTCGTCGGCGGCTGCGGCGGCGATGAGGATGAGGTCGATCAGCCCGTGGAAGTCCTCGAGTGAGATCTCCTCGGGAAGGGCGATCGCCCGGCCGCGGCCGGCCTCGACGAGGTCGAGATTCCCCCGGTTGTGCCAGTTCCGAAGAGCGACGCACAGGCCCGCCGCCTGGTATCCGAGCCCACCGAACGCGGTGGCCTCACAGCCGCCACCGTCCATCAGCTTCCGTTGGTGCTGAAGACCGGCCCGCCGGGCCGCGTCGGTGATCTTGTTGGTGAGGTCCCGGTCGAAGACGGTGGAGCGGTCGCCGGTCCTGATGATCGGGCCATCACCCACCTTGGCGTGGGGCAGCTCCCGGGAGGTCTCGATGGAGATCATCCGGGCGTCGGCCGGCACCGACCCGGTGACGGCGGCGTGCAGCGCACCGACGAGGCCGACCTCCTCCGCCCTCGTGAGCAACACGCCGTAGTGGCGCAAGTCGTCCCGCCCGCGGGCCCGATCGAGGGCGGCGAGGGCTGCGGCCACTCCGGCGAGATCGTCGCAGGCGGGAGCCTGGTGCATGCCGGCGCTGGCCACCGGAGGCGGGAACGCCCACATCCCGATGTCGCCGACCTGGACCTCGCCCCGGGCCACCCCCTTCTCCATGACGCCTCTCTGGCTCTTCGGGTCGTACTCCGTGACTTGGAGCCAATGAGCGCCTCCGATCTTCGGGATCCGCACCCTGGCGCCCACGAAGTAGGCCTCGTCGACCCCGCCCCGGAACTCGAATTCGATCTGCTCGCCCACGGCCGTGACCACGAATGCCGGGTGGTCCATGTGGGCGATCGCGATGACCGGGGCACGCCGCTTCCGGCCCTTCTGCGTGACGAGGAGGTTCCCACCGGAGTCGACCTTCATGGTGAGGTCTTCCCGTCGCCTCACCCAGGCGGAGACCCATGCCACGGCCTCGTCTTCGATGCCCGATGCAGTGACGAGGTTGGTCAGCTCCCGCAGCCACTTCTCGGCGGTTGCACGGCTGGCCATCAGGGTTACGCGTCGAAGGGCGTGTCGGTGAAGAAGTCGGAGGGTCGGCGCTCGGGGGCCGAGACTCTGGCCAAGCCCAGTCTCTGGCGCACGGCCTCGTAGCCGCCCGACTCCAGCTCGTCGGCGAGCTCGCGTGCACCGCTGTCGACGATGCGCCCGTCGATCATGACGTGGATCCGGTCAGGGGTCAGGTAGCGCAGGATGCGGCTGTAGTGGGTGATCATCAGCACGCCGACCTCCGGGGACCTCATCTCCTCAACGGCTTCGGACACCTGGCGAACCGCATCGATGTCGAGGCCGGAGTCGATCTCGTCGAGAAGCGCCACCTTCGGCTGAAGCACGGCCAGCTGGAAGATCTCCGAGCGCTTCTTCTCGCCGCCGGACAGGTCGTCGTTCAGCGAACGGTCGAGGAACCGCTCCATGCCGAAGCGGGCTGCCTCCTTGGCGATGCGATCACGGGCCTCGTCGGCCGACATGCCGTGCTCGAGGGCGGCCTCCATGAGGAACTCCTGAAGGCGGACCCCGGGGATCTCGGTCGGATACTGGAAGCTCTGCAGGAGCCCGAGCCGGGCCCGCTCGTCCACAGGGAGCCCGAGCAGCTCCACTCCGTCGAGCTTCGCCGACCCGCTGACCTCGTAGCCGGATC
This sequence comes from uncultured Acidimicrobiaceae bacterium, assembly GCA_964388105.1. Classification (GTDB taxonomy): domain Bacteria; phylum Actinomycetota; class Acidimicrobiia; order Spongiisociales; family ZC4RG35; genus ZC4RG35. Next base: position 14,307 of record CAYLYQ010000037.1, read on the forward strand.
GGCCGGTGAGGACATGGCAGAGAGTCGACTTACCGGAGCCGTTGGGGCCCATGATGGCGTGGACCTCGCCGAGCGGAACCTCGATGTCGAGGCCGTTCAGGATCTGCTTCTCGGAAATGCCGGCATACAGGCCTTCCACTCGGAGTGAACCGCTCACTCTTCCTCCAGGGTCAGGAACACATAGCCGTCTTCCACGGCGACGGGATAGGTCGGAACGGGCTTGGTCGCCGGGAGGCTCAGGACTTCACCGGTGCGCAAGTCGAACTCCGAACCGTGGCGCGGGCATTCGACGATGCAGTCGAAGACCTCGCCTTCCGACAGGGAGGCCTCGGCGTGGGAGCAACGGTCGCCGACGGCGAAGACCTCGTCCCCGATGCGGAACACCGCCACACGGTGGCTGCCGATGTCGAAACGAACGCCCTTGGACTCCGGAAGGGCCTCGAGGACGCCGATGTCGACTTTCACGCCACCCTCCCCTCGTCCTGGGCGGTGACGAAGCGCCGGAATACCTCCGTCGAAATGGGCTCTTCCATGCCCCCGATGGGGAGGCGGTCGATGACCTCCTGGAAGAAGCCCTTGATGAGCAGCCTCTCCGCGGTCGGCCTGGAGAGGCCGCGGCTCTGCATGTAGTACAGCGAGTTCTCGTCGGGAGGTCCCACCGAGGAGCCGTGCCCGCAGACGACGTCGTCGCACAGGATCTCGAGGTTGGGGACCGAGTTGGCCTTGGCGCCTTCGCTGAGGACGAGGTTGCGGTTGGTCTCGAAGGTCGAGGTGCGCACCGCGTCCTTCTCGATCCTGAGCAACCCGGTGAAGACGCTCTGCGCCTGGTCTTCGACCGCACCCTTGAGGAACACGTCGGAGGAGGTGTTCTTGCCCGAGTGGCGGATGACCATCCGGTAGTCGAGGGTCTGGTCACCCTCGCCGAAGTAGAGGCCGACGGTCTCCGCGGAGCAGCCGTCGCCTTCGAGCTCCACGGTCAGGTCGAGCCTGGCGAAGTCGCCGCCGAGACCCACCTCGCCGATGCGACCGGTGGCGTCGCGGCCGATGTGCACCCGCTGGTGGGTCACGGTCGTGGCCGCGTGGTCCATGTTCTGGACCGTGAGGAACCGGAGATTGGCGCCGTCGGCCAGGTCGAGGTCGATTTCGGGGACCATCAGCAAGCTGGCGCCGGGAGCGCTGCGGTAGACGACCACCACGCTCGCTTCGGCGTTCTCGCCGAGCCGCACCGAGATGTGCGGGAAGGATGCGGCGCCGGGGGTCATCGCCTGGAGGTCGATGACGAAGGGGTCTCTGACCGCGGCGCCGGCGGGCACGTCCAGATAGAGGCCGTCGTGGGCGAAAGCGGCATGGGCCGCCGCCAGCTTGTTCTGGTCGACGGGAACACGGCTGGTGTGACGCTCCGCATCGAT
>CAYLYQ010000037.1:15815-19774 GCA_964388105.1 uncultured Acidimicrobiaceae bacterium
CGGACGCCTCCACCCCGGGGCGCGGGTCGAGGCCATCTGCAGGCTTTCCAGGTCAAACGCGGTCAATGAGAACTCCGAGACGGGACAGGGCTGATCGTATTTGCCCTACTCAGGTAGTGCGAATTACTCCACCCGGAGGGCGTCGGTGGTGACGTTGGACCTCGCATTCCACAGCATCCAACCCAACCCGTACTGCTCCGTGGCGTCGATCTGCGCCCTGACCTGCGCCGCGTCGTATCCGAAGTCCTGGAGCCAGGGACGGATCACTACCGGCCGTGGGAGCCGGCCCAGCCCGTCGGCCAATGCGTTCTCCACCATCGGCCCGGGGTGCTCGTTGGGCACTTCGAACCCGTACCACCCGGTCGAGTAGTGGCTCGGGTACACCATCGGCGACACGACGTCGACGATGTTCGAGATGTCCTCCCAGCGCTGGCCGATCGCTCCGTCGTCGACGGCCTTGGTGATGAACCCGAACACGTCGGCCCCCACGGCGCAGCCCTTCGGGTGCAAGAGCGCGACCGCTTCGGTCAGGAAGCCGTTGATTGTGGACATGCGGACATCCGCGGCAACGCCTTCGTCGAAAGTTGCCGACTCGCGACGGGCATCGGGGAAGCGGACGTAATCGAACTGGATCTCGTCGACGCCCAGAGCGCAGGCCTCCGCGGCCAGTGCCAGGCCGTAGGCCCTGGCGTCCGGGTCGGTGGGGTCGAGGAAGTACTGGCCGTTGGCGCTGTACGGCTCGTTCTGCTCCGAGTCCCACACCGCCATCGAAGGCTTTTTGATGGCCGCCACCGGATCGTTGAAGACCACGATGCGGGCGATCACGTACAGGTCCTCGGACTTCGCCTGGGCCACCACCTCGCTGAGGTCGAATGCCGCGAAGTTGGCTCCCACCTCGTTGGCGATCGGGTCTTGGGTGTTGTACCAGACCAGCCCCGACTCGTCCTTGAGATCGATCATGACCGCGTTGAGCTCGGTCGTGTCGGCCATCTCCAAGAACTCGTCCCAGCGGTCCCGTACGGACTCACCGGAGATGTGTACCGCCCGGGCGACGAAGGGCTCGATCTCGATCATCTGATCTCCCGGTCCGCCGTCCCAGGTGAACGTGCGCGTGAGCCATGCGGGCCTCTCCACGACGATTTCTCCCGGCTGGGCACCGCGGATGCTGAAGCGCCCGTCGCTGTCGGTGACGGCCGCGCCGGAGCCTGCGATCACCCGCGCAGCGGGAACCGGGTTCCCGTCCTGATCGGTCACGGCTCCCCTCATGATCCGGGCCGTGAGGACGACGTCCACGTCACCATCTGGCCGCTCCCCCAACGTCAACCTGCGGGTGACATGGCCTGGCGCGGCGACCTCGATGACCGAAGCCCCCTCCCAGGTCAGGTCAACGATGCCGTCGGGGCCCGTCGTGCCCAGCTGGCTACCTTCGGAATCGGCTACGGCCAGCTCGATGGGGGCACCGAGATCGTCGAGGACTCGGAGGCGGAATGGTGTCCCCTGGTTGGCCAAAGACCATGCAGCCCACACTGCCCAGGCAAGGGTGAGCATCACGAGCACGCGGAACTGGGTTCGTCGCGACACCGGAGATCGGAGGTTATCCGGAGACACCGCCTAGACGGCGAGAAGCGGCCGGAACCGGTTGCCACCAGGGCGGACGACGGCTAGGTTTTTCCACAGGCCAAGGAGTGCGTCTTGGGTAAGGCAGTTCGAGCCAGAGAACCCAGAGACCGGGGAAGCACTGCCGACACTGTCGGCCTGTACCTCGACGAGGTTTCTGGCCACGATCTCCTCACCGCCGAAGACGAGGTGCATCTCGCCCGGGCCATGGAGTTGGGCAAGAAGGCCAAGACGGCTCTGGAGACCACTCCTCACGACCCGGCCGAGCGCGCCCGACTGATGCGAGCCGTGGCCGCCGGCGAAGAGGCCAAAATGACCTTCATCAGGTCCAACCTGAGGCTCGTCATCTCCATCGCCAAGCGGTACACGGGCCGGGGCCTCGACCTCCTCGACTTGATCCAGGAGGGCAACCTCGGGCTGATCCGGGCGGTCGAGAAGTTCGACTGGCGGAAGGGTTTCAAGTTCTCCACCTACGCCACCTGGTGGATTCGCCAGGCGATCACGAGAGGTCTCGGCAACAACGGCCGGACGATCCGGCTGCCGGTCCACATGGTCGACGTGGTCCGGACCGTCCACGACACCAGGCAGTCGCTCCATGATCAGTTCCACCGGGCGCCGACCCTCGAGGAGATCTCGGAGGCGTCGGGGCTGGACACCGAGCGAGTTCTGGCCGCCCTCGAAGCCCCCGCCGAGACCGTATCCCTCGACCGGCCGGTGGGCGAGGACGGCGATGCCTCCCTCCAAGACTTCGTCGAGGACGAGGCCGCCGTCGACCCCGAGCTGCGGGCCGCCGCCGCCTGGCGTCGGGATCGCCTCATCATGGCGCTCAGCCACCTGGACAACGAGGAGAAGCAGGTGATCTGGCTCCGGTTCGGCCTCGACGGGGACGAACCATGGACCCTCTCCGACGTCGGCAAGGTCCTCAACGCCACGCGGGAGAGGGTTCGTCAGATCGAGGCGAGAGGCCTGGCGAAGCTCCGGCACCCGTCCTGCGACATCGACCTGCAGGACCTCCTCTAGGCGCGCAAGTAGCGGAGGAAGAGCGACTCGTCGCCGAGCCAGGTCCGGTCGATTCGATACTTCCCGGGCGGTGACAACGACTGGCCCGCCGTCATGCGCTTCGACTCGCCTCCGACCACGAATGGCGCCACCGTCCAATTGACCTCGTCGACCACGTCGGCTTCGAAGAGGGTGCTGTTGAGGGTCGGGCCTCCCTCACACAGGACGATCGAACTGGTCGGAAACTGCTCGACCAGGCTCGACCCGGACATATCGTCGAGCAGGATCACATCGGCCACTGCTTCGAGTCGGTTGGCACGATCCGGATCGGCGTCGGTCGAGCCGATGACCGTCGGTCGGCGGTCTGGATCGGAGAACACCCTCATGCCCGGGGCGAGGCTGAGACGGCCGCTGACGATGGCCAGCCGGGCATCGGGCCGGTAGTTCTCCGCCGAAACCGTGCCGGAACCCACGAGGATCACGTCGGACATCGTCCGCAACGCGTTGAAGACTGCCCGGTCGTCCTGGTCGCTCATTGCCGTCGACCCGCCCGCCACCGCCGTCGCCCCGTCGATGGATGTGACCATGTTGATCATCACCCAGGCACGCTGGGATGCACGGCTCTCGGCCCGGAGCGCCGCATTCACGTCGCCGACGGGCTCACCGGTGGCGAGAGCTCTGATCATGGAGGCAAGGTAGCCCGCGGGGCTCTCGACAACGGGAAGTGGGGAACAGCTTCCCGGCGTTCCGCAGTCTGACCGCTCGCTAGAAAAATCTTCTGAACCGGCCTTCAGAGGGGTTGTTTCTGTCCCTCATAGAACGTATGTTCGTACTATGGATTGGGAGAGGTTGTCGACCGACGAGTTGCAGCAGCAACTCAAGTCCAACACCCGGGAGCAGTCACGTCTGGCGGCGGACAATCTGAGACTTCTCGAGGAGTTGGACCAGCGGCAGGTCCACACTGGGGATGGGGTGAGGTCGTTGTCGGAGTGGGTGGCGATGGTGTGTGACACCACTCTGGATGACGCCAGGAGTTTGGTGGGGACGATGCGCCGGACCGTGGACCGTCCGGAGTTGCGTGGGGCGCTTGTGGACGGTGTTTCGTTCCGTCGGGTGGAGGCTTTGTCCAAACTCTCTGAGGATGTTGGGTTGTTGGAGGGTGAGGATGTGGGCGGGGTGTTCCGCCTGGCGGCCCGTAAGACCCGGATCTCTGCTGGGGAGGAGGCGAGATCGGTGGATGACCGGTTCCTGGTGATGCAACCCAGTCTGGACAGTTCCTGGTGGAAGCTGTGGGGTGGGGTGGATGGTTACGCCGGGGAGATCATCGACAAGACCCTCACCGA
>CAYLYQ010000038.1:0-13440 GCA_964388105.1 uncultured Acidimicrobiaceae bacterium
CCGCAGCACCGGGTCCTTGGCGAGGTCCGCTGCTGGCCCGTCCAGCACCATGCGGCCCTCCGACAGGAGGTAGGCGCGGGAGGAGATGTCGAGCGCGCGCTGCACGTTCTGTTCCACCAGAACCACACTCACGCCTTCGGAGCGCACCGTTTCGATGACGTCGAAGACCTCGTCGACGATCACGGGGGCGAGGCCGAGCGACGGCTCGTCCATGAGAAGGAGTCGCGGGCGGGCCATGAGGGCCCGCCCGATCGCCGCCATCTGCTGCTCGCCGCCACTGAGGCTCCCGGCGATCTGAGTCGACCGGTCGGCGAGCCGCGGGAAGAGCGAGAGCACCCACTCCAGAGTCTCCGCCCGCCGCCCTCTCGCCTCCGGGTGAAACGCGCCGAGGTCGAGGTTGTCCTGGACCGTCATCGCCGGAAAGAGCCGCCGGCCCTCGGGCACTATTGCCACGCCCGCCCCGCAGGTCCGATGGGTCGCGACGTCGGCGATGTCGACACCGTCCACGAGCACCTTCCCTCGCCGGGGTCGGAGGATTCCCATGATGGTGTTGACGAGGGTGGACTTCCCCGCCCCATTCGATCCGACGACGGATACCACTTCGGCCTCACCCACCTCCATGGAAACGTCCCATAAGGCTTGGGCGTCGCCGTAGAAGACGTCGAGGTCAACTACCTGAAGCACCGTGTTCCCTCCCCAGATATGCATCCACCACTGCAGAGTCCGCCATGACCTCGGCCGGCGCGCCGGAGGCGAGCTGACGTCCCTGGTCCAGGACCACGATGCGGGTGGCAAGCTGATTGACGACCCGCAGCAGGTGTTCGACGAGGATGATCGATACCCCGGATCGATGGATTCGTCGCACCACGGCAACGGCGTTGTCGATCTCCACGGGGTTCAGGCCGGCGAGTGCCTCGTCGAGCATCAGCACCTTGGGCTTGGTGGCCACCGCCCGGGCCATCTCGAGAAGCTGGCGTTCGTGAAGGTTCACGCCGCCGGGCAGGGCGTCTGCCAGATCGGACAGCCCGACCTGATCCAGGAACTGGTCGGCCTCCTCCCGGGCCGCGGCCAGACCCTTCGGTTCCCGCCCGAACATGATCGCTATGGCCACGTTGTCGCGCACCGTCATCGAAGGGAACGGGCGCGGGATCTGATAGGTACGGGCGATGCCGAGATGAGCGACTCGGTGCGGTCGCATCCCGCGAGTGTCGGTTCCCCCAACGAGAACGGCCCCTGAGGTCGGCGCGAACGCGCTGGACACCAGGTTGACCAGCGTCGTCTTCCCCGAGCCGTTGGGGCCCACGAGACCGAGGATCTCCCCGTCCCTCACACTGAGAGTCACGCCGTCGACCGCCTTGAGGCCACCGAAGTGCTTGCGCACGTCACGGGTTTCCACCAGCACGACCCCGGTCGCCTCCACACGTGCGTCCATCGGTTCGTCAGCGTGTGCGGCGGGGACATGACCTGCCTTGACGGAGCCGCTCTTCCGCCCTGGCAGGAAGCCGACGACGGCGGCGGCGCCGAGGGCTGTGGCCAGCCACGTGACCGGATCGCCCCACTGCCGCCAGAGAGCGAACGCGGCCAGAGCGCCTAGCAGGACCGCCGTGACCGTCCACGGCCTTCGAACGAAGCGCGCCATGAGCCCGTCGGGAGCGAGAAGCACGATGAGGATGAGCACGACTCCGAGGATGATGAGGCTCCACCCTTCGAGCGCGGCAGTGGACAGCCGGTTCTGCAGGACGACGATGTAGAGAGCGCCAACCATCGGGCCCGCCCAGTGGCGTCGACCGCCCAGGACGGAGATGACGATGACCATCAGCGGCACTCGCAGGTTGAAGGTCCCCTCGGGGGTGACGAACCCGACCTGCAACGCGGAAACCGCTCCGGACAGGCCGGCGATGAGCCCGGTGGCACCGATGGCGATCATCTTGTGCCGGAAAGTGGGCACGCCCAGGGCCTCGGCCACGTCCTCGTCGTCATGGATGGCGAAGAGCGCCCAACCAAACCGGGTTCGGCTCATCGTGTAGGAGACGGCCACGGCCAAGACTGCAATCAGCCCGCCAACGACGAAGACGAAGTCCTGGAACGAAGAGAGGATTCCGGGGAGCTCGGGGACCGGGAGGATCACGCCCTGGCCACCGTCGATGGCATTGGAGAGCCGGGCGACGGCCGCAAGGATGAACGGCAGTGCCAACGTGAGCAGGGCGAAGATCTCGCCACGCAAAGACCTGAGCCGGAACGCGACCGTTCCGACGGCCAGAGCGAGGACCATGGCGAGCACGCCACCGGCCAGCAGCGCGATCACCCACGAGACGCCCTGACGCCCGAAGAGAACGGCCATGGCGTAGACGCCGACCCCGTAGAAGGCGCCCTGCCCGAAGCTGAAGTAGCCGCCGAATCCGGACAGAAGGTTCCAGCTCGTGGCCTGGGCGACCCAGAACATCACCGAGTAGAGGAAGACCATGTAGAAGACCGGGAAGCCGGTGGCCTCGCGGAGGGTCGGCAAGAGCACTACCGCGAGGGCGAGCACGGCGATGGCGATCCAGCCGCGGTCCCGTCTCAATGCGCCGCCTTCCTCCGGAACAGCCCCGTGGGCCGAAACACCAGCGCAAGGACAACGAGACTGAACACGACCAAGGGCGAGGTGGAAGGGGACCACACGATGGCGACCAGGCCGGATACGGCCCCAACCAGAAGTCCCGCCCACAGTGTGCCGGCCACGTTCCCGATGCCGCCGAGAATGACGATGGCGAAGACGAGACCCACCCACTCCAGCGCGGCATCCGGCGTGATGGTGCCCCGTAGGGTGACCAGCATCCCGGCGACTGCGGCCGTGGCACCCGAGGCGCCGGCGAGGGCGAGCCCCAGTGTCCTGTGGTCGATCCCGAAGGCTGAGGCGATCTCCCGATCCTGGCCGAAGGCCTGCAGTGCTCGACCGGCATAGGTGCGATTGAGGGTCAGGCTCGCGGCAACGACCAACACGATGCCGAACGCGGCGGCAAGGACCGTCGGCAGGGGAAAGATGAGTGCCCCAAGTCGGACCGATTGGGTGGCGTAAGGGTTGATGGCCGCGGGCAGCCTCTGAAAATCGGCAGTCCAGATGTTGTGGACGACCTGGATGATGATGATGAGCAGGCCGTAGCTGATGAGCAACGAGTTGAGCTCGGACACTCCGAACCTCTCGAAGGCGTACTGGATCAGCGCGCCGAGCAGGAACAGCGCCGGGATGGTGACGACCACCGTGGTTATCGGGCCAAGAGGCGTGGTCATCGCCAGGTGGAACGTCAGATATGCGCCGAGCAGCACCAGCCCGAAGTGCGCCAGGTTGATGACACGCAGGAAGCCCCAGGTGAGGGACAGACCCAGGGCCATCAGTGCGAACAGGCTGCCCTGGAGCGCCCCCGACGCCGCTGCCTGGAGCGTGTTCAACGTGAGCCCATCGGGTTCATGACCGGTGCCACAGTACGGGCCGCCCACCCATCAGGACGAGCGGCCCGCACGATCGGCTGGTTAGTTGGACGGGCCCCGCAGGTCGGCGGCAGCCTTGTCCTCGGGCCACACGACGGTCCAGTCACCGTCCTGGACCTGCTTGAGGACCTGGTTCGTCTCCCAGAAGTTGTTCAACGCCGGATCGAACTCCACCGGCCCCACAAAGGTCAGGTCGGCGCCTTCGGCGTGAAGAGCGTCGCAAATCGCGTCGTGCTCGAGCGACCCGGCCGCCTCGACCCCCTGGATCAGGATGTCCCAGGCGTTCCAGGAAGCCGCAGCCTGCGTCTCGAAGGTGGTGTAAGGCACGCCTTCGTCGGCCGCACGGGCCGCGAATTCCTCGACGATGTCGGCGGCCATCGGGTCGAGACCCGAGAGCATCGACTCGACCGGCTCGAACATCGAAACCGAGAGGATCGGGAAGTCGTTCTCGGAGGCAATCGCCAGCAGGGGACCCGGAGCCGGGAACAGGGCGAACATCATCGGCGGCAGATAGCCGTCGAGTGCGAGCATCGCCTCGATGAGCCCGTTGGCGTCGATGCCGAGGCCATTGAGCATGACCATGTCGGGATCGGCCGTCCGGAGCTCGGTGGCGATGGCCGCCCACTCAGTGTTGCCAGGCGGGTAGTCGATTTCCGCCACCACCTCGAAGCCCCGGTCAGGGAAGATCGACAGCGCTGCCGGCTCGTCCACATCGGGGCGTCCGTGGCTGACGAAAGCGACCGAACCGGACTGGTTGGTCACCACCGCCACGGTCTCGACGCCCTCCAGGCTGTCCATGGCGTCGGCCAGCTGGTTGGGGATGAACTCGTTGGGCGTGTAACCGATCGACCAGGCCGGGAACTGGCACTCGTAAGTCAGGGTCGGAGCCAGCACCGCGGTGTGCTGCGGGAGGACGAACCCGTGTCGCTCGGCGATAGGCATAGCGGCCATGATGTTCGGAGTGGCGTAGGGGCCGATGATCAGGTCGACGCCTACTTCGGTGATCAGCTGCTCGTAGAGCGTGGTGACGTTGTCCGTCACCGACTCGTCGTCACGGAGCTCCCATTCCACCGGACGCCCGAGCAGGCCGTTAGCCGCGTTGAGGCGCTCCACGTAGAGCTCACCGGCGATCCGGTGAATCGTCCCGGTAGCCGCGAACGCCCCGGTCAGAGGCAGAGTCCCGCCGATGACGATGGGTTCGCCACTGGGTCCCTCCGGTTGGGTGGTGCCCGGGCCTGAGGTGGTCGTGTCGCCGGCGGTCGTGGTCGTGTCGCCGGCAGTGGTCGTCGTGCCGTCGCCACCACCGCCGCACGCGGCGGCCACCAGCGCCAGGACGGCAAGTAGGGATACCAGTCTCGAGGCTTTCATCGTCGAGTCCTCCTCGTCTCGGGGTCGGCCCTTGATGACGGCGAGTATACGAATACTGAACGCCGCGCGACGGGGTGTTCAACTCGGCTTAACGGCCTCGGCGGAGGAAGTGGTCAGACGTGGCCCGCGAAGTCGTGTGGATAAGGCGGGAAAGAAGACGCAAGCTCGCGGACATCCGTGCCGATCTCGGTGAGCCGCGAGTCGTCGTTTCGGGCCTTGAGCGTTCCCGTGATCAGGCTCGCAACCTCCCTCGCCTGCTCCTCCCTCATCCCCTGAGTCGTCATGGCCGGGGTGCCGATCCTCAGGCCCGTTGCCCGATAGGGCGGCCGCGGGTCGTTCGGGATCGTGTTGAAGTTGAGCGTGATCCCCACCCGGCTCAACAGCTTCGCCGCGTCGCGGCCCGTCAGGTCCTCGTCCACCGACCGGAGGTCGATGAGGAACAGGTGATTGTCGGTGCCCCCGGAGACGACCCGCACGCCGTCCGCCTGCACCTGGTCGGCCATTGCCCGGGCGTTGGCCACGATCTGCGCCGCGTACGACTGGAAGGACGGCTGCATCGCCTCGAGGAAACAGACCGCCTTGGCGGCGATCTGCGACTCGATCGGCCCGCCCTGGGCGTTGGGGAACACCGCCTTGTTCAACCCCTCTCCGAAGCCCTCTCGGGCGAGGACCAGTCCGCCCCGTGGGCCCCGGAGGGCCTTGTGGGTGGTCGCCGTGACGATGTCCGCATGGGGCACGGGCGACGGGTGGGCCTTCCCCGCGACGAGCCCGATGAAGTGGGCGGCATCGACCATGAACACAGCACCGATCTCGTCGGCGATCTCGCGAAAAGCGGCGAAGTCCAGATGACGCGAGTAGGCGGAGTATCCAGCGAGCACGATGCGCGGACGGTGCTCGAGGGCGAGCCGGCGGACCTCAGCCATGTCTACCAACTGGGTCTCGGGATCGACGCCATAGGCGACGAACTCGTAATAGAGGCCACTGAAGTTGACGGGTGAGCCGTGGGTGAGGTGCCCGCCGTGGTCGAGCCTCATCCCGAGCACCTTGTCCCCCGGGGAGAGAAGCGAGAAGTAGGCGGCCATGTTGGCCTGGGCGCCCGAGTGGGGTTGGACGTTGGCGTATTCGGCGCCGAACAGCTCTTGGGCACGGTCGATGGCGAGCTGTTCCATCTCGTCCACGACCTCGCACCCTTCGTAGTAGCGCTTGCCCGGGTACCCCTCGGCGTACTTGTTGGTGAAGACCGACCCGGAGGCTGCCATAACCGCCGGCGACGCGAAGTTCTCGGAGGCGATCAGGTGGATGTGGGAGTTCTGCCGCTCCAGGTCCTTTCGGATCAGGCCGGAGATGGCCGGGTCGACCTGTTCGATCGGGTCCATCGAGATCATGCGGCGAGGGTAGCCGTCAGAGCCGTACCGGCCCCTCGCGCAGCACGACGAGCTCGGAGCCGGTGGCGTCGACCACCGTCGAAGGGGATCCTCCCGGGCTGGTTCCCGCCACGTAGTGGACGCGGTCGCCGAAGACGGCCCGGGCGGCGGCGTCGGTGAGGGTCTCGGGCTCGCCGGTGAGATTGGCCGAGGTGACCGACAGCGGTCCCGCCGCCTCCAGCAGCTCCAGCGCCACCGGATGGTCAGGAACCCTCAGCCCGACCGTTCGGCTGTGGGAGTCACCGACCCAGTCGGGCAGCACGACCCTGGTGGGAACCACCAATGTCAGGGCCCCGGGCCAGTGCGCCCGTGCCATGTCCAGAGCGGGCCCCTCGATCGCGCCCAGCTCGGCCGCCCGCTCCAGCGAGTCCACGAGGATCCCGATTGGCCTGCCGGGGGGACGCCCTTTGAGCTCGAACAGAGCGGCAACCGCTTCCTCCAGGAGAGGGTCGACCCCGATCCCGTACACCGTGTCGGTGGGAAGGCCGACCACTCCGCCCGCCCGCACCACCGCGACGGCGGCCCGGATCTCTTCCCTCACGGCTTGACGGCGACCACGTAGCGGTCGCGACCCGCGAGGTCCTGCCGGACCACGGTGGGGAGGTCGATGAACGCCGCGCTCGCCGCCGGTCCTTGGGTCTCGGAAATCTCTATCACCGCGACTCCTCCGGGCCGCAGCCACGCGGAGACCGCCGCCCCGATCCGCTGGATCACCTCGAGGCCGGTCGGCCCGGAGATGAGAGCGACCCTCGGCTCGCGCCGCACGTCTTCAGGCAGTTCGTCGAACTCGGACTCAGCCACATATGGGGGGTTCGCCACGACGAGGTCGACCTCGCCGAGCAACGCCGCCGGGAGCGGGTCGAAGAGGTCGCCGGCGGCCCAGTGGACGTCGAGGCGGGTCCGGTCCTGGTTGAGACGGGCGACATCGAGGGCGTCCTCGGAGATGTCGGTGGCGAACACGGCAGCGGCCGGAAACGTCTTCTTCAAGGCCAGCGCCAGCGCACCCGAGCCGGTGCACAGGTCGACGATGACCTCTGGGTTGCGGACCATCCGAGTGGCGATCTCGAAGAGGCCTTCGGTCTCGGGCCGAGGCACGAGCACCCGATCGTCGACGACGAGATCAAGTGGGCCGAACGCGGCAGTCCCCTCGATGTACTGCAGGGGCTCCCCGGCCTGGCGTCGGGCCACGAGGTCGCCCAACGGCTGATCAGGTGTCGCCACCGCTTCCAAGCGGCGCAGCTCGTGCTGAGGTAAACCCGCCACGGTCATCACAAAACCTACTCGCTCGACGCGAGAGCCCTGGCCTGCTCGTCGGCCGCCAGTGCCTCGACGAACTCGTCGAGATCGCCCTCCAACACCTGGTCGAGCCGCCGGATCGTGAGACCGACCCGATGGTCGGTCACCCGATTCTCCTTGTAGTTGTAGGTCCGGATCTTCTCGGAGCGCTCCCCCGTCCCCACCTGCGATCGGCGCTCGCCGGACAGCTCTGCTGCGGCTCTCTCCTGCTCTGCCTGAAGGAGCCTCGACCGCAGGATCCGGAAGGCCTTCTCCTTGTTCTGCAGCTGCGACTTCTCGTCCTGGACGGACACCACGAGGCCCGTGGGAATGTGGGTGAGGCGCACGGCCGAGTCTGTGGTGTTGACCGATTGCCCTCCGGGCCCTGTCGACCGATAGACGTCGACGCGCACGTCGTTGGGGTCGATCTCCACGTCCACTTCCTCGGCCTCGGGCAGCACCGCCACCGTGGCTGTGGAGGTGTGAATCCGGCCCTGCGACTCGGTCTTCGGCACCCGCTGCACCCGATGGACTCCCCCCTCGTACTTGAAGCGGGACCAGGCACCGTTTCCCTTGACCGCCACGACGACGCGGTCGTAGCCGCCCGCCTCGGATGGAGCCGAGTCGAGCGACTCGACCGTGAACCCGTGCTGCTCGGCGTAGCGCTGGTACATCCGCATCAGGTCGCCCGCCCAAATCGACGCTTCGTCGCCCCCTGCCGCCGATCGGATCTCGACGATGACGTCCTTCTGGTCGTTGGGGTCTCCCGGGATGATCTTCTGGCGGATCCGCTCTTCGAGCTCCTCCGCCTCGTCGGCCAACGACGCGGCGAGCTTGGCCATGTCGGGATCGTCGGACATGCCCTTGGCCTCGCTCAGGTCCTGGATGAGCCCTCGCCAGGCGCGGATGTCGGCGACGAGGTCTCGGAGGTCGGCGTGGCGCTTGCCGAGGGACGCGATGCGCTTGGGGTCGGTCATGGTGGCCGGGTCGACCATCTCGGCCTCGATCTCCTCGAAGGCCTTCTCGATCTCGGCGAGCCGATCGGCGAAGGCGGGGTCGCTCATGCCGATTCGGCCACGACCGACTGGCGCACCGAGAGCGCCGAGTCGGGCACACCACCACGGCGGACCACGTCCTCCGCCCGTTCGTCGTCGAGCGCCACCAACAGCGATGCGATGGCGACCTCGATCTGGTCCTCCGCGGGCCGCGCCGTGGTCAGCTTCTGCAGCCACAGCCCCGGCTTGGCCAGTATGCGGGCGAGTGCGCCGTCGGGCCGGGTGCCCGAGAAGCGGAGCAACTCGTAGGAGAGGCCGGCGATGACCGGGATGCCGAGGAGGCGGGAGACGACCAGGTAGAAGACCCCGTCGGGGACACCGAGGAAAGTGAACAGGATGATCGACGCCAGCACGACGATCATCAGGAAGCTGGTGCCACAACGAGGGTGCTCGGGCCGGTACCTGGCCACCGAGTCCACACTGAGCGGCTCCCCCGCCTCGTATGCGTGGATCGACATGTGCTCCGCACCGTGGTACTCGAAGACCCTGGAGATCTCCTTCGACCGGCCGATGGCCCAGATGTAGCCGATGAACAGGGACAGCCTGCCGAGCCCTTCGATGGTGTTGAACAGGAGGCTCGAGTCGCCGGCAATCCAACCCGCCGCCAGTGCCGGCGCCACGATGAAGATGCCGGCGAACACCACGATCGCCACCACCATGGTCAGACCTATCTGGGTCGAGGTGAGCTCTTCCTCCTCGTCTTCGGCAGCCATCTGCGCCGACCACCCCAGGGCCTTGTAGCCCAAGGACAGCGACTCACCGAGCACGACGATGCCCCTGACGAAGGGGATGCGAGCCAATCGGCGGCGCTCTGATGGCCTGGGGAGGGAGTCACGGCGCGCCACGATCTCGCCGTCGGGCCTGCGCACTGCCACCGACCAGGCGGAAGGTGCGCGCATCATCACGCCCTCGATTACCGCCTGACCGCCGACCGTGCTGGCCGGATCGATCTGTCCGCCCGTGGGCGGCTCAGTCTGCGTCAGACGCACCCGCCCCGGTGTCGGCTGACTCGGACTCGCCGGCCTTGGTGAAGGTGGTCTTGCCGTAGCGCTTTTGGAAACGCTCGACGCGGCCCCCGCTGTCGACGAGCTTCTGCTTGCCGGTGAAGAAAGGGTGGCATTCGTTGCACAACTCGATGTGCATGTCGCCCGGCTTGGTGCTCCGGGTCTCGAACTTGTTCCCGCAGGAACAGGTGACCGTGGTGGTCTCGTAGTTGGGGTGGATGTTCGTCCTCACGTGCGTCTCCGGTTCAGCCGCTGCTCTTCGCCACTTCGGCGAGGAACTCGGCGTTTGACTTGGTGGTCTTGAGCCGGTCGATAAGAAGCTCGAGGGCGGCGCCCGGCTCGAGAGCGAGCAGCACTCTACGCAGCTTCCAGACCTGGTTCAGCTCCGTCTGGTCGAACAGGAGCTCTTCCTTCCTTGTTCCCGACGACTCGATGTCGACTGCCGGGTAGATCCGCTTGTCGGCCAGCTTCCGGTCGAGACGGAGCTCCATGTTCCCGGTGCCCTTGAACTCTTCGAAGATGACCTCGTCCATCTTCGACCCCGTCTCCACCAACGCGGTGGCGAGGATGGTGAGTGAACCGCCTTCCTCGATGTTGCGGGCGGCACCGAAGAAGCGCTTCGGCGGGTAGAGGGCCTGGGAGTCCACACCACCCGACAGGATTCGGCCGGACGCCGGCGTTGCCAGGTTGTGGGCACGGGCGAGACGGGTTATGGAGTCGAGGACGATGACCACGTCGGTTCCCATCTCGACGAGCCGCTTGGCCCGCTCGATGGCCAGCTCCGACACCTGGGTGTGCTCCTCGGCGGGACGGTCGAAGGTCGAGTAGATGACCTCGCCCTTCACCGACCGCTGCATGTCGGTCACCTCTTCGGGACGTTCGTCCACGAGGACGACCATCAAGTAGCACTCCGGGTTGTTCACCGAGATCGACTGGGCGACCTCCTGCAGCACCGTGGTCTTGCCTGCCTTGGGGGGCGACACGATGAGACCGCGCTGACCCTTGCCGATCGGCGCGATCAGGTCGATGATCCGCGTCAGGATGTTGCCCGGCTTGCCTTCGACCTCGAGACGCAGTCTCTGGTCGGGGAACAGCGGCGTGAGGCTCTCGAACTTGGGCCGCCCCATGGCCTCTTCCGGATCCATGCCGTTGACCTTGTCGACGCGGACGACGGCTGCGAACTTCTCCTTCGACCGAGGCGGCCGGATCGGGCCGGAGACGATGTCGCCCTTGCGAAGGCGGTACTTCCGGACCTGGTTGGCCGAGACGTACACGTCACGGTCGCCGGCGGTGTAGCCGGTCACCCGGAGGAAGCCGTAGCCCTCGGGCAGGATGTCGAGCAGTCCCTCCCGGATCTCGAGATCGCCCTCGGGGATCTCGTCTTCGCGGGGCCGACGATCCCGGTCACGGCGGTTGCGGTTTCGATCGCGGCGGTAGCCGCCGTCTTGCCGCTGGTCGTCGCGGTCCCCACCGCCCTCGGACGCGGCCGGAGCCTCGCCCTCGGGACGCTCGGCTCGCGGCGTGGCACGGGGCAGGTCCACCTCGGGAGCTTCCTCCTCGGTGATCCCACCGGCCTCCATCAACGCCGAGATCAGTCTCGACTTCTGGAGCCCGTCAGCCTCGACGCCGACTGCTTCGGCGATCTGCTTCAGTTCTTCGATCGACTTGCTCTGTAGTTGAGCTCGTGTGGTCATGAGATCCTTCGCGACTCGTCCCCGTGGGGAGCAATCGGATGGGTACGTCCGCACGCACAAGACACCGGGAAGTGCACGAATGCTGCGGGAGCCGCCACCGGTCGGTTCGCCGGTGACCCTGTCATCGTAGCCGGGCGTCCGACTTGCGCAAAGCAGCGTCAGCCGAGAAAGCCCAACAGGGCATCCGTCGTGGCATCAATGGTCTGGTGACGCTCCGGGAGGTCGACCAGACGGGCGAGTGCGGGCGGCATCTCGGGTGCCTTCCCGATGGCCGCTGCCACCACTTCGGAGAACTTGGCGGGATGGGCCGTGCCCACGATCAGTCGGGGCAGGTGTCCGGGCACCTCGGACGACACCTTCCAGGCCGCTGCGGTGTGGGGATCCATCAGGTAGCCGTGTTCCCGGTGCACCGAGGCGATGGTCGCCTCGATGGCGGCGTCGTCGGCCCACCCGGCGGCGAAGTCGCTCCAAGCCGAGTCCGGCAGCCTCTCGAAGTTGGATGGCACCTGGATGTCCATCGCCGGTGCCACTGTCGGGACGACTTCCGACCGGCGGTCGATCCCGGACGCCAGGAGGTCGGCCAGGTAACGGTTGGCGTTGGTGGCAACCACGATCCTCGCGATAGGCGCCCCCATACGGCGTGCCGCCCATGCCGAGTATGCGTTCCCGAAGTTGCCGGTGGGGATGGCGACCTCGAATGGCGCGCCCATCCGGGCCGCGGCGTGGACGTAGTAGCCGGCCTGGACCGCGATCCGGGCGAAGTTGATCGAGTTGACCGCCAGCAGGTCGGGACGGCGCCCGAAGGCCTCCTTCACCATCGCCTGGCAGTCGTCGAAGGTGCCGCGCACTGCGAGCACGGTCACATTCGGGTCGTCGACGGTGGTCATCTGCCGCCGCTGCATCTCCCCGATGCGGTCCTCCGGGAACAGGACGACGATCGGAAGTCGCCCCCGGCAAGCTTCGATCGCGGCTGATCCGGTGTCGCCGCTCGTCGCCACCAGCACCGTCCGTTCTGGGACGGACCGGGCGAGAAGGCGCGCCACCACGCCCAGTGCGTGATCCTTGAAGCTGAGGGTGGGTCCCCAGAAGAGCTCGAGAACCGAACGATCCCCTACCTCGACGATGGGCGCGATCTCAGGATGGGAGAACGCCCGTGCCGCCTCGTCCACGAGTGCCTCGGGATCAGCTGACCCGAACAAGCGGAGCGTGGCCGAGACCGATTCTTGGTAAGACCAATAGCTCCAACCCTCCGGCAGAGCGGGGAACTCGATCGGCGTGTACAGCCCGCCATCGGGAGCCAGACCCTCTACGAGGGCGGTCTCGAAGTCGACCTCGGCTTCGGAACGAGTGGAGCGATACCTCACCGGGCGAGGCTAGGAGTCGTCGGCCTCTTCATGGGCGCTCGTCGTCCCTCCGGGCGTGGGGATGGCTGGGTGTCCCAGCACCGCGATGACGATCACGGTGATGAGCGCGGCGCCCACCGCGAGGATCCACTGGCCGACTCCGACCACGACACCGATTCCGGCCGTCACCCAGATGCCCGCGGCGGTCGTGAGGCCCGTGATGGTCTCGCCCGAGCGCATGATCGCCCCGGCGCCCAGGAACCCGATGCCGGTAGCGACAGCTGCCGTCACCCGAAGGAGGTCGAGCCGGCTTCCGCTGGCGAGCTCCGCGGAGGCCGTGAACAGCGCCGCCCCGAGCGCCACCAACATGTGGGTGCGGAGGCCCGCCGGTTTGTCGTGCCGCTGGCGGTCGTAGCCCACCGCACCGCCGAGCAGGGCGGCGACCAGCACTCTGAGCAGCATCTCCAGCTCGGGATTCATGACGCCGGAACCGTACCCCAGCCCCGGCCGGCACAACCGCCTGCCCACCTAGAATGTGGCATTCCGCTCCCGTAGCTCAGGGGATAGAGCACCGGCCTCCGGAGCCGGGTGCGCAGGTTCGAATCCTGCCGGGAGCGCCCTGCCGGTGCAGCACCGGGCCTGCCGGGAGCGCCCTCACGACTTGGGAACCGGCCCCCCTACCTCCGCCTCCGCTTCGCTCCGACGCAGGGACCTTCCCCCATCTGACGATGGGGGACACATCTGGGAGCGCCCTACGACTTGGGAACCGGCCCCCCTACCTCCGCCTCCGCTTCGCTCCGACGCAGGGA
>CAYLYQ010000038.1:13540-18839 GCA_964388105.1 uncultured Acidimicrobiaceae bacterium
ATCCCCCTGACGACGCCCGGGTGCTACTTGTTCTTCGGCTGCTTGTAGTAGTCGATCCGGTCGAGCGGCATGACCACCGAGGTGAGCACGTTCTCCAGATGGGAGACGATCCGCTTGAGGAACCGGAAGTACAGGGCTCGCGGCACCGCTTCGCTCCCCGGCGCCTCCGTCTTCACCAGCGCGTACACGAGCTGGTCGTGGTTGGCGGCAGCCATGTCGAGCCGTGGGATCAGCTGGTGGACCGCCTTCTGGTCTTGGGCGACGAAAGCCGCCTTCCCGGCCTCGAGCAAGCCTCGAATGGTCTCCGCTTCTTCCCTGAGGCTCTCGGTGTCGGCCATGTCACCGAGATTCACCCCGATCTTCGTCAGATCCCAGATGTTCTTGCAGTAGTCGCCGATGCGCTCGATGTCCTTGGCCACCGACATGTAGGCGAACAGCAGACCCTGCTCCATCTCGGCGTGTCGGACTGCCCCGCGCACGAGCAACTCGCGTCGAACCGCTCGCTCGCCGCGGTTGACCTGCTTGTCGATCGCCCACAGCTCGTCGCGTACCGCTTCGGAGGTCTGAACGCCGAAGAGGGCGTCCGTGGCGAGGTCGTACATCCGGATGCAGTCGGCCAGCATCCCGTCGAGATGGGCCTCGATTTCCCGGTTGTCGGCTTCTTTGAAGATGGAGAACACGGTGGCTCCTAGGACAGGATCAGTATTAGCACGGGGGCGGCGACAAATACGCCGATGATGTAGACGGCGACCCAAGTTTTGTTGGCCACCGCCACCTTGGACAGCCACTGCGCCATCCTGATGGGGATCTGGCGAACCTTCACCGGGTAGAAGATGAAGATCCCGGCGAAGTTGATCACCACGTGCGCCATGGCGATCACCAGGGCTTCCGGAGACTCCGACGCCACAGAGGCGAGGACCGCGGTCGCCGTGGTTCCCAGGTCGGCGCCGAGGATCACAGGGAACGCGTTGCGCATGCTGAGGACACCGGCTGCCACCAGCGGGACCATGATCGAGTTGGTGATGCCAGACGACTGAACCGCCAGCGTCATGGCCAGGCCAACGATCACGGCCATAATGCCTCCCCGTTTGGCGAGGATGTTGTTGACCGCCTGCTCGATCCGGCTGGAGGCGAGGCGCTTCATCTGGCTGGTGACCACGACTAGGGCGCCGACCAGGAGGGCGAGTCCGAGCACGATCATCAAAGGGCCCATCGCCCCAGACCACCCCCAGGACTCGAACAGCCTCCCGAGAGCGTCGACAGGGGCGTCCACCAGATCGCCGAAAGAGAAGCCCCCGCCGTCTCCGGGGGGGCCTGCGGGGAACCAGCCGGTGATGTTGTCGGCGAGGAAGCGGGCCGACTTGGAGATCACTCCGAATGCCAGCTCGAGGGGAAGGAAGAGGACGACGGCGAGGATGTTGTAGAAGTCCTGCATCGTGGCGGCGGCGAACCCCCGCTCGAAGTAGGCGCCCTGACGGATGTGCCCCAGCGACGCCAGCGTGCTGGTCACCGCACTGCCGATGTTGGCGCCCATGACCATGGGGACGGCGGCCTCCGGCGTGATCACTCCGGCGCCGACGAGGCCGACGATGATTGCCGTCGTGGCCGACGAAGACTGGACCATGACGGTGGCGAGGAGCCCCGCGGCCAAACCGGTGAGCGGGCTGGCGACGGCTGAGAAGACCTGGTCGACGAGATTCTCCCCCAGAGCGCCGATGCCCGACTCGAGGAGGCTGATGCCGACGAGGAAGCAGTAGAGCGCGACGAGGACAATGGTGAGACGGAGCCCGAGACGGGCCTTCGAGGGGAGCCCCCGGGGGCTGCCTACGGCTTCCTGATCTCCCATCGGCTGTGACGGAGCGTAGACCTGCGCGAGTAACTCTGTCTCCGTCGGGGCATAGACTCGTTGACATGGCACCGAGAGCCATCTGGAAGGGCGCGATCAACTTCGGTTTGGTCACCATCCCGGTCGGGATGTACACGGCCACGGAGAACAAAACGCCCAAGTTCAAGCAACTCCGCAAGGACGACCACTCCCCCATTCGGTACAAGCGCGTCGCTGAGGCCGACGGCGAAGAGGTCGCCTGGGACGACATTGTCCGGGGGTACGAGTTCGAGAAGGACCGCTACGTCGTCTTCACCGACGAAGAGCTCGCTTCGGCCACACCGGAGGGCTCACGACTGGTCGATGTCGTCCAGTTCGTCGACGAGTCCGAGATCGACCCGATGTTCTACAAGTCCTCGTACTACCTGATCCCGGAGAAGACCGGGGCCAAGGCGTACCGCATCCTGGCCGACGCTCTCGCCGACAAGGGCCGGGTCGGCCTCGCCAAGGTTTCTATCCGAGAGAAGCAGCACCTGGCCACCGTCCGCGCCAAGGACGGCGTCATCGTCATGGAGACGATGTACTGGCCCGACGAGCTGCGTGCCGCCGAGTTCGAGGAACTCGACGCCAACGTCGAGGTCCGCAAGGAAGAGGTCGAGATGGCCGGCCTGATCATCGACAACCTCACGCGCGAGTTCGACGAGAGCGAGTGGGCCGACCGGACCCGTGAGGCCGTCGAGGAGATGGCAGCAAAGAAGGTGGCGGGCGAGGAGATCGTCGTCCCCGAGTCGCCCGAACCGACCAAGGTGGTCGATCTGCTCGAAGCCCTCAAGGCGTCTGTCGAGGCCACCAAGGAGCAGAAGGCCAAGAAGGCGGGCTAAGCGGGCCGCTCCGCTTCCCAGGTCACCGTCGACGGGTCGGCGAGTTCAACCCCCTTGAACACGGGAGCCCGCAGGCGGTTGTACCGTGTCCACTCCTTGAACTCGACCGCCACCACGATCTCCGGTTCGACCCATGTCTTTCGGCCTGGGACGGTGACTGGATTCGAGAACGGGCTGTCCGGTCGTTCGATCCGCCGCAGAGAGGCATGGACAGATTCCAGAGATCGCCCATCGAAACCCGAACCTGCCGCGCCGATCCAGCGCAATTCGTCGCCGTCGTAGAGCCCGAGCAGCAGAGAGCCGAAGGTCGAAGCCCGCGAGCCCTCGCCGGCGAGGTATCCGCCGACCACGGCCCGAAGCCTGCGCTTGACCGGCACCTTGCGCCAGTCGGGCGAACGGCGTCCTGGCAGGTACTTGGATCCGGCCTTCTTCGCCACGATGCCCTCCAGCCCCGACTGCCGGACAGCCTCGTAGAGAGCGAGACCCGAGCCTCTCGTCGGCTCCGGCACCACGATCGGGCTGGGCAGGCCGAGAGTCTCCAGGATCTCCCTGCGGTCTTCGTAGGGGAGGCCCGTGAGGTCACCGGCCCGATAGAGGACGTCGAAGACGATCAGGTTCACCGGTGCTCCAGTTTGGAGAAGCGAGAACGACGGCCGCCCGTCGTCGTCGAATGCGATGACCTCGCCGTCGAGGACCACCCCTTCAGGCAGGGGCAGCGTGCTCACTTCGGGAAACCGGCTGAGCAGGTCGAGCCCCCGTCTGGAACGGGCCCGGATCCGGCCACCGTCGTTGGCGACGACCACTCTGTAGCCGTCCCACTTGACCTCGAACCACCAGCCGTCGTCGTCGAACGCCGCGGGCCACGGGGTGGCCAGCATCGGCTGGTAGTCGGGAAGGCTCAACCGCCGGACAGCTCCTCGGACACGATCCTCGACACCAGCCCGCCGTCGAGGTCGGCGCCGCGCGACTTCATCAACGTCCCCGTCACTCGACCAGCGGCCTTCGGGTCACCTGCGGCACCCAAAGACGCGATGGCCTCCCGGACCAGGCCTCTCGTCTCCTCCTCGCCGAGCTTCTTGGGCAGCCAACGCCCCAGGTAGTCGATCTCAAAGGCCAGCTTCTCCGCCATGGCGGCGCCGCGTTCTCCCAGGTCGAGGTACTCCTGGCGCGACTTGTCCATCTTCTTCACATACGAGGCGATGACCTTCTCGTAGAGGGCGTCATCGACTTCGCCGGAGAACCCCGGCTCCGACCGCGCGGTCGACACTTCGGTCTGAATCTGGCGAATCACGTCCTTGCGCGGCTTGTCAGCCGCTCGCAATGCGTCCTTGAGCTCGGCCGCCAGCTCTTCCTGGATACCCATGATTCCTCCTAAAAATGTCCCAGAAACCTGTTTACAGGCCGGAGGGGGGACAGTACAGTTCGTACCTGGAATCCCATGCGCTCCCAGTCGGCACAAGATCGGGAGTGTTTGTGAAAAAGATCACAAGCCCCCCCCAAGGACGAACCAACTTGCTCACCACAATCACCACCACCGACTGGAGGGACCTCGCGGAGTGCCGCGACTCGGAGCCCAGCCTCTTCTTCCCCGTCGGCACGACCGGCCCCGCCGTCGATCAGATCGAAGCCGCCATCGCCATCTGCATGACCTGCAGTGTCCGTGAGGACTGCTTGCAGTACGCGCTCGAGACCAACCAGGAGTCTGGTGTCTGGGGCGGATACGCCGAAGACGATCGCCGCCGCCTCCGCAAGCGCTGGCTGGCGGAGCGCCGCCGCCGCGCCGTTTAGCGCCCCCTACCCGCTGGCGTACCAGCGGGTCCCTTCCCCCCTCGCTTCGCTCCGGGGGACCTCAGGGCCCGAAGCCGACTCTCGTCGATCCCCCGGCGTCGTCGATCTCGACGAACGCCACCTTCTGAGGCGGAATCCCCACGCTGCGCCCCTTGGCGTCGACGAACCATGCCAGGCCGTCGCCCTGGACAGCCTTCTCGATCTCAGACTTGAACTTCTCTGCGTCCTCGATCTCCAACTCGACGACCTTGTCGGTGTTCGAGATGCCGATGCGAACCCTCAATGAGCCTCCAATTCCTGGTCCGCGCATCGTAACCCCCTTCCGCCGGTGCTCCCTCTGGCATAGCTTCGAGACATGACCGAGGACATCGTCAGGGTGGCCACGATTGCGGCCACCGCTCTCGCCCTCACCGCCACCGCGCTCATCGGAGTCGCCGAGGCGCCGACCGGGGTTCGGGTGCCTGCCCCGCCCGTGCCTGCCGCACCGACCGCGGACACCGTCATCGTCGAGCCTGGTGACCACTTCTGGAAGATCTCCGCCCGCCGACTGGCCGAGACGACCGAACCGGTCGGGCCGTACTGGCGGCGGGTTGTGGACCACAACCGCGACATGATCCGCTCCGGGGACCCCGACCTGATCTTTCCGGGTGAGGTGGTGGAGCTCCCGGAGCCCTGAGCTCGGGCACCTCTGGCTCGCTTCGCTCGCGCCCCCTCCCCCCTTCGGGGTACTCCCCCGTTCCGCTGCCGCTCCACGGGTGAGAAATCCTGACTCGCGCACCCTCCCCCCTTCGGGGTACTCCCCCGT
>CAYLYQ010000039.1:0-1175 GCA_964388105.1 uncultured Acidimicrobiaceae bacterium
TGGTGGTCAGGGACGGCGTCGATCCGTCGACCTCCGGTTTTTCAGACCGGCGCTCTGCCAACTGAGCTACCTGACCAAAGGTCAGCCCTCTGGCGAGAGAGGGCTGGCGGGAACGACGGGATTTGAACCCGCGACCTCCGGCTTGACAGGCCGGCGAACACTCCAGGCTGTTCTACGCTCCCGTGTGCTTCCCGGGACCCCGGGCGACCGTCCAAGTGTAGCGGCGGCCCCTCCCTGCTCAACACCGGATCATCGGTGCCGAGGGGGTCGCGGGACCAACACCGGCGTCGACTCCCTGTACCTCTGATAAGCCGCGTCGTCGCCCCACCTCTCGTCCGCTCGCTTCTCCAGCATGGGGATCCCGCTTATCTGAGTGAGAAGCAGCGTCACAAACACGGGCGAGATCAGCACGACCCACCGCCAACCCGAGAGAATCGGGACGGCCAAGATGGCGATCCCCGTCCACAGCGTGATCTCCCCGAAGTAGTTGGGGTGCCGAGACCAAGCCCAGAGCCCGGTGTGGATGAACCGCCCCTTGTTTTCAGGGTCTTGGCGGAACTGCGACTTCTGCCGGTCGGCGATGACCTCGATGGCGAACCCGGCTAACCAGACGGCGATGCCGGGGTAGGCCACCCATCCGAGAGGCTGCCGATCCTCGGCGGTGATGATCGCCAGCGCGGCGGCGGCAGTGAACAGCACCCAGAGGCCCTGCAGAGTCCATGCCAGGAGGAATCGAAGCGGATCGACCTTGATCGCATCAAATCGTGAGTCGTGGCCCTCACGCTTGATGCGGCCGAAAAGGAACAGGCCAAGGCGAAGAGTCCACACGATGACCATGGCACCGACGATGAGGGCCCTGGTGTCGACATCGCCGCTCAAAGCGACCGCCGCGATCGTCACGGTCAGGTATGTGACGGTTCCCGTGATGTCGTAGTACTTCTCGGTCTGAGCGGCGCTGGCAGGGATGAACGCAATCCAGTTGACGGCGAAGGCCAGGATGGCGCAGAGGGCGAACACCGGAAACGAACCCACCAGTGTGCTCCCGTCGCTTCCAGCCCATGCGACCAGGGCTCCGACCACCACTGCCGCCAGCGTCCCGATCAGGGCGGTCCTTCGCTCCTTGGTCATGGCCGCCGCGCGAGGGAGCGCGGGAATGGTGTCGCGAGCTCAGCCAA
>CAYLYQ010000039.1:1275-18531 GCA_964388105.1 uncultured Acidimicrobiaceae bacterium
TTCTTGGCCGCACGCATCGACTGCTTGAGGGTGGCCGGGCCGACGTTCTCGATGACCAGGTCGGCGCCGCCCAGCTCCGTCATCTCCTTGCCGAACTCGCCCGCCGAGTCGAACCCACCCGCGGCTCCAGCGGCGATCGCCCGCTCGATCTTCTCCGGCGATCGGGAGGTCACGTAAACGCTCGCCCCCATTCCCTTGGCCAGGTGGAAGGCGGCAGACGAGACCCCTCCGCCGATGCCGACGACGAGGACCGTCTCGCCGCCCTCCAGACGGGCCCGCTCCAGCATCCGCAACGCCGTCGCCGACGCCAGGCCGAAAGTGCCGGCCACGTCCCAGTCCACCTTGGCGGGCTTGCGCACCGCGTTGATCACGGGGATGACGATCTTCTCGGTCAGAGTCCCGGGAAGACCCTCGCCCAGGATCTCGAAGTCGTCGCAGTACACCGGCTCGTCGTTGCGACACCGGGCGCAGCGTCCGCACGACATCGTCGGGTCGATGATCACCTCGTCGCCGATCTCGAACCCGGCGACGCCCTCGCCGATCGCGTCGACGACACCGGCGCCGTCGGAGCCCCCGACATGGGGCAACGATCTCGGTGCCGGCTTACCCTCGGCCACCCAGAGGTCGAGGTGGTTGAGGCCGCTGACCTCGAGCGCCACCCGCACCTGTCCGGGGCCGGGCTCAGGCTCGGGCACCTCGACCAGTTCGTAAGCGTCGATCCCCCCGACCTCGGGAAGCTGCCAGGCCCTCATGGCGGCGAGGGTAGCGTTGGGCCGTTCCGCCACGGGATGCCCGCCGATGCAGTTACCGACCGACCGCGACGTCCACACCACCAGCCTCAAGGTCCGCTTCTACGAGCTGGACCCCTACGACCACGTCAACCACACCAACTACTTCTCCTACTTCGAGACCGCCCGCATCGAATACCTCTCCGACATGGGCTGGGGCCTGGACCGGATGAAGGAACAGGGCTGGCAGCTGGTCGTCGTCGAGGCCCACGCACGGTTCCTGGCGGCGGCCCGATACGGCGAGGAGCTGACCATCCACACATGGGTCGAGGACACCGGCCGGGTGAAGTCGACCTGGCAGCAGGTGATGACGCGGGCAGGCGAGGAAGTGGCGCGTCTCACCATCACTGCCGCCTTCACCGACCTGGCCGGCAAGCCCCGCCGCGTCCCGGACGGCTTCGCCGCCCACCTCGAGTCGCTCCGCACCTAGCCGAGGAACGAGGCCACCCAGTCGTCGACCGGGTGCGTCAGGATCTCGTCGAGGGTGCCCGTCTGGACAACAGTGCCGTCCCGCATCAGCGCCAATCGGTCGGAGAGGGCCACCGCCTCGTCGCGATCGTGGGTGACGAAGATGCCGGTGAGGGCGCGCTCCTCCAGGATGTCGGCGATCTCGCCGAGCAGATGGCGCCGCAGGTTGCGGTCGAGGGCCCCGAGCGGCTCGTCCAGCATGACGAGTCGGGGCTCGGGCGCCAGGGTTCGTGCCAGGGCGACCCGCTGTTGCTCGCCGCCAGAAAGGCCATCCACCCGTCGCTCACCGAATCCGGCCAGGCCCACTTGTTCGAGGGCTGCCTCCACCCGCTCGGCGACGTCGCGGCGGCCCTGCATCTCGAGGCCGAAGCCGACATTGGCCGCGACGTCGAGATGGGGGAAGAGGGCATAACGCTGGAACATGAATCCGAAGCCGCGGAGATGGGTCGGGACGTCGACCACCGACCTCCCATCCCAGATGATGTCGCCGGCGGAGATCTCGACCAGTCCCGCGATCGCGCGGAGCAGAGTCGACTTCCCCGAGCCTGACGGCCCGAGGAGGCCGACCACCTCACCATCGGCAACGTGCAGATCGACCGACGACAGGATCTGCTTCCCATCGATGACGACGTCCAGGTCTCGCACCTCGAGCATCAGAAGCGGCCGATCTCGCCCACCCGCGCCCGATCGATCCACAGCACGACCGCGGCGGTGAGCCCGGCGAGAACCACAGCCAGTGCCATGGCCATGCCGAAGTTGGTGGGCCCGGGTCGCGACAGAAGACGGAAGATCATGGTGGGAATGGTGCCTGTTCCGGGCCGCGCGATGAAGGATGTGGCGCCGAACTCGCCGAGTGAGATGACGAAGGCGAAGGCCGCGCCGACCAGGGCGGCGCGACTGACGATCGGCAGGTCGACGGTCCGCCACACCCGGAAAGGCGAGGCGCCGAGCACCGCCGCGGCATCGCGTGTGTCCGGTTCGATCGCCCGGAGCGTCGGGACCGTTGTCCGCACCATGAACGGCACGGCCACCAGGGCATGGGCGATCGGCACCAGCCACGCGCTTGCCCGGATGTCGACCGGCCAGTCGAGGGCGACGATGAACCCGAACCCCACCGTCACCGCCGAGGTGCCCAAGGGCAGCATCAGCACCACGTCGAACCAGCGAGACAGCCTCGAGCCGCGCCGGGTGATCACCGTCGCAGCCAGCAGGCCCACCACGCCCGCCAGCAGCATTGCCGCAGCGGCGTAGGCGAGGGAGTTGGCGGCCGCTCCGATGGGGCGGCCGACGAAGGGGTCGTCGACGAACAACCGTCCGTAGGCGCCGCTTCCCAGGGAGCGACCGATCAGGGCGACGAGGGGGACCGCCAGGGCAGCGATGGTGAGCCCGACTGCCGCTGCCACCGCGACGCGGACTCTCCCACGCGGGCGTGGCAGGTCGGCCTCTTCCTCCAGGGCCCAGCTGACCGCGGTCCTCTCCTGGTACCGGGAATAGGCAAGGAGGGCGAGGGAGACACCCACCATCTGGATGACGGCGAGCACCGCGGCCAGTGGGAGGTCGAACAGGGTGATCGCCTGCCGGTAGATCTCCACTTCCAGCGTGGCGTACTGGAATCCGCCGAGGATCAGGACGACCCCGAACGACGTGAAGGTGAACAGGAACACGATCGACGCCGCGGCGCCCAGAGCCGGCCGCAGCAGAGGGAGGGTGACGCGGGTGAAAACCCGCCACGGCGAGGCGCCCAGGGTGCGGGCGGCCTCGTGAAGCGACGGATCGATGCGCGACCAGAGGGTGGAGGTGGTGCGGACCACCACCGCCACGTTGAAGAAGACGTGGGCGGCGAGGATCGCTCCGATCGACTCGGACCACCCCAGGGCGAGGAAGGCGGTGCCGACGACGACGGTGGGGAGGACGAAGGGCACAGTGATCAGAGCCATGGCGAGGCGCCGCCCCGGAAAGCGGTACGAGGAAACTGCCCAGGTGAGGGGGGCTGCGGCCAACAGCGTCAGAACAGTCGAAATCACCGCCTGCCACAGGGTGAACCACCCGACGCGGAAGAGCCGCGCCTGCACCGCGTCGAAGCCGAGGGACATCTCACCCAGCCCGAGCGCCAGCACCCGGATCACGGGGTATAGGAAGAAGTAGCCGATGAAGACCGCCGGGATGGCGGCTACCGCCAGCCAGCCCCAGCGAATGCGCCGCCTCATCCCTCGAGCACTGCGATCCACTCGTCGATCCAGCGCGCCCGGTTGGCGTCGATGGCGTCGATCTCCACCCGCGCCGGATCGGAGGGGAACACCGTGTGCTCGGCCCAGACCGGTGGGAGATCGACCGTGCCGTTGGCCGGGAACACGAACCAGCTCTCGGGGATCTGGCTCTGGAACTCGGGGGAGAGCATGAAGTCGATGAGTCGGGCCGCTTCGTCCTCGTGGCCGGACCCCGCCAGGATGCCTGCGTACTCGATCTGCTGGTAGCACCCATCGGTCAGGACGCCGGTCGGCGCCTCGTCGACCGGCTCTTCGGCGAACAGGACTTCGGCGGGTGGGGAGGAGGCGTAGGAGAGCACCAGGGGGTAGTCACCACCGTATCTGGTGAAGTCCTCGTAGTAGGCGGTGCTCCACGAGGAGACGACCTTCGTGCCCCCGTCGTGGAGGTCGGACCAGAACGCCTCCCAGCCGTCGTCGCCGAACCTGTCGATCGTCGCCAGCAGGAAGGCGAGACCCGGAGAAGATGTCGCCGGGTGGGTGACGACGAGCAGAGATGCCAGGTCGGGGTCGCGGAGGTCCTCGAGGGTCGCCGGGACCGGCACCCCGTTCTCCTCGAACCAGCCCTTGTCGTAGTTGATGCAGACGTCGCCGAAGTCGATGGGGGTGACGAAGTCGCCCTCGACGAGGAGCGAAGGGTCCACGGTCTCGATCGCCGCCGCTCGGTGGGGGGCGAACAACTCGTTTCCGAGGGCCCGGGTGAGGAAGGTCTCGTCGATGCCGAACAGGACGTCGGCGAGGGGGTTGTCCTTGCTGAGGACCGCCTGGTTCACCATCGACCCGGCGTCGCCCGCAGCCACCACCTCGACGGCGATCCCGGTCTCCTCGGTGAAGGCGGCGAAGGTCTGGTCGGTGACCCCTTCCCGGAACGAGTCGTGGGCCAGAACCCGCAGTGCCTCGGTGTCGTTGCCGCCACAGGCGGCGAGGCCCAGCAGGGCGACGGTGATCAGAAAACGTCTCATCGGCATAACTCCTTTCGGGAGCGTCGATGAGGTCCCTGCGCCGGCATTACCCGGATCAGGTTCATTCGGTCGGAGCCTCGCACAGGCTCCCTCTCAGCCCGGTTTCACCGAGCTCCCGTCTTGACCCAGGGTAGTGGGGCCACCTCGGTTCGGTCAGGCCGGAGCGAACACCAGGACGGTGTTGTGGCCGCCGAAGCCGAAGGAGTTGGAGATCGCGGGCCCCGGAACCCATGGGCGGGGGTCGACCACGATGTCGGTCAGGGGGATGGAAGGGTCCTGGTCGGTCAGGCCGACGTTCGGGGGGAGCTCGCTTCGGCGGATCGCCTCGACGACGACGGCGGCCTCGATCGATCCCGAGGCTCCGAGGGCGTGGCCGGTGGTGCCCTTGATCGATGACACCGGCGGCTGGCTGCTCCCGAAGACCCTGGCGATGACGTCGCCCTCGGTCTGGTCGTTGAGCTCGGTACCGGTGCCGTGGGCGTTGATGTAGACGATGTCCGACGGGCTCAGCCCCGCATCCTCCAGCGCCGCCCGAATGGCCCTCTCCGCACCCTCGCCCTGAGGATGCGGTGCCGTGACGTGGTGGGCGTCGGCTGTGGACGCCCCGCCGAGCACCCGGGCGAGCGGCTCGGCGCCCCGCGCCCGGGCAATGTCCGCCGCTTCGAGCACCAGGACCCCGGCGCCCTCTCCCATGACGAACCCGTCACGGGCGGAGTCGAACGGGCGGGCGTATCCGGAGGGGGAGAGAGCACGGGCCGCGACGAACCCGGTTCTGGCCGAGGCGCGGGCCGCGGCTTCGGCCCCCCCGACGATGGCGGCGTCGGCGTACCCCCACTGGATCTGACGGAGCCCGTCGAGGACCGACTGGCTCCCGGCAGCACAGGCCACGACGGGTGTGGTGACCGGGCCCCCGAAGCCGTATTTGATCGAGATCGCCGCGGCGGCGGCATTGGCCATCATCATCGGGACGATGAAGGGCGACGGGCGCGGGTTGTCAGAGTCGGTCTGATGGACCAGTTCCTCGAGGGTCTCGAGCCCGCCGATGCCCGTGGCGATCGCCACCGCCACCCGCGTCGGGTCGACGTCCATCTCGCCCGATCCGGAGAAGGCCTCGTGGGCGGCCACCAGGGCCAGTTGGGTGAACCGGTCCAGACGGCGGGCATCCTTCCTCGCCACTGCCGGTTCCGGGTCCAAGTCGGGAATGAGGCGGGGAGCCGGCCCCGGCTGCTCGCGCAGCCCCTTCCAGAGGTCGTCCAGGCCGACGCCGGGGGCTCCCAGAGCCCCGACACCGGTGACCACTACTTCTCTCATGAGGTGATTCTCCTCTCGAACCGTCACTCCGGAAAAACCGTCCGCTGCAGCTTCCTCATGCCCCCCAGCCAGCGTTCGTAGTCGTTGGCCTTGTTGCGGAAGAAGTCCGCGACCTCCGGGTGGGGAAGGATCAGGAACCTCTCGTCGGCGATCGCCTCCACCACGGCGTCCGCCACTTGGGCGGGGTCGATGGCCTGTGGGCCCAACAGCGTCTCGAACTCGGTCGCGGCGTCGAGCAACCGCGTCCGGACGCCCATGGGGCAGAGGGCGGAGACCTTGACGCCGGCGTCCCCGTAGGTGATCGCCAGCCATTCGGCGAAGCTCATCGCCGCGTGCTTGGTCACGGAGTACTGGGCGGCCTTGAGGTTGGTGAGCAGGCCCGCGGCGGAGACCGTGGCCAGGAAGTAGCCCTCGCCTCTCGCCACCCACCCCGGCATGAGGTACCGGGCAGCGTGGACGTGTGACATCACGTTGACGTGCCACATGCGGTCCCACTCCGCAGGGTCGGTCTGCTCGTCCCCGATCATGCCGTAACCGGCGTTGGCGCAGAAGAGGTCGATGGGGCCGAATCGATCCTCGGTCTCCTCGACGAGCCGCCGGTTGGCCTCGGGATCGGAGACGTCGAGTGTCACGGCGTGGGCGCCGAGGTCGCCCGCCACGCGCTCCACCCGGTCGGGCTGGAGGTCGGCCAGCACCAACGCCCGCGGCGACTCCTTGGCGAACCGGCGTGCCATGCCTTCGCCGATGCCGCTGCCGGCTCCGGTGATCACTACGACTCTGTCGGTGAGTTCCACGGGCTCAACGGATCGCTTCGAGGAGTCCTGGACCTGCCTTGATGGTGGGCACCAACCCCGCCGCCGTCGGGAGGATGTGCTCCCCGAAGAAGCGGGCGTGCGCCACCTTGGCGTCGAGGAAATCCTGCGAGTAGCCGTTCGTGGTCTCCCGAGCGGCAACCGCCTGCACCGCCATCAGCCACCCGGCGGTCACCAGTCCGAACTGCTCCAGGTAGGGCGTGGCCGCGGCGAGGACTGTGTCGGTCTCACCGGCACCGAGACGGGCGCTCAGCCACTCGGTGGTGTCGGCGAGGCCCTGGACCGCCGAGGTGAGCCGATCCCGAAAATCGCCGAGGTCGGGGTGATCGGACATGCGGTCCATCACATCGGCCATGCCGGCTATGAAACGAGACACGGTGTCCCCGCCATCAATCGGCAGCTTGCGTGTGACCAGGTCGATCGCCTGGATCCCATTCGTTCCCTCGTAGATGGGGGCGATCCTGATGTCCCGGTAGTGCTGGGCGGCCCCTGTCTCCTCGACGTAGCCCATGCCGCCGTGGACCTGGATGCCCAGTGACGCCATCTTCACGCCGGTGTCGGTGCACCACGCCTTGACCACCGGGGTGAGCAGGGCAAGGAGGTTCGATGCGCGGTGCCGCTCGGCTTCTTCCTCCGAGCGGTTCGCCAGGTCGCCCTGGCGGGCGGCGAAGTAGACGAGAGCCCGCATCGCCTCGGCGCTCGCCTTCATCGTGGCCAACATCCGCTTCACGTCGGGGTGCTCGATGATGGCGACCTCCTCCGACCCGCCGGGGCGGCGGCTCTGTATGCGCTCACGGGAGTAGGTCAGGGCCTGCTGGTAGGCGCGCTCGGTGATGGCCAGGCCCTCGACACCCACGCCGATCCGCGCGGTGTTCATCATGGTGAACATGTTCCGCATGCCCTCGAACTCGTTGCCGACCAGCCAGCCGACCGCCCCGTCGCCCTCGTCGCCGAAGGAGACGACGCAGGTCGGGGAGGCGTGGATCCCGAGCTTGTGCTCGATGCTGACGATCCGGTAGTCGTTGCGTTCGCCGGGCCGGCCGTCCGGGCCGGGGATGAACTTGGGGACGAGGAACATCGAGATCCCCTTGGTCCCCGGTGGTGCGTCGGGGGTCCGGGCCAGGACCATGTGGATGATGTTGTCGGCCAGGTCGTGGTCGCCCCAGGTGATGAAGATCTTGGTGCCGAAGAGGCGGTAGCTCCCGTCGTCCTGCGGCAGGGCTCGCGTGCGGATCGTCCCCAGGTCGGATCCGGACTGCGGCTCGCTGAGCTGCATCGTGCCGGTCCACTCCCCGCTCACCAGCTTCTCGAGGTAGGTGCCCCGGAGCTCGTCGGATCCGTGCCTGAGGACCGCCTCGACCCCGGAGTGGGTCAACATCGGCGCCAGCGAGAACGCCATGTTGGCGGCCTTGAACATCTCGTTGATCGCTACGCCGACCACGTAGGGGAGCCCGCCACCGCCCCACTCGCTGGGCAAGGCGGCGGCAGCCCAGCCGGCCTCGACATAGGCCTGGTACGCCTGCTTGAACCCCTGTGGCGCCCGCACGCTGCCGTCCTCGTCGAGCACCGAGCCCTCCTGGTCCCCGGGGCGATTGAGAGGGGCGATCACCTCGGAGAAGAATCGACCCGCCTCGTCGAGGATGTCGGCGACGGTGGCGGGGTCGGCGTGTTCGAATCCTCCGAGCTTGGAGATCTCCTCCAATCCGGCGATCTCGGTGAGAGTGAACTTCATGTCCTCCGTGGGGGCTACGAAGTCGGTCATGCGCGCATGCTAGGTGAGGCGGTCAGGCGGGCCACCAGCTCGGGGAGCACCGAGCCGATGGCACTGTCGATCTTGAACGTGGCCAGACGGTCGGCGTCGGTGGCGCCCAGGTTGACGATGACCATCGGGAGCGACTTCTGCGCCGCACGCATGACGATCTCGGCGGCCGGCCATACCGAGACCGTGGAGCCCACGACGAGGACGGCGTCCGCGATGCTGAGGAAGAAGTGGGCCTTGGTCATCTCGTCCGGCGGCAGCGACTCGCCGAACATGATCACATCGGTCTTGACCAGGCCGCCGCACTGCGGGCAGTGGGGATCCTCCTCGCCGGCGTCGACCCACTCCAGCACCGTCGTGGTGGGCCACTGTGCTCCGCAGTCGAGACAGCTGGCGGTCCGGACGCTCCCGTGGAGCTCCGCGACCTGCTCTTCGCTCAGCCCGGACAGGAGGTGGAGGCCGTCGACGTTCTGGGTGACGACCCCGCAGAGGAGGCCGGCCCGGTCCAGGGCCACGATGGCGTCGTGCCCGGTGTTGGGGCGGGCGGGAGAGCGTGCGCCCCAGAGGAGCCCTTCCGCATGCATCCGCCACTTCTCCACACGGAGGTCGCGGTTGGCGTGGTACCTCGTGATCGTGAAGTCCTCCGGATCGACCCGCGTCCACAGGCCGTCGGGGCCGCGGAAGTCCGGAATCCCCGACTCGGTCGACAGCCCGGCACCGGTGAACACCAGGATGCGCTCCTTGCCCCGGAGGATCTCGAAAGCCGACTCGATGACGTCGATGGGCACTACCGAAGTCTGCTCTAGGCTGACACCGTGAGCAAGGGCGACCGGCCTCTCGATCCTCAAACCACTTCGGTCTCGGCCGGTAACGACCCGGCACGCCACGGGGGATCATTGAGGGTTCCGCTCTACGAGACCTCGACCTATGTCTTCGGGTCGGCCGAAGAGGGCCGTCGTTACTTCGAGGTCGTCTACGGAGGCGCTGATCCGGAGGGCGCAGACATCGGGTTCAGCTACAGCCGCCTCGATGCCCCCAACCTGCGGGTGGCCGAGGCGCGCATCGCCGCCTGGGAGGAGTGCGAGGCGGCCGCGCTGTTCAACAGCGGCATGGCGGCGCTGGCCACGATCTTCCTGCGCCATCTCCGTCCCGGCGATCTGGTCCTCTACTCGACCCCGGTATACGGCGGCACGGCGACACTGTTGCGCGACCTCATGTCCGACCTCGGCGTCGTCGCCGTCGCCTACGGGCCCGACGACTCAGCCGACGACCTGGAGCGCCTCCTGGACGGGCGAACGCCGGCGATGATTTACGTGGAGTCACCGGCCAACCCGACCAACGACATCTTCGACCTCGACATGCTCTCCGGGTTGGCGAAACGGCACGGAGCAGTCGCGTTGTGTGACAACACCTTCCTCAGCCCGGTGTTCCAGCGGCCTGTGCGCCACGGCTTCGACCTGATCGTCCATTCGGCCACCAAGTACCTGGGCGGCCACTCCGACCTCACCGCAGGTGCGGTTGCCGGTCGGGCCGAACTGATCGAGCCGCTGCGGAAGCTCCGCTACCAGATCGGGTCGACCGCCCAGCCCTGGACGGCCTGGCTCCTGACGCGCAGCCTGGAGACCCTCCAGGTCCGTGTCGAGCGGCAGGCGGCGACGGCCACCTCTGTGGCGGGGTTCCTGGCGAGCCACCCCAAGGTGACGCGGGTGTTGCACCTGAGTCTCCTCGGCCCCGACGACACCGGCTACGACGCCTACAAGAGGCAGTGTCTCGGCCCGGGCGCGATGGTGACTTTCGACGTCGCCGGCGGCGAGGAGGAGTGCTTCCGGTTCCTCGACGCCCTGCAGTTGATTCGCCACGCCGTCTCTCTCGGCGGAACCGAGACCATCGTGTCCCAACCCTGGAATGCGAGTCACTTCTCCATTCCGGACGAGGAGAAGCTCGCCCAGGGAATCAGCCCCTCGACCGTGCGCATGTCCATCGGGTTGGAGTCGCCCTCCGACCTGATCACCGACCTCTCGGCTGCACTCGACCGCGCATAGGTCGCACAGCCCATATCCGCCACGCTCCGTGGGCGGATAATGACCCAGCGCGGTATCAACAACTTGCCCGCCATTGCCTTGGCCGGACGCGGGCAGAGAGAGCTCCCTACCCGGAGCCGTGGGGGTGGTCCTGTCTCGACGGGACCGCCCCCACTCAGTTTGGAGGTTCGGCCCCTGGCACTAATGGGGTAGATTCAGGGCTCATGGAGATCCTGATCGCGTCGGCAGTGGCCGTGGCGGTGGTCGCGGCAGTCCGCGGCACCTGGTCGCCCTGCGGTGTGTCCATGCTCTCGTCGATCACCCCCCTCACCGAGACCGGCCGCGGCAACCGTTACTGGAAGACGGTCGTCTGGTTCATCCTCGGAACCATCGCGGGTGGCGCCACCCTGGGCACCCTCGCTGCGGGGGGAGCGGTTCTCGTGCGTGCCGTCGATCTCCCGATCGGCGCCGCGCTGGCGGCGGCTGCGCTCGCCGCCGCCGTCACCCTCGCATCCGACCTGAGCATCGGCGGCTGGCGGCTCCCGTCCAACCCCCGGCAGGTGAACCGGTCATGGCTCGATCGCTACCGGTCGTGGGTCTACGGCCTCGGCTTCGGATGGCAGCTCGGGGTGGGCGTCGCCACCTTCGTCATGAGCGCCACGGTCTATCTGATGGTGGTGCTGGCGGCGCTCTCCGGCCGGCCGCTCTTCGCATTCCTAGTCGTCACCGGCTTCGGCCTGATCCGCGGCCTTGCCATCCTCCCGGGCGCCAATGTGCGCACCTCGGCCGGGCTCATGAACCTGCACCGTTCGATCGAGCGCTTCCGTCCCACCAGCCGTGCCGTGGCGGTGGCGACCCAGATCGCCGTCGTCGGTGTCGTTCTCACCGAGTTGACGGGTGGCGTCTTCGGAGTGGCAGTGGCCGGTGGGCTCGCCGCCCTGGCCTGGGCGATGCGCCGCTCGCTGCGCGATCCTGCACCGAAGCTGAGCCAGGTCGAAGCCGCTTCCCGCTGAGCCCTAGAGCAGGACCAGCGGAATCTCTCGGTCGGGATGCGGAATCACCCTGAGCGGCGTCCGGTACACCCGGGACAGCAGTTCTCCGTCGAGGACCTCCCATGGAGACCCCTCGGCGACCACCCGGCCCCGATCGAGGAGGCAGAGCGTTGTGCAATGCCGGGCGGCGGCGTTGAGATCGTGGATGACGGACACCACCGTCGCGCCGGATGCCGCCGCCAGCTTGGCTTCCTCGAGGACCAGCTCGGTGTGGCCGATGTCGAGTGAGGCCGCGGGCTCGTCGAGAAGGAGGACGGGCGTGTCCTGGGCGAGCACCCTGGCAAAGGCCACGCGGGACCTCTCCCCAGTGGAGAGGGTGCCATGAACGCGCTCGGCGAGATGGGACACGTCCGCCCGGCGCATGGCGGACTCCACCAAACGGCGATCGTCATCCGCCGACACCGTCGGGTCATGCCGGTGGGGGTACCTGCCCATGGCGACGACCGTTCGGACGTCGAAAGGCAGTCTCGCGTCGGCCGAGTCCGTGAGCACCGCTCGAAGCGTTGCCAGCCGCCCCGGTTCGACGCCTCGCACATCCTCCTCGCCGATGGTGACGACTCCGGTTTGCGGATGGTTCTCACCGGCGAGAAGCCCGACAAGTGTGGTTTTGCCGGATCCGTTGGGGCCCAGCAGGCCAAGATGCTCCCCCGGCCTGACCTCGAGCCGAACTCCTTCGAGGCGAAACTCATCGATCGATTGTGTCACATCGTTCGCGACCAGCGTCGTGGCATCAGGCACGTCGACTCCGGGAGACCAGCCAAACGAACAGCGGCCCGCCCACCACGGCGGTGACCACTCCGACCGGCAACTCGATCGGTTCCAGGAGGAGGCGGGCCAGGACGTCGGAGCCGACGAGAAACGCCGCTCCCGCGATCATGGCTGCCGCGAGCACTCCTCCGTGACCAGGCCCGGCCAGTGGTCGCACCAGGAAGGGAATGAGAAGCCCGACGAAGAGGACGATGCCGACCGGGCCGACGGTGGCGCCGACCGCGGCACCGACGACGATGTAGAGGATGGTGGCCACCAGGTCGACGTCGACGCCGAGCTGGCGAGCCTCTCGGTCGCCGAGGGCCAGGATGTCGAGGAGGCGCCGGGATGAGATCAGGACCGCCAGACAGGTAGTGACGATGAAGGTGACGGTCCCGAGCCCGCGCCAAGTAGCCCCGGCGAGACTGCCGAGCAGCCAGAACTCGATGGGTGGCACCACTGTCCGATCGAGACCGAAGACGACGAAGCCAACCCAGGCGCTTAAGGTCGTTCCGAGGGCCGCACCAGCGAGCACGAGGCGAGGACCGTCGAAGGTCATGGTTCGACCGAGGCGTCGAACGACGAAGGCTGTCAGCACGCCCGCTGCCGCACCCCCGGCGATGGCCCCCTGCAAGCCGCCGGCCGATGCTCCGAGGGCGGCTCCGATTGCGGCACCGGGTCCGATGCCGAGCAGGTGCGGGTCTGCGAGCGGGTTTCGTAGGACTCCTTGGAGGGCCACGCCCGCGGCGCCGAGAGTGGCGCCGACAATGATCCCGAGCAGGGTTCGCGGGGTTCTGATGCCCCACACCACTGAGTCAGCCTGGCCCGCCACCGGGTCGCCCGGACCGACTCGGCGCGCCAGGACTCGCAGGGCTTCGGAGAGGCCGACCTGTACCGCCCCCTGGGTGAGCGAGACGAGTGCCATCGCCGCTGCGACCAGCCCGAGCCCGCCGATGAACCAGCGGGCGCGGGACTTCTGCTTCTGGGCCTCGTCGGCGCTCAACCAGCGAGGTCGGGATAGAGGTCGTCGATGAACTGGCTGAGGGCGTGGGCGACGCGCGGTCCGAGGTTGAAGAAGAACGCCTCGTCGTAGACGAGGATGGCCTCGTTCTGGCCGGCCGGAGTATCGGACACCCCGGGGATGGCCAGCAGGGCCTCGGTGCCGCCGAGAGCTTGGAGCCCGGACTCCGGAACAACGATGACATCGGGAGCCGCCGCCACAAGAGCTTCGGGGGTAAGAGGAGCGGCTCCCATCACGCCGGCAGTCACGCCCGCATCTGTGGCCCCCGCTCCCTCGATCATCGCCTGCGTTGGCATCCCCCGCCCGAAAATGAGCAGCAGCTGCGGGCCCCGCGTGTAAAGGAATGCGACGTTCGGATCGTCCTCGTTGCCGTCGACACGGGCCTGCGCCGCTCGTATGTCGGACATCACGCTCTCGGCCAAGGTGCCGCCCACCTCGGGGACACCCAGGATGGTGGCGACGTCCCGGATCTTCTTCTCGACACCTTCGAGCGTGACCTGCGTCTCGATGAGGGCGACGGGTATTCCTGCCTGTCGAAGTTGCTCGATCGTCTCGACGGGTGCCACCTGCATGTCACCGATCACCAGCGTCGGCTCGAAGCGCAGGACTGCCTCCGGGGTCAACTGCTGGTGGAAACCGACAGTGGCGCCGGTTTCGTTGAGCGCCGCCGCTGCCTCCGGGTAGGTCGTGGTGACATCGACGGCGACCACGTTGTCACCGAGCCCGAGCTCGAAGATGATCTCGGTGATGTCTCCATTCAGTGAGACCACTCGTGCCACGTTTTCGATGTCGGTGACGACACCGTCCGGGCCCGTGAACGACCACCCCTCGGGCTGGGTGGTGGTGGTGTCGGCTGAGGATGTGCTCGTGTTGTCGGCGGTCGTGGTCGTGGACGGCTCGCTGGTGGTCGTGTCTCCGGCCGAGCCTCCGCAGGCCGCGGCCACGACGGCCAGGAGTGCGGCCAGGGCTTTCAGTCTCATGGGTGGTGTCTCCTTCATCGGGTAGGTACGTTCCTCTGGGAGCGGTGGATCGAGGGGGTGCGGTCACCGGCGATCTGCCGGTAGCCGAGCCAGATCAGGACGAGACCGATCAGCTCGGTCACGTACAGGACCTCGACTATCCCGGCCCTGGCGAAGGACCCGCCAATGCCGGGAAGAATTGCGCCGACGGCGATGAGCACGTTCCCGCGTACCCGGGCGCCGGTGACCCCTTGCCGTCGATATCGAACCGCCGACCAGACCGCCCCACCGATCAGGAAGACGACTGCGTAGAGGTTGACCAGCGGGGAGAACAACCGGACGAGCTCCCACTCGATGACGTCGCCGCTGAGACGGTGAGTCTCGACCAGGCTCATGTCGAGAGGGGTGGAGATGACGAACGCGGAAGCGATCGCCACGTAGGCGATGAGGAGAATGGCGAGGCGATCTGCTCTCCTCCGAGGAAGGAGGAGGTAGACCGTCCCCTGGGCTAGTGGGGCGCCGCCGAGAAGGGCGCCCGCGATGTACCAGGCCCGGAACACCGGTTCGCTCCACCCGAACAGGGTCGTCAGGGCTTCGGTCAGCGTCCCGATGCCGTACAGCGCGACGCCGATGGTCCACCAGAGGAGATATCGAGCGTCGGGCTTACGACGCCAGTGCCGCCACAGGACAGTCGTGAAGACCGCGGCGACGAGGGTCGTTGCCACCGGCAGATAGTGGACGAATCCCAGTTCCATGGAGCCGGGATCAAAGGAGGTCTCGTCACCGACAGCGAGTCGTCATCGATTCGACACTGAGTCGTGATCGATCCGACGCGGTGTCGGCCGGAAAGACCTCCTGGATCAGGCTCGCTCGAGCAAGCCCTTCATCTGCTTCTGAATCAGGTGCGTGGCCCGCTTCGGTGCCGCCCTGGAGAGCAGGTTCATCGTCAGGGCGTCACGGCCGACGAAGATGTGGAGGTCGTCCGACTCGATGCCGTCGAGGATGATCCTGCCGGCGTCCTCGGCGGAGGTCACCTTGTGCTGCGAAGCGTCTTCGCCGCCCACTGGCGCCTCCACCCCGGAGTGTGCAGTGATGTTGGTGCCCACCGCACCCGGCATGATCACCGACACGTCGACGTTCGTATCGAGCGTCTCTGCGTAGAGAGCCTCACCGAGAAGCTTGACCGCGGCCTTGGTCGCCCCGTACACGGCCTGACCGGGGACGGGCAGATATCCGCCCATTGACGACACCAGCGCCACATGCGCTTCGGGCCTCTCGAGGAGGCCCGGGAGGAAGGCCTTGACCATGTGGATCGTGCCCCACAGATTGACGGCCACCACCCGCTCGATCGCGCTGTATTCGAGCTCGGCGATCTTGACGAAGGGCTGGATGATCCCGGCGCAGTGGATGATCGCGTCGGGAGCGCCGAGGGATTCGGTGATCTTCTGGGGCAGGGCCTCGACGGCGGCCCGGTCGGTGACATCGGCCTGGAACGTGACGAGCTCGGTCACGGCGGCGGCCAGACCGGCGGTTTCATCCAGGCCTTCTTGCCGGAGGTCGACTGCGGCGACCCTGGCGCCACGCCCGAGCGCTTGCAGGGCCACCTGGCGGCCAATGCCGCTTCCCGCCCCGGTGACGACGACGATCTTGTCTGCGAGTTTCAAGAGGGCTCCTCTGTCGGGTTCCATCCCGAAACTACCCGGTCTGGTGGGGGGTCGGTCAGGGTCGAAAGTCCAGGTTTCTCGGGTCGGGGCCGGATCCAGGCGTCGGTCCGCGCTACCGACCGAGAGGCCCGGATTCGTCCCACCAGCGGAGAACGCGCGAGGCCCGCAGCGTGATCCACCGCGAGGGTCTTCCGACCTCCTCCATCGTGAACCAGGTCCGCCCCCGCTGGGACCAGTCGAGCGGCCAGCTGCCGTCGCCGAGCCGCCGCGATCGGACGTGCTCCACCGCCTCTTCCATGCGCGGGTCGCGCCTGTCGGCGGCCCGGAAGTAGTCCAGGCCGCGGAGCACGTCGTAGCGCGACCGACTTGGGTGCACGAACCGGAGAAACTGGTCGTCGGCAGGTTGGCCGTCGCTCAGCCTTCGGAACAGCGATCGCTGGAGGAGGTACTCCTCGCCCGTCCGGCGAGCTTCCGAAACCTCGGGGGACCCGCCAGTGGCGGTCTCGTGTTCGAGCAGGCCTTCGAGGACGTTGATCGTCGAGTGGTACGACGAGCGGGTGGAGCCCTCCGCCCGTTCGCAGTTCCAGCCACCATCCTCGAGGCGTTCAGTGACGAGGCGCTCGACGATCGGCGAGACGTCGACTCCGAAGTAGGCGCCGTCGGCCACGGTCCGGCCGTTGATGCACTCCTCGACTTCGCCTTCCCAGAACGGCTGGCCGTCATGGTCCCACCGCGAGTTCTGGCCGATCAGGGCGACCATCTTCTGCGCCCGGTCACTTGTGGGGTCGAGCCCGAGTTCGCGCAGCTGGCCGATTGCCCAGTGCGTGGCCGTCCATGGCTGGCCCTCTTGCACCCACTCCTCGCGGGTGAACCCTGCGGGAAAGAAGGCTCCGCCGGCCCACTGGCCGTCCTCGTCCTGATGGGAGAGGAGAGTGGCTCCCCACCCTTCCGTTTCCACCTTCGCACGCTCCGCGGCCCACTCCTCCTGCGGTGCGTCGAGGAGGTCGCGCATCGTCTGCCATCGGATCGATGGATCCGATTCGAGCAGCCAGCCGACTACGTCCACAGGTCGAGACTATCCGGCCCAGCCGTGGGCCGATGGGCTAGCTTTTTCACCGAACCCGGCCAGTGTTCGCAATGGATCGACGGGTAAGGCCGGGCTCCTGCAGAGAAAGGTGCAGACATGAGCGGAATCGACATGGCAGCCCGTCTCCTCGCCGGCATCGGAGCCCTGAACTGGGGTTTGGTGGCTGTGGCCGAGTTCGATCTGGTCGCCGCGATCTTCGGTCTCGACTTCGGAGAGACCAACACGGCAAGCCGGATCGTGTACGGGCTCGTTGGCCTCGCCGGCCTCTGGGTCCTCGGTCGACTCTTCATGAGAGACGAAGCCCGCTGACCCACGATCACCAGGGCCATCGGCGCCGGGGC